>JBBRXG010000018.1:0-35407 GCA_038248655.1 Gaiellales bacterium
CGTCAGCCCGACACGGCCGCCCCCCCGCGGGCCTTCATGGCGGGTGCGGGGTCGGGTCGCCCGACAAGGCTGGCCCCCCCCGGCCGGAAAGCAGGGGCGCCGGAAGCGCCCCTGGCGGGTCTGTTCCCGTGGTCGAGGAGTCTCGTACTGATCTCGAGGTCGTCGAGCGCGAGCGCGACGAGTACCTGGACTCGCTCCAGCGGCTGAAGGCGGAGTTCGACAACTACCGCAAGCGCTCGGCCCGCGAGCAGCAGTCGCTCGCCACGCGCGCGAGCGAGTCGCTCCTGAATGAGCTCGTGCCGGTCCTCGACGACCTCGAGCGCGCGCTCGACGCCGCAGAGCACCACGAGGAGGCGAAGCTGGAGGAGGGAGTCCGGCTCGTCCACCGCTCGCTCGCCGATGCCCTGCGCCGGCAGGGGCTCGAGGTGATCGACGCCGACGGAGCGTTCGACCCCCATGTCCACGAGGCGCTGCTCGCGCAGCCTGTCGAGGACGCCGAGCCAGGCTCCGTGGTGCAGGTGCTCCAGAAGGGCTACCGGCTCGGCGACCGCGTGCTGCGCCCCGCCCGGGTGGTGGTCGCGGAGTGAAGAGCCCCTACGAGGTGCTCGGGGTGATGCGAGACGCGTCGCAGGACGAGGTCAAGAAGGCATATCGCAAGCTCGTCCGGCAGTACCACCCCGATGCGAAGCCCGGCGACAAGGGGGCCGAGGAGCGCTTCAAGGAGGTGCAGGGCGCCTACGACGTGATCGGAGATCCCGAGAAGCGCAAGCAGTACGACACCTTCGGCTCGTCGAACGGACGAGGCGGGCCGGCCTGGAGCCCCGCCGGCGGCTTCGACTTCGGCAACCTCGGCGATCTCGGGGACATCTTCGGCGGTCTCTTCGGCGGCGGTGCCGGCCGGGGCCGCGCCGAACCGCGCGGCCAGCGCGGCAACGACGTCGAGGCGCAGGTCAACCTGTCGTTCGACGACGCACTCGCGGGCGTCGAGACGACGATCTCGGTCCGACTGGAGCTCGCCTGCCACGCCTGCGGCGGCTCGGGGGCCAAGCCCGGCACGGCGCCGAAGGTCTGCCCGCAGTGCGGGGGCCGCGGCATGGTCGCGGAGAGCCAGGGGTTCTTCTCGCTGTCACAGCCCTGTCCGCGCTGCCGGGGCAACGGGACGGTGATCGACGACCCGTGCCCGACGTGCCGGGGCAGCGGCCGCGAGCAGCGTACGAAGCGCTATACGGTGAAGATCCCCGCTGGGGCGAAGGACGGCACGCGCATCCGGCTGAAGGGCAAGGGCGAGGCGGGCTGGGGCGGCGCGCCGGCCGGCGACCTCTACGTCGTCACGCGCGTGGAGCCGTCGAAGACCTTCACGCGCCGCGGCGACGACCTCGTCGTCGAGGTGCCGGTCGCCTACGCCGACGCCGCACTCGGGACGACCGCCTCCGTCCCGACCCCCGACGGTCCGGTCTCCGTGAAGATCCCCGCCGGATCCGAGGACGGCAAGCTCCTCCGCGTCCGCGGCAAGGGCGCGCCGAGGCTGAAGGGCTCGGGCCGCGGGGACGTGCTCGCGCGCCTGCGGATCTCCGTCCCGAAGAAGCTGTCCAAGCGGGAGCGCGAACTGCTCGAAGAGCTCCGGGGGGCGAAGTGACGAGCCACGACTACACACGCCCCCGCTACATGATCTCGATCGCGGCCGAGCTCGTCGGCATGCACCCGCAGACGCTGCGGATCTACGAGGCGAAGGGCCTCGTCCGCCCCGGGCGGACGCCGGGAGGAACCCGGCTGTACTCGGAGCTCGACCTCGAGCGGCTCAAGCTGATCCAGCGGTTGACCACGGAGCTCGGGCTCAACCTCGCCGGCGTCGCCCGAGTGCTCGCGCTCGAGGACGAGCTCGGCAAGCTACGCACGCGCCTCGACCGACTCGAGCGCGAGATGCGGGAGCAGATCACCCGGGTCCACCGCCAGTACCGCCGCGATCTCGTGCTCTATCGAGATGCCCAGCCGCAGGCTCCCGCCCGGAGGAAGGCCTAGATGGACTTCAACAAGCTGACGTTGAAATCGCAGGAGGCGGTCGCCGCCGCGCAGGACCGCGCACGCCGGCTCGGCAACCCCGAGCTCTACCCCCAGCATCTGCTGCTCGCGCTCCTCGACCAGGAGCTGGCCCGAACGCTCTGCGAGCGGTCTGGCTATCAACCCGGGAGTCTTCGCGCAGCGGCCGAGGAGCGTCTGGCGTCGAAGCCTCGCCTGCAGGGCGACGCTCAGCAGCCCGCGCTCTCCAAGGCTCTCTCCAACGTCATCGACCAGGCATTCGCCGAGGCGGGGAAGCTGGACGATGACTACGTCTCCGTCGAGCATCTTCTCCTCGCGCTCGACGTTGTTCCCCGAGACGTCCTCCTCGCCACTCTCCGGGAGGTGCGTGGATCGCAACGGGTCACGACGCCCACTCCGGAGAGCGCCTACCAGGCGCTCGAGAAGTTCGGGCGCGACCTGACCGCACTCGCCGAGGCGGTGAAGCTCGACCCCGTGATCGGCCGCGACGAGGAGATCCGGCGCGTGATCCAGGTCCTCTCGCGGCGGACGAAGAACAACCCGGTGCTGATCGGCGAGCCCGGCGTGGGCAAGACCGCGATCGTCGAGGGCCTCGCGCAGCGAATCGTCGCCGGCGACGTCCCGGAGGGTCTGAAGGGCAAGCGGGTCTGGGGGCTCGACATCGGCGCGCTGCTCGCCGGATCGAAATACCGCGGCGAGTTCGAGGAGCGGCTGAAGGCGGTCCTGACCGAGATCCAGGAGGCGGCCGGGGAGATCGTCCTGTTCATCGACGAGCTGCACACGATCGTCGGCGCCGGCGCGGCCGAAGGCGCGGTGGATGCCGCGAACATGCTGAAGCCGATGCTCGCTCGCGGCGAGCTCCGCTGCATCGGGGCGACCACGCTCGACGAGTACCGGGGGCACATCGAGAAAGACGCGGCGCTGGAGCGGCGCTTCCAGCCCGTCTTCGTCGGCGAGCCGTCAGCGTCGGACACGATCGCGATCCTGCGCGGGCTGAAGGAGCGCTACGAGGCGCACCACGGCGTCGCAATTCGAGACGCTGCGCTCGTCGCGGCCGCGGTGCTCTCCGACCGCTACATCTCCGACCGTCAGCTGCCCGACAAGGCGATCGACCTCATCGACGAGGCTGCGTCACGGCTGCGGATGGAGATCGACTCGTCGCCGCTCGAGCTCGACGAGGCGGAGCGGCGCGTGCGTCAGCTCGAGATCGAGTTGGCTGCGATGTCGAAGGAGAAGAAGGAGGTGCAAAGTCCGGTCGAGCGAGAGCTCGCAGAGGCGAAGTCTCGCCGGGACGAGCTCGCCGCCCGCTGGGCGAAGGAGAAGGAGGTCCTCCAGCGGATCGCCGAGATCAAGCGGCTGATCGACGAGCTGAGCATGGAGGCGGACCGGGCCGAGCGCATGGGGGAGCTGCAGCGAGTCGCCGAGATCCGCTACGGGGAGCTTCCTGCCCTGGAGCAAGAGCTCACCGCCAGGGCCCAGCCGAAAGAGCCGCCCATGGTCAAGGAGGAGGTCGACGAGGACGACATCGCCGCCGTCGTCGCGCGCTGGACGGGCGTTCCGGTCGAGCGGCTCCTCGAGGGCGAGACCGAGAAGCTGATTCAGATGGAGGAGCGCCTCCACGAGCGCGTCGTCGGCCAGAACGAGGCCGTCGAGGCGGTCGCGAACGCGCTCAGGCGCGCCAGGACCGGCCTCCAGGACCCGAACCGCCCGATCGGGTCGTTCGTCTTCCTGGGGCCCACGGGCGTCGGCAAGACCGAGCTCGCCCGGGCGCTCGCGGAGTTCATGTTCGACGACGAGCGCGCGATGGTGCGACTGGACATGTCCGAGTACCAGGAACGCCACACGGTCGCCCGCCTCGTCGGCGCCCCGCCCGGGTACGTCGGTTACGAGGAGGGCGGCCAGCTCACCGAGGCAGTCCGCCGCCGCCCGTACTCGGTCGTGCTGCTGGACGAGATCGAGAAGGCGCACCCCGAGGTCTTCGACGTCCTGTTGCAGATTCTCGACGACGGCAGGCTGACCGACGGCCATGGCCGGACGGTCGACTTCCGCAACACGGTGATCGTCATGACCTCCAACGTCCGGTCGGCGTCGGCGCTGCACGACGTGTTCAGGCCCGAGTTCCTGAACCGGATCGACGAGATCGTCGAGTTCGCGCCGCTCACGCGCGACCAGATCGCCCAGATCGTCGAGCTGCAGCTCGGACGGCTCCGCGAGCGGCTGGCCGAGCGCGGGCTGTCGCTGGAGCTGACCGATGCCGCCAAGGAGGCGGTCGCCGAGGCGGGCTGGGACCCGAGCTACGGCGCGCGCCCGCTGAAGCGGGCGCTGCAGCGGATGGTCGAGAACCCGCTCGCCCTCCGGCTCCTCGAGGGCGACTTCGCCGAGGGCGACACCGTGCGCGCCGACGCCCGCGACGGCCAGCTCGTGTTCGAGAAGGCCGGCGCTGTTGCAGCCGCTGCCTGATCCGGCGGGGTCAGACCCCGTAAACGAACAGTGACGAGACGGTCGCAGAGCTGTGACGGCTGTCGAGACGAAGCGGGATCTCCCTTGTGGACGAAGCGGCATGCTTCCGTACGGGGTCAGACCCCGATACGAGAAAAGGCCGGCGCTGTTGCCGCCGCGGCCTGAATCGACACGCTCACGGCACTGTCTGTGCGCACGGGCGCCGCGACAATCCGAACGATGTGGCGGCGCCGCGAGCCGGCCCTCGACTGGGCGACGGTCGATGGCATCATTCGGAAGCTGATGGAGATCGACGCGAAGCTGAACCTGATCATCCAGGGTCTCGATCTCGAGGAGGACGATGGCGAAGAGGAAATGGACTCCTGAGGAGCGCGAGGAGCTCCGGCAGCAGAAGCTGCGCTGGGCTCAGAGCAGTCGCGAGTTCGAGGAGATGTACGAGCGATTCAAGGCCCGCTGGGCGGCCGAGGACGAGCGCCGTGAACGGCGCCGCCGGCTGCTGCGCCGCCTCATTCCATTCGCCTAGTCTAGGCTCGAGCGGTGCCGGCGGCCGCCTTCGAGAACCCGTCGTTCGGCGAGTTCTTCGTTGCCGTCGTCATCGCCGCCGCCACGTCGATGTGGGTGTACTGGCATGCGACGAGGCGGGGAAGCGCCCATGCGACGGCGTGGGGGGTGGCGACCTTCCTCTGCGTCGGCCTCGTCCTGCCGCTCTACCTGATCCACTCCTTCGCGTCGCGACGGCGCGGCTGATGGCACGCCGGACTCGCCTGTCTCGCTCGCCGCAGCCGCTCCCCCCGCCCCTTCCACCCGAGCGGCGGACGATCGGGCAGCTGGTGGCCGAGACGATCCGCTTCTACCAGCAGCGCTTCTTCCTCGTCCTCCCCCTGGGGATCCCGGTCGCGGCGCTCGTCCAGCTGACGACCGCCTTCGGCCGACGGCACGACGAGCCCCGCGGGTACCCACCGCCGCGCGACTTCAGGGAGCCGCACGCGCTCCTCGGCGGCTTCGAGACGACGCTGATCATCAGCTCGCTCCTCTTCACCGCGTCGTACCTGGTCGCGATCGTCCTGGTCACCGGTACGCGCCCGGACCGGCGACGGCTGGCGACCGCCTACGGCGTCGGCGTCGTGGTCTGGATCCCCGTGCCGCTCCTGGTCGCACTCCTCGGCTTCCTCGCGTTGCCCGCTGTTCTGTACCTCGGATTCATGGGCTGGGCGGTTCCGGCCGCCCTCGTCGAGGGCACCGGCTTCCGGGAGGCGTTCGGCCGCGCGCTGCGTCTGGGTCGGGTCGACTACGGGCACGCGGCGGGCGGACTGGCGACGCTCGTGGTCCTGTACGGCCTCGTCAGGCTGATGCTCGTCCTCCTGATCCGCACCGGCGGGGAGCTGGGGGAGCGCTCGACGACGGTGCTCGCCGACCTCGTCCTGTCTCCGATCCTGTTCGTAGGCGCCGCGATCCTCTACCTCGATCAGGCGGCCCGGGTCGCGGCGAGGAAGTAAGCTCGCGTTCCCGAACCGAGGAGGCGCGCATGCCGAAGTACGTGATGCTGACGACGCTGACGGCGAAGGGGGTGCAGACGCTCCAGTCGAACCCCGAACGGCTGAAGGAGGTCAACCACGACGTCGAGGAGCTCGGCGCCAGAGTGCTGCACCAGTGGTCGATGATCGGTGCGTACGACTTCCTGAACATCGTCGAGGCGCCCGACGCGGCCACGGTCGCGAAGGTCTCGGTCGCGCTCGGCGCGCGCGGCAGCGCCAAGCTCCAGACGTACGAGCTGATCGAGATCGACGAGCTCCTCGCGCAGCTGTCGCCGTAGGTGGCGCTGTTCGTCCTCGCGCGCCACGCGCAATCGACGCTGAACCGGGAGGGACGTGTGAACGGGGATCCGACCGTCGACGTGCCACTGACCGACCAGGGCCGGGAGGAGGCCCGACTGCTCGGAGGGCAGCTCGGGCACCTCGAGCTCCAGCTCTGCGTCCACACGCGCTTCCCGCGCACGCGCGAGACGGCCCAGCTCGCGTTGGCCGGACGTGACGTGCCGTTCGAGGTCGAGCCGCTCCTGGACGATCTGAAGATCGGTGAGCTCGAGGGTGCCGGCGGGGCCCGCTACCGCGAGGTCAAGCGCTCGCTCGGACGCGACAGGCCGTTTCCCGGCGGCGAGAGTCTCGACGAAGCCGCCCGTCGCTACGCTCTCGCATTCCGGCGGCTCGCCGAGCGCGGTCTCGACCACGTTCTGGTGGTCTGTCACGAGATCCCCGTCCGCTACGCGCTGAACGCGGCGGCGGGCTCGGACGCGCTCGACGGCCCGCCGTTCCACGAGATCCCGAACGCCGTGCCGTTCCTGTTCGGCGGTCGGTCGGTCGCCGTCGCTGCAAGTCGGATCGAGTCGCTGGCGGGCTAGGATCGCCGGCATGGACGAGCAGAACCGCCGGGCACGTCTCCGCTCGTTCCTCCTCGGCGGCCTGGTCGGGGCATCGGCTGTGATCGCGACCGCGCGACGGAAGCGGCGACCCGAGCGGCCGACGCCGACCGGACTCACCGCGTTCGAGGAGGCTCCCTGCTACGAGGAGACGCTCGACCGCGAGCGGACGACCAGCCGTACCTGAGCTCGGCGGATGGTGGCGTAGTTGATGTCGGCGTCGCCCATCCCGAGCGACTTGCCGATCAGCTCGGCCTTGCGCGCATCGTCGAGGTAGCGGGCGATCGTCAGCGTCGGACGGCGGGTACGGATCACGAGGTACGGGCCGTACACCCGGCCCTCGAACTCGGCGCGCGGAAACGGCAGACGGAGCTCGATCCGGTTTCGCTTCACGTAGTTGTTGTTGTCGCCGGCGTCGAATACCCACACGCCGCGACCGAGCGGCTTGCTCGCCTCGTCCAGCGTCTCCAGCGCCAGCTTCGGATCTGCGCGCGGTACGACAGTGCGCGAGACCGAGTCGCGGTTCCGCTCCCACGCCGCCAGGTACAGAGGCTCGTAGGCGAACAGGACGTCATCCGGCCGGGAGGTGGCGGCGAGCCAGTCGGCGGCCCGGTGTCGGGCCGCGACGCGGACGGGGCTCTCCCGCTTGAAGAGCGCGGGGGTCTTGTGCCAGCCCCAGGCGACCTCGGCGGGTAGCAGTGCGACGACGACGACCGTCGCGAGCCACGGGCCGAGCGAGCCGGCCGCGCCGCCGAGTGCGACGATGCCGGTCGCGGTCGCCAGCGCAAGGAAGGGGAGCACGAAGATCAGGTGCCGCGACTCGGGGGCGGAGTTGCCGCCGAACCGGCCGACGAGGAAGAAGAGCGTCGGCGTGATCGCGACGCAGGCGGTCAGCAGGCCGCTTCGCGGCCTCGTTCGGAGGAGTCGGACGAGGCCGAAGGCGGCGAACGCGAGCACCAGGGCGAGCACGCTCGTGTAGCCCGCAGAGGAGTCGCCCGCGACGCGCCACAGATAGTGGAGCACCTCGCCTGGCGTGCGCAGCTTGCCGCCGCTCCCGCCCAGGCCGACGTCGTAGCGTTCCGCGAGGACGAGACTGCTTCGCCAGAGCGGGATCGCGAGCACGAAGACGGCGGCGAACGCCGGCGCCGCCTGCCGGATCCTGCTCCTCGAGACGAGCAGGAAGAGGGCCTGCGACGCAAGGACGAGAGCGCCGTACTGGTGGGTGCCGATGCAGAGGAGCATCGTCACCGCCCAGAGCGCCCAGTCGCGAACACGGCCCCGGTCGTCGGCGCGCAGCAGAAGGATGTACGACAGCGCCGACAGGAGGAGGAAGAGGCTGTACATGCGTGCATAGATGCCGTGGAAGAGCAGGAGCCAGCTCGCCGCGGCGAGGGCGGTCGCCGCCAGCGCGGGGCCGCGCCCGGCGAGCCGGTTGGCGAGCACGGCGATCGCCGGCACGCTCGCGACCGCCGACAGCGCAGAGATCAGTCGCATCGCGTGGAGCCCGCCGCCCGTGTGGGCGACGACCCACGCGAGCAGGAAGTGGACGGGCGCGCCCCCGCGCTTGCCGAGCACGGTATCGAGCAGGTCGCCGAGATGCTGGCGGCCGACGAAGAGCGGCAGGGTCTCGTCCTCGTGCGGAGGCCACCCGGAGAGCTGGACGAGCAGGAACGCGGCGGTGACGCCGGTGCAGACGGCGATACCGGCGAGGAAGAGGCGCCGATCGAGCTCGCGCGGCGCCGCCAGGGCCCGCAGACGGCCGGGGATGACCCGCTGGACGGTTGTGGCCGACTCGCTCACGGCCCGCCGGACCTTACGCGTGTCCGGGGGCCGTCGATGCCGCTGCTAGCCTTGATTCTCCGGTGCCGATCTACGAATACCGTTGTCCGAACGGCCATCTTTTCGAGGTCTTCCACCGGATGACCGATCCGGACCCGGAGGCGTGCGAGGCCTGCGGCGCCGGGCCGCTCGTGAAGGTCCTGCATCCGGTGCCCGTCCACTTCAAGGGCTCGGGGTTCTACTCGACCGATTACGGGCGCGGTGGCCAGAAGCGCGACCTGCCGGGCGACGGCGACGGCGCCGCGAAGACGGACGAGCAGAAGAAGCCGGACAAGACGGAGAAGGCGGACAAGACCGAGAAGGCGGACAAGACCGACAAGACGGAGAAGAAGGCTGCCGCCAGCGAAAGCTAGCGGACGCCGAGCGAACCGTTCCCCGTCACGCACCCCGGCCCGAACGCCCCCGAGCCCGGCGTCGGCGGCTGGGGTGCCGAGTCGCCCGCGACCATCGCGACCACGGCGCGGTTCTCCTCGGTCGAGCGGATCTCGCCACCGATCGCCTCACCGCCCAGCCGGCAGTGGAGCGTCCGACCGGCGCTCGTCCGGAACTTCGTCCAGCCGAGCGACAGGAAGCTGTGCGTCGACAGGTCGGTGGCGACCGGTGCGAGCAGGTCGTCGCCGATGAAGGGCAGCTTGACCAGGGTTCCGAAGCCGGTCAGCTTCCCGGCGACGGCCTGGAGGACCTGCTGGTTGTGCTCGGCGCGCGAAAAGTCGCTGTCGGCCGGGTTCAGCGCGTTCTTGCGGACGCGCGCGTAGATCAGGGCGCGGCGGCCGTCCATGTGCTGCTTGCCCTTGGCGAAGCGCCAGCCGTCCCACCGCGCGCAGCGCTCCTCGGTCGGGTACGGGCAGTCGAACTTGGAGACGATCCGCTCCGGGACGTCGATGTCGATCCCGCCGAGCTTGTCGATCAGATCCTCGAACTGGCCGAAGTCGACGATCACCACGTGGTTGACGGGCAGGCCGGTCAGCTCGTGGACCGTGCGGACGGCGAGCGCCGCCCCCCCGAGCTGCATCGCCGCGTTGATCTTCCCGACGCCGTGGCCGGGGATCTCGACGACGAGGTCGCGCGGGATCGACAGGTACGCGATCCGGTGCCGGCCGGAGTCGACGCGGACGAGCGTGATCGAGTCGCTGCGGTTGGCCGATTCCCGGCCCGCGAGACGTGCGTGGTCGGTTCCGAGGAGCAGGATGTCCGTCGCATCGCCGTGCTGTTGATCGAGCGCCTGCGGAACGCCTCGATCGAGGCGCTTGTTCGCGGCCGAGACGCCGTCGCGGAACTGGAAGTAGCTCGCCAGCCCCCAGACGATCACGAGCACGATGAAGAGGCCGATCACGACCGGTATCCAGCGGAGCCAGCGACGGGTCGGGCGGATGCGGAAGCCCGAGCCGGTCGGCCTCCCGGGGTCCCGCCTCGGCGGCGCGGGCACCTTCCCTCGCGCGCGACCGCCCCGGTAGACCCGGTAAGGCTTGTCTCCGGACGGCATCCGGCGCGTCATGGTAGCCGCGCGGGCCTCGTGGGGCGGCTCCCGAGGGCGGAACGCCGAGCCGGGGGTGCGTCGAGGTGCGGGAGAGCCTCCACGGTGCGGAGGCTCTCCCGACTCGATCGTCTAGGGGCAGCCCTTCTTCACGCCGACCAGGACGTCGATCGTGTCCCAGCTGGCGGCGCAGTTCCGCCCGGGCCCTCCGTACAGGCGGTCCCGCCTGCCGTCCCTCGCGAAGAACCGGTCGTTGCCCGGGCCTCCGTAGAGCCGGTCGGCGCCGGGACCCCCGTAGAGGCTGTCGTTTCCGGAGCCGCCCGACAGGTAGTCGTTCCCGGAGCCTCCCGAGAGCGTGTCGTTCCCGGGCCCGCCGAAGATCCGGTCGTTGTTCGGGCCTCCGGTGCCGAGGTCGTTGCCTGCGCCGGCGAAGATCCGGTCGGCTCCGGCGAGCGCGGAGACGCGATCGTTACCGCCGAGCGCGCAGATCACGTCGGGGCGCGGGGTGCCCTTCAGGCGTTCGCCCCTGTTCGTGCCCATCAGCGTGCAGTGAACGACCGTCGTCCCGATCGCGACCTGTCCGGCTCCGCCGGACGACCCCGATGTCCCGCCGCCGGTGCCGCCCGCGCCGCCCGTGCCCGAGCCGCCTGTGCCGCCGCCTGTGCCGCCGGTGCCCGTGCCGCCCGTACCCGAACCGCCGGTGCCCGTGCCGCCCGTGCCGGAGCCCGTCGTGGCGCCCGTCGTCGAGGCGACCGTGCCCGAGACGGTCGCGGCGGTGGTGCCGCTCGAGCTTCCGCTCGAGCTCCCGCTTGCGACCGTGCCGGTCGCGGTGGCGGCCGTGGTGCCGCTCGAGCTTCCGCTTGCGACCGTGCCGGTGACGGTGGCGGCCGTGGTGCCGCTCGAGCTGTCCGACGCGACCGTGCCGGTGACCGTGGCGAGCTGATTCGGCCCCTGACCGCCCGCGTGGCCCGTTGCCGCGGCCGACGCAGCGCTCGAGTGGACGCTCGACGTCAGCGCGAGCCCCGTGGCCACCGCCGCCGCGAGAGACAGGATGAGAACGGCTTTCTGGGTCGCCCTGAGCTCTCGTTCATGTCGTTGGGTCATTCCGTCGCCCCCTAACAGCGTCGATTGGTCTTCCCGTCAATACGTCTTCCGCCTATCGGCCGGCGCTGGCCTCGGCTGCAACCCGAACGAGGGATCGCTCGGGCGACGACGGACACGTGCGTCAGCGGAGCAGGGGGCGCGATCCGGCGGAGCCGGGTGACGGCCGGCGGCGAAAGCCGGACGCGAGGATGCCGGCAAGCCTCGACGAGAGCAGGCGCTCGCGGACCCAGAGGATGACGGCGCTTGCCCGCTCGGGCGGCAGAAACGACAGATACATGAGAATGATCGCGTAGCTGAAGAAGCCGACCATGATCCGGTAGTCGATCGTCATGTGCATCCCGAACCCCGCCAGGAGCACGAACGGCCGGGCCTTCCGGTTCCAGACGAGGATCGGGAGCGAGAGCTCGACCGCCAGCGTCCCGTAGGTCGCGAGGCCGACGATCAGCGGCGACTCGGCGACGAAGTGCGGAAGCGGAAACCGGGCCAGGTCGTCGATCCGGAGGGCGTAGGAGACCGCGGTGCCGTCGTTCCAGGTCACTCCTCGCACCTTCGCCCAGACCGCCGCCAGGTAGATCACGCAGAGCTGGACCTGCATCAGGCGCACCGGCCAGTACGAGCGGACGGGGAACGTCCAGAACGCGTGGCGGCCCCGCCTCAGCCGATCGAGCGAGAGGGCCGCACCCGCCGGTGCGAGCATGAGGAAGAACGACAGGTTGCGGATCACGGCGTCGCCCGAGTTGAAGACGAACGGGTTCCGGCGCTCGAACGAGATCACGCAGACGAACAGCGCGAGCGTCGCAAGACGGGTCGCCAGGCCGAAGATCGTGCAGAGCGCGGCCAGCAGGAGCAGGGCGTAGAGCGCGAGCACGGCGTTCTCGCTCGGAAACCAGCGGAGCACGCCCCACGCCTCGGTCCTCGGCTGCGCGGTGATGATCCCGGTCGGCCCGAAGAACGTCAGCAGGTTGGTGCTGAGCGAGATCGCCCAGCCCAGCATCAGGAGCCCGAACGCGACTCTGATCAACGCGAGCGTGGAGGTCTCCCGCTCTGCGAACCAGAACCGCTCCCAGGAGGCGAGGGCTTGCTCGATCACGAGATCTCTCTCAGCACGTCCGGGGTGACCTGCAGCCGGTAGTAGGCCGTCTGCTTCCACGGCGAGCGGGACGGATGCGAGCCCGGCGGGTAGAGGTCGCTCCAGCGCCGGATCAGCGTCACTGCGACGGGTCGCTTGCCCTTGCGCACGGCACGCCGCGCGAGCCAGACCGCGGTCGGGCGCCAGAGCGTGTAGCGGTACGGCTCTGCGATCGCCCACTCCATGTACTTCCGCCAGCGATACACCCAGTAGTCGCCGAAGAGGGCCGACGCCTCCGGGTCGTTCCAGGTCTCCACGCTCCCGTCGGCGAGCCGCACGCGACCGACGATGTCGACCGCCTGCCGGCGCGGATCCGGGGCGAAGACGCCCCAGACCTGGACGAGACCGGTGAGGTTGATCGCCGGCTCGCTGAGGTCGCTGAGCCGCGACTTGAGATACGAGGCCGGAAGGTTCGCGATCACGATCACGGCGAGAGCGACGACGATCAGCGCGCTGATCACGATCCGCCCCGGATCGCCGGCCTCGAGACGCTCCTGGATGCTCGTCAGCCGCGTCATCTGATCCCTCTTTCGGTTGATCGAGCCCGGAGCTTGATGGCGAACTTCTCGCCCGGGCAGCGCCGATCGCGTCAGTACGCTTGGCCGATGGCAGACGCCGTCGTGGTCGGGTCGGGCCCGAACGGGTTGGCGGCCGCGATCATGCTCGCCCGAGCCGGCCGCTCGGTGCTGGTCATCGAGGCCGCGGAGACCGTGGGCGGCGGGATGCGCACGGCGGAGCTGACCCTGCCCGGCTTCCGGCACGACGTCTGCTCGGCAATCCACCCGCTCGCCGCCGGCTCGCCCTTCCTGCGCACGCTGCCGCTCGACGAGCACGGATTGGAGTGGATCCACCCGCCGGCTCCGCTCGCCCATCCGTTCGACGACGGGACGGCGGCGCTCCTCGAGCGCTCGCCCGAGACGACGGGCGCGTCGCTGGGCGAGGACGCCGACGCCTATCGGCGGCTGCTGGAGCCCCTGGTCGACCGCGCCGACGTCCTCCTCGAGCAGCTGCTTGGTCCGCTCAGGCCCCCGAGGCATCCGCTGGCGCTGGCCCGCTTCGGGGTCAGCGCGCTCCTTCCGGCGACCCGTCTCGCGAGACGTCGGTTCGCCGGGGCGCATGCGCGCGGCCTGTTCGCGGGTCTGGCGGCGCACGCGATCCTTCCGCTCTCGAGGCCCCCGACCGGAGCGGTCGGGCTCATCTTCGCGATCTGCGGGCACGCCTACGGCTGGCCGCTACCGCGCGGAGGATCGCAGTCCGTCGCCGACGCTCTCGCCTCGTACCTGCGCTCTCTCGGGGGGGAGATCGAGTGCGGTCGCACGGTCGAATCCCTCTCGGAGCTCCGCGCTGCGCGGACCGTTCTGCTCGACGTCACCCCGCGCCAGCTGCTCGCGCTCGCGGGCGACTCGCTGCCGGCGTCCTACCGGCGGCGGCTGGGCCGGTATCGCTACGGCCCCGGCGTCTTCAAGCTCGACCTCGCCCTCGACGGGCCGATCCCCTGGCAAGCGCCCGGATGCGAGCGCGCGGGGACCGTGCACCTCGGAGGCACCCTGGAGGAGATCGCGGCGGCCGAGGCCGCGGTCGCCGAGGGGGGGCATCCCGATCGGCCGTACGTGCTGCTCGCCCAGCAAAGCCTGTTCGACCTCGATCGTGCTCCGGCCGGCAAGCACACCGCGTGGGCCTACTGCCACGTTCCGAACGGCTCGCAGGTGGACATGGCCGCCCGGATCGAGGCGCAGATCGAGCGGTTCGCTCCCGGGTTCAGCGACCGGATCCTCGAGCGGCACACGTTCGGGCCGGCGGAGCTCGAGCGCTACAACGCAAACTACGTCGGGGGCGACATCGCCGGCGGCGCCCAGGAGCTCCGTCAGCTCTTCACCAGGCCCGTCGCACGTCTCGACCCGTACTCGACGCCGATCGAGGGAACGTTCCTCTGCTCATCGTCGACGCCGCCGGGCGCGGGCGTGCACGGAATGTGCGGCTACTACGCCGCCCGGTCGGCCCTGCGGGACGACACCGGACTGCGCGGCCGGCTCCGGCTGCGGCGTAAGGCCGGTTGATGCGGCTCGGCCGGCACACGCGACGGCCGGGCTGCCCGAGCGAGCTATCGTGGCCGCCGCCGTGATTCCCACCGTGATCGGCGTCGACGTCGGCGGCACGAAGATCCTCGCCGGCGTCGTCGAGCGGGACGGAACCGTCACCGCCCACCGGGAGCACTCGACCCCGCTCACCTCGGAAGCAGCCCTGCTCGAGGGGCTGGAGAGCGCCGTTCGGGAGCTGGTGGACGACCGCGTCGCCGCGGCCTGCTTCGGGGTGCCGTCGCGGATCGACCGGCGGGCCGGTGTCGTGATCGGCTCGGTCAACATTCCGCTCGTCCAGAGCCCGCTCCGGGACGTGATGCGGGAGCGACTCGGACTACCGGTCGAGGTCGAGAACGATGCGAACGCCGCCGCGATCGCCGAGTGGAAGGTGGGCGCCGGCCGGGGCGCGTCGGACATGCTGATGCTCACGCTGGGCACGGGGGTGGGCGGCGGGCTGATCCTCGGCGGACGGCCGTACCGCGGCTCGACCGGCGCCGGGGCGGAGCTCGGTCACATCGTGATCGTCCACGACGGCGAGGAGTGCAGCTGCGGGGGCCGCGGCCACCTCGAGTCGTACGTGTCCGGGACGGGGGCCGAGCGGGAGGCGAGGAAGGCCTTCGGCCCGGCGGTGGACGCGCACCGGCTCGTCCGGCTGGCGAACGAGGGCGATCGGAAGGCGAACGAGATCCTCGTCGAGATCGGCCGCAAGCTCGGCTCCGGAATCGGGAGCCTCGTCAACGTGTTCGATCCCGAGCTGGTCGTGATCGGCGGCGGGTTCGCCGCCGCGGGCGAGCTGATCCTCGCCCCGGCCCGGGAGGTCCTCGCCCGCGAGGCGCTCGAGCCGATGCGAAGCTCGGTGCGGGTGGTCCGCGCAGAGCTCGGTACGTCGGCGGGGTTGATCGGGGCGGGCCTGGCCGCCTTCGAGTCGCTCGACGCCGCCCGCGGCTGATGCCGCTCGCGGTCTGCGCCACCCCGATCGGCAACCTCGAGGACGTCACCCTCCGCGTCCTCCGCGAGCTCGCCGAGGCCGAGGTCGTGCTCTGCGAGGACACGCGGCGGACGCGGATCCTCCTGCAGCGCCACGGGATCGCGGCCCGGCTGACGAGCTATCACGAGCACAACGAGGCGCAGCGAACGGCCGAGATGCTCCCCCGGCTCCTCGCCGGCGGCCGCGTTGCGATCGTCACCGATGCGGGGCTTCCCGGAATCAGCGACCCGGGTACGCGCCTCGTCGTTGCCGCCCTCGGGGCCGGCGTCGAGGTGACCGTTCTGCCCGGCGCGTCGGTGGTCGAGACCGCCCTCGTCGCGAGCGGATTCGAAGCGGTGCGCTACCAGTTCCTGGGCTACCTGCCGCGCGGCCGGGCAGCTCTCGCGTCGCTCTGGGAGGAGCTCGCAGGCTGGCCGTGGCCCGCGGTCGCGTTCGAGTCGCCGCGGCGCTTGCCGGCGACCCTCCGTTCGCTCGCGCACGTCCTCCCGGAGCGCCCGGTTGCCGTCTGCCGCGAGCTGACGAAGCAGTTCGAGGAGGTCGTGCGCGGGCCGGCGGGCGAGCTGGCCGAGCGCTTCCACGAGCCGCCGAAGGGCGAGATCACGCTCGTTTTCGCCGCCGGCGAGCGCGAGGCGCCCGACGAGGCCGCGGCCGCCCTGGCCGTGTCGGAGCTCGTCGCCGCGGGAGTGCGCCGACGGCAGGCGACCGATCTCGTCGCGCGCCTGACCGGTTCCTCCCGGAACGAGCTCTACCGCCGCTCCTTGTAGCGGGGGCCGCGAGCTCTGTGACGAAACTGTAACCAGATTTGACAACGGCTGCTGCTGCTTTCTACTCTGGTGGCCATGTTGTCCCACCTGCGAACGGCCGGCGTCGCGCTTCTGTCCGCTCTGGCGCTCGCGCCCCCGGCCGGGGCGTGGACCTGGCCGGCATCAGGCCCCGTCCTCCAGCGCTTCCAGCTCGGAGACGATCCGTACGCGGGCGGCCAGCACCGTGGAATCGCCGTCGGAGGCGCGCCCGGAGAGCCGGTGGTCGCGTCTCGGGCCGGAACGATCTCGTTCGCCGGCTCGGTACCCAGGTACGGCCTGGCGGTGACGATCGTCACCGACGACGGGTACTCCGTCACGCTCGTCCACCTCGGCTCGATCGCCCTCGCGCGCGGTCGGACGGTCGCCGAGGGAGCACAGGTCGGGACGGTCGGATCCCCGGGCAGCGGCGCCCTGGCGACACCGTACGTGCACCTCGGCGTGCGCCTGACCGACGATCCCAGCGGGTACCTCGATCCGCTCCGCTTCCTGCCCGCACGACGTTCGACCGACGAGACCCCGGAGCCGTCCACCGAACCGTCGCCGGTCTCCTCCGCGCCGTCCGCCGCTCCCGGACCGATCGAGCCGGAGCCGGGGCCACAGCCCGCAGCGCCGGTCGCCTCCTCGGAGTCGGTCGCCGCGTCGCCGGCCGAGCCCGATGCAGCGGAGCCCGCCGCGCCCGACCCGGCGGCGCCCCCGGCGGTCGCACCCGAGGCGGACGCGACGGGGGTCGCCTCGTCGGGGGCTGCCGACAGCGTCGCAGAGCCGGCCGCTCTGACGATCGAGGCGGGCGATGCGATTCGCATCGTCACGCGCCCGCGGCCGCGACTCGCGCCGACCCCGGCGCGGCGGGTCGACGCTCGCCGGGACCTCCCCCCGACGACGCCCCGGCCGATCACAATCCCTCGGGCGACGGGTCGCGCCGAGCTCGTGGGCCCGGCGCCGGAGCCCGAGCCCGTCCGGCGTCCCGTCCGTGCGCACCCTCGTGTAGCGCCGGAAGCAGAACCCGAGCGTTCGCGTGGCGCTCGCGAGCAGCTCGCAGAGGCTGTCGACCCTGCGTGGCACGATCTCGCCGAGCGGCTGGTTCCTCCCTCGGCGGTGACCTCCGGCCGGCCGTCGGCGGGCGGATCCTGGGCTCCTCCGACGCTGATTCCCGCCGCGCTCGTCATGGGCTCGGCGCTTGCTCTCCTCGTGCTCCTGCGCCGGCGCGCCGGGGGCGCGGCCGTCCCGGTCGTCCGCGGACCCGCGCCTATCATGGACGGTGATGCGCTTCTACCTGACCACGCCGATCTACTATGTGAACTCGACCCCGCACATCGGGCATGCGTACACGACGATCGCCGCCGACATCGTCGCCCGGCATCACCGTCAGCGCGGGGACGAAACCTTCTTTCTGACCGGGGTCGACGAGCATGCGGACAAGGTCGCGCGCGTCGCGGCGGAGCAGGGGCTCGAGCCGCGCGCGTACACGGACCGGATCGTCGGCGCCTGGAAGGAGCTGCCGAAGCGGCTGCACGCCACGAATGACTTCTTCATCCGCACGAGCGACGAGGGCCACGAGCGGTTCGTCCAGGCCTTTCTCGAGCGGATCCGCGCCAACGGCCGCGACGATATCTACCAGGATGTCTACGCCGGCCTGTACTGCTACGGCTGCGAGGCGTTCAAGACCGAGGCCGAGCTCGTCGACGGCAGGTGCCCCGACCACGGCACCGAGCCGGAGTGGATCGAGGAGAAGAACTGGTTCTTCCGGCTCTCCGCCTACCAGGAGCAGCTGGTCGCGCTCTACGACGAGCGTCCAGAGTTCGTGCTTCCTCGGTTCCGCTACAACGAGGCGCGGAGCTTCATCGAGGGCGGGCTGAACGACTTCTCGATCAGCCGGGCGACGCAGGCGTGGGGGGTCCCGATCCCGTGGGATCCGGATCAGGTCGCGTACGTCTGGGCCGATGCGCTCGTCAACTACCTGAGCGCGCTCAGCTATGCCGGTCGGCGCGATTCGGCCGATCCCGAATCGCGCGCTGCCCCGGGTGAGCGCCTCGAGCGCTTCTGGCCCGCCGTCCACTTCCTCGGCAAGGACATTCTCCGCTTCCACTGCGTGTACTGGCCGGCGCTCCTCCTCGCGGCCGGGTACGAGCCGCCGCGGCAGCTCTTCGTCCACGGCTACCTGAACATCGCGGAGCGGAAGATCTCGAAGTCGCTCGGGAACGTGATCGACCCGCTCGACCTGATCGATGTGTACGGCGCCGACGCCGTCCGCTTCTGGTGTGCGCGCGCGGTCTCGTTCGGCCAGGACGGCGACGTCACCCTCGATTCCTTCCGCGAGCGCTACGAACGCGAGCTCGGCAACGACCTGGGCAACCTGGTCTCGCGGACGACCGCGATGATCGCCCGCTATCGGGACGGCCGGCTGGCCAGGACGCCGGGCCCAGGCGCGTTCGACGCCGACGCGCTCCGCCGGACGCTGCTCGAGCGGATCGACCGCTACGACATCACCGGGGCGCTCGACGAGATCTGGCAGGCCGTCCGCGCTCTGAACCGGCACGTCGAGGCGAACGCGCCGTGGCAGCTCGCGAAGGAGGAGGCGAACGCTTCCGCGCTCGACCGGGTTCTCTACGACCTCGCCGACGGGCTCTGCGCGGTCGCCGTCGCCCTCGCCTCGTACCTCCCCGAGACGGCGCCGCGGATCCTCGCGGCGCTCGGGCAGCGGGGCGATGTCTCGCTCGAGCGAGTCCGTCCGGGCGTCGCCGAGGAGGCGACGGGAATCGCGCCGGCGGAGCCGCTCTTCCCGCGGGTCGACGCGCCCACAGCCGCTGCGTGATCGACACCCACGCGCACCTCGACCTGCTCGACGATCCCGAGGGCGCGGTCGCACGCGCTCGCGGAGAGGGCGTGTCGCGGATACTCACCGTCGGCACGACCGCCGCCGGGTGCCGGACCGCGCTCGAGCTCGCGGACCGGCACGAGGGAGTCGAGGCGATCCTCGGCATCCATCCGCACGAGGCCGGGTCGGTCGGGGACGGCGATGTGCGCGACGTGTGCGCGCTCCTCGGGCATCCGTCCGCGGTCGCCGTCGGAGAGACCGGCCTCGACTACTTCCGCGACTACGCGCCTCGCGCTGCTCAGCGGCGGCTCTTCGAGCGGCTCTTGACCGTCGCGGCCGAGGCGCTCAAACCGGTCGTGATCCACTCGCGGGCGGCGGACGCAGACACGCTTGCCGTTCTCGCCGGGTTCGACGGCACGGTGGTCCTGCACTGCTTCTCGTCTCCCGCGATGCTTCCAGTCGCCCTCGAGCGCCGCTACTACGTGTCCTTCGCCGGCAACGTCAGCTACACGAATGCGCAGGAGTTGCGCACCGCCGCCGGGCAGGTCGGCGCCGACCGGATCTTGGCCGAGACCGACAGCCCGTACCTTGCGCCGCAGCCCGTCCGCGGGCGCCCCAACGAGCCGGCGTTCGTGGTGCACACGCTGGCCGCGCTCGCCGCCGCGAGGGCGCAGGACCGGGTCGAGCTCGAGACGCAGATCGAGGCGAACGCCGCAGCCGCGTTCGGATCGTGACCGTACGCCCGAAGAAGGAGCTCGGCCAGCACTTCCTGGTCGACGAGAACATCCTCGGCGTGATCGGGCGCCTGGCCGAGCTCGGCACCGACGACGTCGTGCTCGAGATCGGGCCGGGGAAGGGGGTCCTGACCCGCTACCTCGCCGAGCGGGTGCGCTTCGTGCATGCCGTCGAGATCGACCACTCGCTCGAGAGGTATCTGCCGCAGCTCGCGAACGTGGGCGTCCGGCTCGGGGACGCGCTCGAGCTCGACCTCGCCGCACTCGAGCCGCCGGCGGGCAAGCTCGTCTCCAACCTGCCGTACAGCGTCGCGACTCCGCTCGTCGTCGAGAGCCTCGACGGCCTCCCCGGGGTCGAGCGCTGGTGCGTGATGGTGCAGCGCGAGGTTGCCGACCGCTTCTTCGCCAGCCCGGGCACGAAGGCGTACGGGGGCGTCTCTGTGCTGATCCAGCTCGCCGCCGAGCGGACCGGCTTCCATCCCGTGTCGCGCTCGGTGTTCCGGCCGCAGCCGAACGTGGACTCGGCTCTGGTCGCGTTCCAGCGCAAGCCGCTTCCCGACCGGTTCGCGGAGCTGAAGCGCGTGGTCGAGGGCGCGTTCGCCCACCGTCGCAAGACACTGCCGAACTCGCTCGAGCTCGCGCGAGTCGCCTCGCGGCCGCAGGCGGCCGAGGCGCTCGCGGCTCTCGGCCGCAGCGCGGACACCCGCGCAGAGGCGCTCTCACCGGAGGAGTTCGTCGATCTCGCCGGCCGCCTACGGTGAGCGCGCTCACCGCTCCCGCGAAGATCAACCTCGCGCTGGTCGTCGGTCCCCTGCGCGACGACGGCAAGCACGAGGTGACGACCGTCCTCCAGCGGGTCTCGCTCGCCGACCGGATCGTGCTCGAGCCCGCTCCGGCGCTCAGCGTCGAGGGCTTCGCGGGCGACACCCTCGTCCGGAGGGCGTTGACCGTGCTCGCGGAGGAGGCCGGGGTCGAGCCGAGCTGGGGCGCTCGCATCGAGAAGGCGATTCCCGTCGCCGCCGGCCTCGGCGGTGGCAGCGCCGACGCCGCGGCTGCCCTCCGGCTCGCGAACCGGACACTCCCGCGGCCGCTCGAGCGGGCGTCCCTGCACCGCATCGCCGCCTCGCTCGGAGCCGACGTCCCGTTCTTTCTGACCGAGGGCCCACAGCTCGGCGAGGGGGACGGCAGCACGCTGACGCCGCTCGATCTGCCCAGGGAATACACGGTCCTGTTCGTGCTCGAAGACGGCGCGGCCAAGCCGTCGACGGCATCGGTCTACGAGGGCTTCGACGGCCGCGCCGGCGCCGGCGGCTACGAGCGACGGCGAGCCCGGCTCCTCGCGGCGCTCGCCGCCGGCGACCTTGCTGCTCTTCCGCCGAACGACCTCGCAACGTCGTCTCTCGTTGACGAGCTCGGCGAACTGGGTGCCTTCCGGGCCGACGTGACCGGGGCCGGTCCGGCCGTCTACGGCCTCTTCGCCGATCCCGCCACCGCATCCGCGGCGAGGGGGCGGCTGGAGCCTCGCGGCCGCACCTGGATCGTGCAGCCAGCGTGGTAGGTTGGCGCCGTGAGCGTGACGGCTCCGCAGCCTCGTCCGAGCCGGGCCGGCAGGTGGCTGGCCGAGCGCCGGCTGAAGGTCGCGCTCGGGTTCGCAGTCCTCGAGGGGATCTTCGTCGCGGTCGAGAAGGACTTCTCGCGCTGGACCGTGATCATCATCTCCGCGCCGATCATCGCCTTCTACCTCTTTGCCGGCCGGACGCTCGACTCCGACACCGGCAGGCAGCTGTCCTGGATCGCTGCAGCCTCCCAGGCGTTCGCCGTCATCCTGTGCGTGATCGCGCTCGTGATCGGCGCATTCGTACTGATCATCGCCGGCGTGTTCGCTGCGATCGCGCTCATCCTCCTGTTCGGCGAGCGCACGGCCAAGTCCCCGGACGCGCGCTGAGGCACAATCACCGCGGTGGGGCGTAGCCAAGTGGTAAGGCAGCGGGTTTTGGTCCCGCGATCCCAGGTTCGAATCCTGGCGCCCCAGCCATCGAACCGGTGAGCGCTCGCGGCGACCTCGCGGCGGTGGTGATGGCCGGCGGGCTCGGGACGCGCATGCGGTCGTCGACCCCGAAGCACCTGCACCGGCTGCTCGGCCGCCGGGTTGTCGACTGGGTGCTCGCGGCGGCGTCCGAGGCCGGAGCCGACCCGGTTGTCGTCGTCGCCTCTCCGCACACCCGCGACGTCTACGAGGGTGTCCGGGTGGCCGTGCAGGAGCAGGCCCTGGGCACGGGCGATGCCGTCGCCGCCGCCAGGCGAGCGCTCGAGGGCTTCGCCGGCCGGCTCCACGTGCTCGACGCCGCCGCGCCGCTCCTGACCGCAGAGCACCACGCCGCGCTGCTCGCCGAGCACGAGCGGCAGGGAGCCCAGGTGACGATCCTCTCGTTCGTGTCAGAGCGCCCGCTCCCGTACGGCCGGGTGATCCGCGGGACCGACGGGAAGGTCGAGTCGATCGTCGAGGAGCGCGACGCCTCGGACGACGAGCGCGCCGTCCGTGAGCTCAGCTCCTCGATCTACGTCTTCGACGCCGAGCCGCTCTGGCTGGCGCTCGGCAGCCTCGATGCTCACAACGCGCAGGGCGAGCACTACCTGACCGACACGGTCGCGCACATCGTCGCGAACGGAGGCCGCGCCGCGGCCTGGGTCTGCCCCGACGAGCTCTCGACGCTCGGGATCAACACCCGCGCCGAGCTTGCCGTCGCCGCGGCCGAGCTCCGGCGCCGGATCAACGAGGCGCACATGCTCGCAGGCGTGACCATCGTCGACCCGGAGGCGACCTGGATCGACGCCGGCGTCTCCCTCGAGGCCGACTCGATCGTCCATCCGTTCACCGTGCTTCGCGGCTCGACGTCCGTGGCCGGTGGCGCCGAGGTCGGCCCGCACGTCGTCGCGATCGACGCCGCGATCGGGGAGGGTGCGATCGTCGGGCCGTTCTGTTACCTTCGCCCCGGCACCGTTCTCGAAGCGAGGGCGAAGGCGGGCACATTCGTGGAGATCAAGCAGTCCCGGATCGGGGCACGGACGAAGGTTCCGCACCTGTCCTACATCGGGGACGCCGACGTCGGCGAGGACACCAACATCGGAGCCGGGAACGTGACCGCCAACTACTCGCACGAGCCCGGCCGGGGGAAGGCTCGCACGACGATCGGGAGGAACGTCAGGACCGGTGTCGACAATACGTTCGTTGCTCCGGTCACTGTTGGGGACGATGTTTGGCTTTGGTCGGGAACGGTCGTCACCGACGACGTCCCGCCCGGTTCGCTCGCCGGTTTTCCCCCGAAGCAGGTCACCAAGGAAGGATGGGTCTACGAACGTGGACAGCGTGGCGACGACTGAGTACGCCCTGCCTGGGCTCGAGGGCGTGACCGAGCACGCGCGGCCGCAGCTGGGCCACTGGATCGAGCGTGGCCCGCAGAAGCGCCTGATGGTGTTCGCCGGCCGTTCGCACCCGGAGCTCGCGCAACGGATTGCGGAGCACCTCGACGTCGAGCTCGGTGAAGTCGAGCTGACTTCGTTCGCGAACGGCGAGACGTATTGCCGCTACCTCGAGTCGATCCGCGGTGCCGACATCTTCATCGTCCAGACGGGTTGCGACCCGGTCGACCGGAACCTGATGGAGCTCTTGCTGATGATCCAGGCTGGGCGCCTGGGCTCTGCGAAACGGATCACGGCCGTGATCCCCTGGTTCCCGTACTCGCGTCAGGACCGCAAGGCGCGTCCTCGCGAGCCGATCTCCGGCCGTCTCGTGGCCGACATGCTCCAGCTCGCAGGCGCCGATCGGGTGCTGACGATGGATCTCCATGCAGGACAGATCCAGGGCTTCTTCACGATCCCCGTCGACCACATGACGGCACTGCCGCTCTTCGCGCGGCACTTTCGCGATCTCGGACTGCAGGGCGACAGCATCGTCTCGGTCGCTCCCGACGCCGGGCGGGCGAAGGTCGCGGTTCGCTTCGCGGAGAAGCTCGAGGCCGACTTCGCGATCATGAACAAGACGCGGCCGGCGCACGACGTCGCCGAGGTGACCGAGATCACGGGCCGCGTCCGTGACAAGATCGCGCTCGTCGGCGACGACGTGATCATGACGGGAGGGACGCTGCTCGCCGGCGCCAAGGCGTTGAGGGAGCAGGGGGCGAGGGAGGTCTGGGTGTTCGCGACGCATGCGATCTTCGCCGCCGACTTGCTCGAGCGGTTCGCGGGCGCCGATCTCGCCGGGATCGTGGTCACCGACACCGTGCCGATCGATCCGCTCAGGCAGCCGGCGAACATGCACGTGCTCTCGGTCGGCGAATTGCTCGCGGACACGATCATGAACGTGTTCGCCGACGACTCCGTGTCCGCGATCTTCGGCGGCGAGAACCAGCTCTTCTAGAGCCGGAGCGCTCGAAAACAGCCGGTCGAGCGCGCTTTCTGCCCCGACTTTCGCTGCGGGCAGAAACGTTTTCGTCCGAGCAGCCGTTTCAGAAGGGCGCCCGGATGATTTGATCGTCTATCTGCGGCAACAGCGGGGGGAGCTAGGAGGACGGTAATGAGGCGGTTGATGGTTGTAGTTGGTCTGGCCGGAGCTCTGGTTCCGGTCGTCGCGGCAGGCGCATCATCGAACGCTGCGAATGTCCGGATCGATTTTCGACACTCGGATTGTCTCCATGTGCCCGATCTGAAGCAGATTCGGTTTCTCGTGCAGCTCGTCAACACGGGTGGCTCGGTCGGATCCTTCGGGCCGGATATCCGCTTTTCATGGAGGCCGGTGAACGGCGGTTGGAAGAATTCACCGAACAGGCTGAAGGGCGGACAGCTCCGTGTGCCGGCGCGGTCCGGGACCCTGTACTACAGCGACTTGGCTGCCGATGCGGCGAAGAAGATCCTCGCGTGCGGCCTGAGGATCGGAAGCTCGCCGACCATTCATCGAATCGGGGTGCTGGTTCGCGCACCGGTCTAGGTCTAAGACGCCCTCGCGCTCGAAAAGCGGACGATTGCCCGCCGGGACAACGCCGGTGAACGAGCGATCTGATCGGCCAGGCGGACTCGGCTACACTGCCCGGCGGTCATGGCCGGCGAACGCATTCGTCTCGAGGTGCAGGAGCGCGAGGAGCGGGGAACCCGCGAGTCGCGTCGGCTGCGGAGGAGCGGGCTGATCCCGGGCGTCCTCTACGGCCGCGGGAATACGCCGCACCCGATCTGCGTGCCAGAGCGCGAGCTTCGGCGCGTGTTGACCGGCGGGCACGGGTTGCACGCGATCCTCGACGTCGTGCTCGCGGGCCGGCGCTCGACGCACTCGTCGATCCTCAAGGACTACCAGGTCGACCCCATCCGCGGGAAGATCGAGCACTTCGACCTCCAGGAGGTCAGGCTCGACCAGGCGATCCAGAGTGCCGTCGTCGTCGAGCTCGTCGGCGAGTCGGCGGGTACGAAGGCCGGCGGCGTCCTGTCACAGGTGACACGCGAGATCCGGGTCGAGGCGCTCCCCCTCGAGGTACCGGATCGCATCGAGCTCGACGTCAGCGCGATGGAGATCGGCGACAGCCTCCGGCTCTCGGACCTCGAGCCACGCGAGGGCGTCACGTACCTCGACGAGCCGGACACGGTGCTCGCGACCGTGACCGTGCCGACCAAGGTCGAGGAGCCGGAGCCCGAGGAGGGTGAGGAGCTCGAAGGTGAGGAGCTCGAGGGCGAGGGTGCCCGGGAGGGCGAAGGCGAAGCACCCGCCGACGGCGAGGCGGCTGCGGATTCCGCCGGCGAGCCGGAAGCCTCCGAAGGCTAGGCCCATGCCGCTCTTCCGTCGGGGCGAAGCTGCCTCGACGCTCGACTCCCTCGTCGCCGGGCTCGGGAACCCGGGGCGAGAATACGCGCAGACCCGTCACAACGTCGGCTGGATGGTCGTCGACGAGCTGGCCCGTCGCCACGACGGCAGGTGGCGCGCGAAGTTCTCCGGGCAACTCGCCGAGGTGCGCCTGGACGCGGCCAGGCTCGCGCTGCTGAAGCCCGAGACCTACATGAACGATTCCGGTCGGTCGATCGCGGCGGCCGCGCGCTTCTTCAAGGTTCCGGTTGTCTCCACCCTCGTCGTCCACGACGACGTCGACCTCGATGAGGGCCGGCTCCAGGCGCGTCCGGGGGGCGGGCTGGCGGGCCACAACGGGCTGCGCTCGATCGCGCACGAGCTCGGTACGCAGGGGTTCCTGCGACTTCGGATCGGCGTCGGCCGGCCCGGCCGCGGTGATCGCCGCTCGGTGGCCGATTTCGTGCTCTCGCCGTTCGATCCGTCGACCGACGTGGAGGCGATCGTGACGCGCGGCGCCGACGCGATCGAGTCGATCGTGCGAGACGGGCTCGAGGCCGCCCAGCAGCGCTTCAACCGAGGGCTAGACTGACCCGGCGGAACCGCGCGTTCCGTCGTTCGTCATGGACCAGCCGATCGAGCCGACGAAGCCGGGCCCGACGTCCGCGGAGGCGGCCGCCCCCGCGACGGCGCTCGCCGTGCTCGCAGAGGAGCTGGCCGCCGACGAGCGGCTCAGCGCCTTCGTCGCCGAGATCGACGAGGCGCCCGCCGCGCGTGTGTCCGAGGCTGCGCTGCCCGTGGTACTCGCCGCTCTCCACCTGCGGGCCGGTCGTGCGCTCGTCTGCGTCCTGCCCGAGGATGCAGACGCTCGCGATGCCGCGGAGGCGGCCGCGTGGTACCTCGGGGACGCACGAGTGGGGCTCTTCGCGAGCCGCGGCGTCGGCTGGGAGTCCGGCCTCGATCCGCCGCCGCACCTCGTCGGCGAGCGCGCACGGGCGCTCGACGTCCTCGCCGCGGGAGGGCTCGTCTGCGCCTCGGCCGCCGCCGTCGCCGAGCGCCTCCCGCCGTTGCTGGCGCGGCCGGCCCGGCTCGACCTCGAGCCGGGCGAGGAGCCAGGGGTGGACGGCGTCGCCGAGCAGCTCGCGCTCGCCGGCTACCGGCGGGTCGACCGAGTCGACGAGCGCGGCCAGTTCGCCGTCCGCGGCGGGCTGGTCGACGTGTTCCCCACGACCGGGAGCGAGCCGCTCCGGATCGACTTCTTCGGGGACGAGATCGAGGCGATCCGGGCGTTTTCCCCGTTCACCCAGCGGGCCCTCCGGTCCGTCGAGCACGCATCGGTCTACCCGGCGGCCGAGCGCCGCCTCGACCTCTCCGAGCCGGATCTCCGCGACGACGGCGCACCTCCGCTGCCGGACGATCTCGTCACGCCCCTCGAGGGACCGCCATCCCTGGTGTTCGATCCCGATGCGGTGCGACGAGTGTGGGCGGAGGAGCAGCTCGACCCGGTCTCGCTGGAGGGCACGGCCCTGCTCGACCCGTTTCCCCGCGGGCAGCCGTTCGCCTTCGAGGCTCAGCGGCCGGCCGTCGCGGCGCGTGGCCTCGCGGAGGCCGAGAACGAGCTCGCATCGTTCGTGCGGGCCGGGCAGCGGGTCGTGGTCGCGTTTCCGCACCGTGGCGACGCGCTCCGCACTGCCGGCATGCTCCGCAAGCTTGCCGTCGACTGGCTCGAGCAGGGGGCGCCCCTCCCGGCCGACGAGGGTCTGTACTTCACGGTCTCGCCCGCGCGACGCGGATTCGTCTGGCGCGACCTGCGGCTCGTCGTCCTCCCCGACACGCAGATCTTCCGCAAGCGCGCGCCGCGGGGAGACGCCCGCCTCGGCAAGGCGCTCCAGTCGTTCGCCGACCTCCGCACCGGCGACTACGTCGTCCACGAGGACCACGGCGTCGGCAAGCTGATCGGGTTCGAGACGAAAGCGGTCGCCGGCGTCACCCGCGACTACCTGTTCGTCGCCTTTCGCGGCGAGGACCGGCTGTACGTTCCGCACGAGCAGATCGGGAAGGTCTCTCGCTACATCGGCGCCGACGCGAAGGCGCCCGCACTCTCCAGGCTCGGCGGCAGAGCCTGGCAGCTGCTCAAGAGCCGGGCCCGGGAGTCGGTCAGGGAGCTCGCCGGCGAGCTGATCGCCCTCTACGCACGGCGCCAGACGATGCCAGGCGTCGCCTACGAGTGCTCCGGCGACTGGCTCGAGCGGCTCGAGGCCGACTTTCCCTACAGCGAGACGGCCGATCAGCGAACGGCGATCGAGGCGGTCAAGGAAGACCTCGAGGCATCCTCGCCGATGGATCGCCTCGTCTGCGGCGACGTCGGCTTCGGGAAGACGGAGGTCGCCGTGCGCGCCGCCTTCGCCGTCGCCCTGAACGGCAGGCAGACGCTGATGCTCGTTCCGACGACCGTGCTCGCCCAGCAGCACTGGAACACCTTCCGCTCGCGGTATCGCGACTTCCCGGTCAGGGTGGAGATGGTCTCCCGGTTCCGCAAGACGGCCGACGCGAAGGCCGTGCTCGCCGACTTCGCGGACGGCAGGGTCGAGATCCTGATCGGGACTCATCGGATTCTCTCTCGGGACGTGATCCCGAAGGCCCTCGGTCTCGTGATCGTCGACGAGGAGCAGCGCTTCGGCGTCGCCCAGAAAGAGCTGCTCCGCTCGCTCCGGCTCGAGGTCGACGTCCTCTCGCTCAGCGCGACCCCGATTCCGCGGACGCTGCACATGTCGCTCTCGGGTCTCCGCGACATCTCCGTGATCGAGACCCCGCCCGAGGGGCGCCGGCCGATCCGCACGCACGTCGGCGAGTACGACGAGGAGCAGATCAAGCTCGCGCTCGAGCGCGAGCACGCCCGCGGTGGCCAGTCGTTCTACCTGCACAACCGGGTCGAGACGATCGAGGCGGCGGCGGCGCGGCTGCAGGAGCTCTGCCCTGGCCTGCGCCTCCTCGTCGCCCACGGTCAGATGAAGGAGCGCGCCCTGGAGGGGCGGATGATGGAGTTCCTCGCCGGCGACGCCGACGTGCTCGTCTCGACGACGATCATCGAGTCGGGGCTCGACATCCCGCAGGCGAACACGCTCGTCGTCGAACGGGCGGACCTGCTCGGGCTCGCCCAGCTGTACCAGATCCGTGGCCGCGTCGGCCGCTCCGACCTGACCGCCTACGCCTACCTCTTCTACCCGGACGCCTCCGAGCTGACGGCCGAGGCGCGGGCGCGACTCTCGACGCTCGCCGACCACACCGAGCTCGGAGCCGGCTTCGCGATCGCGATGCGCGACCTCGAGATCCGCGGCGCGGGAGAGCTCCTCGGCGCCGAGCAGTCCGGCCACGTCGCCGCCGTCGGGTTCGAGCTCTACGTCGAGCTCCTCGACGAGGCGGTCGCCGAGCTCTCCGGCCGGCGCCGCGCCGCCGCCAGGCCGGTCCGGGTCGACGCGCGGGTCGACGCGTACGTCCCGGCCGCATACATCGGGTCCGAGGCGCTGAAGATCGATCTCCACCGCCGTCTCGCCCTCACCGATACCGAGGACGAGCTGCGCGAGCTGCACGCCGCGATCGAGGACCGGTACGGCGAGGTGCCGGAGCCGGTCGAGAACCTCTTCGCGATCCAGGAGTCGAAGCTCAAGCTCGCCCGGGTGGGGGCCGACTACCTGGTCTATCGCGACGGGCGCATCACCGTCGGCCCGCTCATCCTCGGCACCGGCGAGCTCGGACAGCTGCGCAGGCGCTCGGCGACGGCCGTGTACTCCTCGGGCAAGCGCGAGGTGACCCTGCGACGGGACGCATTCCGCGAGGCGCTCGGGCTCGTCGACGCTATCCTCGAGGCGAGGCAGGCGGCCTGAGATGAGATCGCTCCGTCTCCTGTTCGTCCTGTTGGCGGTCGCCTCGCTCGCCGCGGGCTGCGGGCACGGGCAGAGGAAGGTGCCGGCCTCGGCGATCGCGGTCGTCGGCGACCGGACGATCACGCGGGCGGACTTCGCCGAGCTGATGTCGCAGGCGAGGGCGTCTCACGCCCGCAGCGGCACCCCGTTCCCGGCGGTGGGAACGGCTGCATACGCCGACCTGAGGGCGACCGCAGTCCGCCTCCTCGTCGAGCGCGCGGTGCTCGAGCAGAAGGCGCCCGGACTCGGCGTCACGATCTCCGCCGAGCAGGTCGAGACCGCGCGTCGACGGTTCGTCGAGGACACCTTCGGCGGAAGCGAAAAGCGGTACCGGGCGCGTCTTCGCGTCGAGCGGATGACCGACGAGCAGGTGCGCTCGGCTCTCCGCGCGCAGCTCCTCTCCCAGGAGACCTTCAAGGCGGTGACCGCCGACGTGCGCGTGAACACCGAGACGGTGAAGCGCTACTACGAGGCTCACCCCGACCTGTACTCGTCGCCGCGCACCCGCGCCGTTCGCCACATCCTCGTTCCGACCGGCGCGCTGGCCCGCCGCCTCTACTCGCGCCTGCGGGCGGGCGGGGACTTCGCCGTGCTCGCCCGCCGCTTCTCGCGCGACCTGCGGACGCGGGGCGGCGGCGGGCGCCTCGTCCTGGTCGAGGGGCAGACCGCGCCCGGTCTCGATCGCGTGGCGTTCGCGCTTCCGGCCGGAGGCCTTGCGCGTCCCTTCGACACGCGGTTCGGCTGGGAGCTCGTCCAGGCGCTCTCGGCCGTTCGGCCGCGCCGCACGGTCCCGTTCGCGGAGGCCCGCGAGCAGATCCGGAAACGGTTGTTGGCCGAGGCGCGGAACCGCGCTTTCGCCGACTGGCAGGCCGGCGCAGATGCCGAGTTCGTGGGGAAAACGACGTACGCCGACGGGTTCGCGCCTGCGAACGGGGCGTGAATGGCCGCTGCTAGTCTGCACCGGCTCATGAGGCGCCTTTCACTGCTCGTCCTCGTTCTCCCGCTCGCGCTGCTCGCCGCATCCTGCGGCGGAGGGGGCGGCGGGAGCTCGCTCGCCGCGTCCGACGTCGCCGTCGTCGGCGACACCCACATCACCCGTTCCGACCTCGATCGGCGGGTGTTCCAGGCGGAGTGCAGCTACAAGCTCCAGAAGCGGGCGTTTCCCAAGGCGGGCTCGCCGGAGTTCAGCGCGATCCAGGGCCAGATCCTCATTGGGCTCGTCGAGAGAGCCGAGGTCGAGCAGAAGGCCCCGGGGCTGGGAGCGACCGTCAGCGACAAGCAGGTCGCGGACCAGCTCGCCAAGCTGAAGACGCAGTTCTACGGCGGCAACGAGAAGCGCTACCTCGCCGATCTCAAGCGCCAGTGCGTCACCGACGGCGAGGTGCGCTCGTTCGTGAGGTCGAACCTGCTCTCCGACGCGGTCTACAGGAAGGTGACCGCCGGGGTCAAGGTCTCCGACTCGGAGGCGAAGGGCTACTACCTGAAGAACACGGCCAACTACACGCAGGAGCGGACCCGCGTCGTGCGACACATTCTCGTCAAGGACAAGGCGACGGCGGACAGGCTCTACGCACAGCTGAAGGCCGGCGCCGACTTCGCCGCCCTCGCCAAGCGGTACTCGCAGGATCCGGGCTCGAAGGCCCAGGGCGGCCAGCTGACGATCACGAAGGGCAAGACCGTCCCCGAGTTCGACCGCGTCGCCTTCGAGCTGAAGACCGGCGCGCTGTCGAAGCCCGTCAAGTCGCAGTTCGGGTGGCACATCATCCAGGCGCTGAAGCCCGCGACCCCGCGCCGGGCGACGCCGTTCCCGCAGGTGAAGGAGGCGATCCGCCAGCAGCTCCTCCAGCAGCGGAAGAGCGAGGCCCTGAAGGTCTGGCTGGACGGCGTCCGGAAGGAGTTCGCGCCGAAGACGACGTACGCGACCGGCTTCGAGCCGCCGGCGACGACGACGGCGCCCACGACGACGGGCTAGCCCGTTGAGCCTCGACGGGGCGCTCCTCGACCTGCAGCGGCTGACCGAGCGGCTGCGTCGCGAATGCCCCTGGGACCGGGAGCAGACCCCGCGCACGATCGTCGCTCACACGATCGAAGAGGCCTACGAGGTCGCGGACGCAGCGCTGGCCGGCGACCCGGAGAAGCTGCTCGACGAGCTCGGCGACCTCCTCTTTCAGGTGTACTTCCTGGCCCTGCTCCTGTCGGAGCAAGGGCTCGGCGGGCTCGAGGATGTCGCTTCGGCCGTCCACGCCAAGCTGATCCGTCGGCACCCGCACGTCTTCGGCGACGCGCAGGCCTCGAGCGCCGGTGCCGTGCGGAGCCGCTGGGAGCGGATCAAGCGCGAGCAGGAGGGCCGCGAGGGCGTCTTCCACGACCTCCCGGAGGCGCTGCCCGCGCTGCTGCGTGCCTCCAAGGTCCAGCGACGCGCGGCCTCGGTCGGATTCGAGTACCCGAATGTCGACGGCGCCCTCGCCGATCTCGAGGACGAGCTCGCCGAGCTGAGAGCGGAGCTCGCCGGGGGCGGCGCCGAGCGCCGGGCCGAAGAGCTCGGCGACCTCCTGTTCGCCTGCGTGAACGTCGCCCGGCGGGTGGACGCCGACCCGGAGCTGGAGCTCCGCCGCGCGACCGGTCGCTTCGTGACCAGGGTGGAAGAGGCTGCACGGCTCGCAGAACGGGCCGGCGACGACTGGGCGACGCTCCCGCTCGCCGAGCAGGACCGCTACTTCGACCTCGCCAAGGAGACCGAGCGATGACCGCGATTGCGTCCGTCCACGCCCGCCAGATCCTCGACTCGCGCGGAAACCCGACCGTCGAGGTCGACGTCGTGCTCCGGTCGGGCGCCCGCGGCCGCGCGGCCGTCCCCTCGGGGGCGTCAACGGGCGTGCACGAGGCGGTCGAGCTGCGCGACGGGGGGCCGGAGTACGGCGGCAAGGGCGTGACGAAGGCGGTCGACAACGTGGACGGCGAGATCGCGGACGCCGTCCGCGGCCGGGACGCCGATGATCAGGCGGGGCTCGACCGGGTGCTGGTTGAGCTCGACGGCACCCCGAACAAGGGCCGGCTGGGAGCGAACGCGATCCTCGGCGTCTCGCTCGCGGCCGCGAAGGCGTCGGCGGCGGATGCAGGCGTCTCGCTCTTTCGCCACCTGGGCGGCGACGACGCGCGCATCCTGCCCGTCCCGATGCTGAACGTGATCAACGGCGGCGCGCACGCGCAGAACTCGATCGACCTCCAGGAGTTCATGCTGGTTCCGGCCGGCGCCGAGACGTTCGCGACGGCGATCCGGATCGGCGCGGAGACCTTCCATGCGCTCCGCTCGGTGCTGCACGAGCGCGGGCTCGCGACCGGGGTCGGCGACGAGGGCGGCTTCGCGCCCGATCTCGACTCGAGCGAGGCGGCGATCGAGGCGATTCTCGAGGCCGCCGAGCGGGCAGGCCACCGCGACCGGGTCGCGATCGCCCTCGACCCTGCGTCGACCGAGTTCTGCTCCGGCGGCGTCTACCGTTTCGAGAGGCGCGAGGCCGACGCCGCGGCGATGGCCGAGTTCTACTCCGACCTTGCCGAGCGCTATCCGCTGGTCTCGATCGAGGACGGGCTCGCGGAGGACGACTGGGACGGCTGGCGCGCCCTGACCGGCCGGCTCGGCGGAGACCTCCAGCTGGTCGGCGACGACCTGTTCGTGACGAACGTCGAGCGGCTCCGCCGCGGGATCGACACCGGCGTCGCCAACGCGATCCTCGTGAAGCTGAACCAGATCGGAACGCTGACGGAGACGCTCGAGGCGATCGAGCTCGCGCGCGCGAGCGGCTACGCCGCCGTGATCTCCCATCGCTCGGGAGAGACCGAGGACACGACGATCGCGGATCTCGCCGTCGCCACCGGCGCGGGTCAGATCAAGACCGGCGCACCCTCTCGAACCGACCGCGTGGCGAAGTACAACCAGCTCCTTCGGATCGAGGAGGAGCTTGGCGCCCGGGCCGAGTATCCGGGCTGGAGCGCCTTCCGCGCGCGGCTCTGAGCGCCGGGGTAACGCACCCCGCTACGCTTGAGCGTCGTGTCCGCCGGGACCCCGAGGCGTACCAAGATCCTGGCCACGATCGGTCCCGCATCCGGCACAGCCGACCGGCTCGCCGAGCTCGTCGCCGCGGGAATCGATGCTGCCCGGCTGAACTTCTCGCACGGGACGCACGCCGACCACCGGGCGAGCGCCGAGTTGATCCGCGCGGTCGGAGACGACGCTGGACGCCCGCTCGCGCTGGTCGCCGATCTCCAGGGCCCGAAGCTCCGGCTGGGCTCTTTGCCCGTGCCGATGGTCCTCGTCCGGGGCCAGGAGACCACGATCGCGCCCGAGGAGCGCGCCCGCGACGGCGACCTGCCCGTCTCCCCGTCGGTGATCGGAGAGGTGCTCTCCCCCGGCAACGACGTTCTGATCGACGACGGTCTCGTCCGTCTCCGGGTGGAGGAGGTCGATGACGGCCGGGCCCGGTGCGCCGTGATCGTCGGCGGCGCCGTCAGTGCGCACAAGGGAGTGAACCTTCCGGGCGTTCCCCTGCCGATCCCGTCGCTCACCTCGAAAGACGTCGACGACCTGCGGTTCGCGCTCTCGCTCGAGGTCGACTACGTCGCGCTCTCGTTCGTCCGCTCTGCCGCCGACGTGCACGAGCTGGGCAAGCTGATCGAAGCTGCCGGGTCGCACGCCGAGGTGATCGCGAAGATCGAGAAGGCCGAGGCGGTCGACGCGCTCGACGACATCCTCGGCGCCACCGACGCGATCATGGTCGCCCGGGGCGATCTCGGGGTCGAGATCGGCCCGGCGTCGGTGCCGCTGCTCCAAAAGCGGATCATTCTCCAGTCGCTGGAGCGGGGGAAGCCCGTGATCACCGCCACCCAGATGCTCGAGTCGATGATCCACCAGGCGGAGCCGACCCGGGCCGAGGCGAGCGACGTCGCAAACGCGGTTCTCGACGGCTCCTCGGCGCTGATGCTCTCGGGGGAGACAGCCGTCGGCGACTTCCCCGTCGAGGCGGTCGAGTACATGGACCGCATCGTCCGGGCGGTCGAGCCGAGCCTCGGCTACCGGCACCAGATGCCCGAGTCGAAGGAGGATCCCGGCGTCGGTCGAGCGATGTCGAACGCGGCGTGCGACCTCGCAGAGGCTCTCGGGGCGAAGGCGATCCTCGTTCCCACGGCGACCGGCCGGACGGCGTCAGCGGTCGCGCGCCTCCGTCCCCGCCGCCCGATCATCGCCTTGACGCACAACCAGTACGCCGTGCGGCAGATGGCCCTCGAGTGGGGCGTGATCCCGCTCCACGTGCCCGAGGCCGAGGACGTCCAGGGTCTGTGGCAGTTGTCGATCGACGCGGCCCGAACCGCCGGGCTCGTCGCCGCCGGCGACCGGATCGTGATCACCGCCGGAACGTCCGTGAACATTCCCGGCTCGACGAACGTGATCCGCGTCGACGTCGCCTGAGACGCTCGCTCCGCTCGCTTCGCGGGCGAAACGGCCGGTTTCCCCCGCGGGCCCCCTTCCCTGGAACTGTTCGCACCCTTGTGACCGGTGAGTGCCGCGCCCGCCGAGGTCGGTCGCGCCGGCGGTGCAGGGACAAGCTTCGACGCTCGCTCCGTGGCTTCGCGGGGCAAACGGCCTCCGCACGCGGAGCGTGCAAAGGAAGCAGAGCTCCCCGCGGGGGCCGAGGGCGTTCCGCGGGCCCCCTTCCCTAGACGTGCGCACCTCCCCTCGCGTGCTTGCCGCGCCCGCCAGGTCGGGCGCGGCGGCGTTGGAGGAACAG
>JBBRXG010000019.1:0-35247 GCA_038248655.1 Gaiellales bacterium
CGAAGCGGCCGGCAGCCACATCCACGTCCTTCTCCAAGATCACAACACCACTCCGATCTCGCCCTCAAGCTCCTTGATTACGTCATCCAGACCGTCTCACACGAGCTTGGCAGAGAGGGAAACGGCCTCCGCACGCGGAGCGTGCAAAGGAAGCAGAGCTCCCCGCGGGGGCCGAGGGCGTTCCGCGGGCCCCCTTCCCTAGACGTGCGCACCTCCCCTCGCGGGCGTGCCGCGCCCGCCAGGTCGGGCGCGGCGGCGTTGGAGGAACAGGCTGCGGTGCAGGGACAGGCTAGGGACAGGCTTCAGCCTGTCCCTGCAGTTCCGCGCTCGCTGGGCGCTCGTCGTGCAGGAGTCGCCGCCCGGGGCGGCGAACTCCGGCGCCCATGGCTCGTCTTCGAGGACGCCGCACCGGTCGTCGCCGGGTCGCCCGCTGGGTGGCGCTCGGTGTCGTCGTCCTGCTCGCGCTCCTCTACTACCGGCCCGTGCGCGCGTACATCCACACCCGGGACACGCTTCGCGCCCGGACGGCGGAGGTGGAAGCGCTGACCACCCGCAAGGGCCAGCTCGAGGAGCGCCTCGCGGAGATCCAGAGCGGAAAGACGCTCGTCCGCGGAGCCCGTCGGCTCGGGCTGGTCAAGCCCGGCGAGCATCTGTTCATCGTACGCGGCATTCCCGAGTGGCGCCGGGCGCACTCCCGTTCGCGCTAGGAGGGCGGGTACGATCGTCCGATGGCCGACGCCGACGCCGACGCCGACGCCGACGCCGACGCCGACGCCGACGCCGTTGCCCGTCAGCTCGGGCGCGCGCCTCGGGCCTTCAGACAGGTTGCCGTCCGCTGTCCGTTCGGCGGGCCCGCGGTCGCCGAGCAGGAGCCGTACGACGCCGCGGGCGAGCCGTTCCCGACCACCTTCTGGCTGACGTGCCCGCACCTCGTCGCGGCCGTCGCCCGACTCGAGGCGGCCGGGGGCGTCGAGCGCTGGAGCGCCGCTGCGGCGCGCGACCCGGCGCTCGCGGGCAGCCTGGCCCGTGCGGTCGCCGAGCAGCGGACGATTCGCGGTCAGCTCGCCGCCGGTGCAACCGGCCGGGACGGCGGAAGGTCGCTCGAGCTCGGAATCGCGGGCGCCTCGCGGAACGGCAGCCTGAAGTGCCTCCACGCCCATGTCGCCTTCGCGCTGGCGCGACCGGGCTACGCGCTCGGTGAGCGGATGTTCGCCGAAGTCGGGACTCCGTGGCCGGAACACGAGTGCTGCACGGCCCTCTAGCATCGGCGGCGATGTCGACGACGGTCGAGATCGCCCGGCAGGAATGGGCCGAAGGACACCGCCGACTGGAGGGTGAGCGGCTCGAGGCGGCCCGCTACCGGCTCCTGCTCGCGCAGGTCGATGTTGTCGTCGACCAGCTGCGGCGCCGGCTCGGATCGGTCTTCACGCTCGCCGAGCTGGCCGAGGAGTACCGTCGGGCGGAAGCGTGGGTCCGCGAGGCGGTCGCGGAGCTGCCGCCCGAGTCGCGGTGGCCCCCGGGGCAGTCCACCGCGATGGACGCGGCGTTCCACCTCTACGCGCGCGGCGCGCGAGACTACAGGCCCTGAACGCTTTGCCGACACCGAGGCCGGACCGCCGACCGCCCAGGCGGAGACGCAGGCTCTCGGTCTGGATCATGATCGGCGCGCTCGTCGTCACCTTCGGCATCGGACTCGCTCTCGGCCAGTCGCTCGACGACAACCCCGCTCCCGGACGGACGCAGACGCTCGTGCGGACGCTGAAGCCGCTCGAGGTGCCGCCCGCACGCGAGACGGTGACCGTGACGGTGAGCCGCTAGCGAGGCCGGACGTTAGGAAGCTGCATCTTTGGGTAGCTTCTGCCAATGGGGATCGTCCGTGGAAGCGGGAGGCGCTCGTCCGGCGCCGAGCCCGACTGGCTGACGCTCGGCCAGGCGGCCAAGTATCTCGGCATCGCGCAGAGCACGATCCGCAAGTGGTCGGACCAGGGACTCCTCTCCGCCTTCTACACCCCGGGCGGGCACCGGCGGTTCCGCCGCCAGGACCTCGACGACTTCCTCGCCCGGTCGGGGCGCGGCGGCCGGCCAGGACCCGTCGTCCTGATCGTCGACGACGATCCGGGTGTGCGTCGGTTCGTCCGGGCGAGCCTCGAGGCGGAGGGCTACTCGGTGCGGGAAGCCGGAAGCGCGGAAGAGGGGCTCGCCGTGCTCGACCAGGGTCCGCCCGACCTCATTCTGCTCGACGTGATGATGCCCCAGATCGACGGCTGGGAGATGCTGCGGCGGGTACAGGAACGCCCGGGCGCCGGCGCGATTCCGGTGATCATGTTCAGCGGGCGGGTCGAGGGGGCCGACGAGGCCGAGACGCGAGGCGCGCAGGGGTTCGTCGGGAAGCCGTTCGACGCCGAGGCGCTCGTCGAGTCGACGAAGCAGGTCCTGCCCCTCTAGGAGGGTTTGGCGCAACGCTGTAGGCCCCTGTCCATGCGGGGTTCAGCCTATCGCCCCGGAAGGTTTACCCACGAATCCGTCGCGTTTTACCCACTTCTCCGGTCAGAGAGGCCCTACGCCCCGATTGTCGAACACGGAGCTGTGTACCAGAGCTACCTGGACGTCCCGGCGGGACCGGCGCGAATCGAGTTCATCGAGACGCTCGAGCGGCAGACGCTTCGGCAACTCACGCAGGCCGTGCAAGGAGCTGTCGGCGTTGTCAGATGGGCAGGTTACGGTTGAAGGAGAAGTGTCGTGGCCGCCATTGAACTGAAACAGAAGAAGACGGAGCGGGTAGCTCGCGGGGTTGCCACAAACGACCTCGTGTTCTCAGCGCACGTTGACGCGAACGACGCCGTCTTCCCCGAGGTACTCAGCCTCTACGTGCCGCAGGGCTCAAAGGTCGCGGACGTGACCTTCGGCAAGGGAGTCTTCTGGAAGCGCGTCGATCTCAGCCTGTACGACCTGCACGCGAGCGACCTCAAAACTGGAACCGACGCTCGACACCTGCCCTACTCCGACGCAACCTTCGGCGCGGTCGTGTTCGACCCGCCCTACATGCACACGCCGGGCGGTACGGCACACAACGGCCACCAGAACTTCGAGGGCTACTACAACAACAACGGCAGCAGCCACGAGGAGAAGAAATACCACGAGGCCGTGCTTGACCTCTACTTCACGGCAGGGGACGAGGCGTGGCGTGTCTTGATGCCCGAGGGCGTCTACGTCGTGAAGTGCCAGGACGAGGTCTGCGCGAACAAGCAGCGCCTCACGCACGTCGAGATCATCAACTACCTGACGGCCGAGACAGGCTTCGTGGTCGAGGACCTGTTCGTGGTCGTGCGAAAGAACCGGCCGGGCGTGAGTCGCCTACTGCGCCAGGTTCACGCACGGAAGAACCATTCCTACTTCCTGGTCTTCCGCAAGCCTAAGGCGCGGAGAGTTCGGCCGTCTCAAGGAAAAAACGGCCGAACGGTGCAACGTTCAGGGGCGGGAAAACCTGATTGAGCGCCGAGTACGCGACCGGCACGTCGAGATAGTAGATCCGCTTCAACTGCGCTATGTGCATTTGGTAGATGCGCCACTGATCTGGTAGGCAAATCTCGACCACTTGGCGCGTCTGCGAGTCGGTCTTCGTCTCGGTCAGGATCACGGGTGTCCCGAGGAACCGTCCCGTCCCGTAGACACCGTCGAGTACGCGCTGGTGCGCCCACACCTGAATGACGCGCTCGCGTGTCGATGTCTTGACCGGCAGATGGAACTTCGGTTGTCCCGGTCCGAGATCGAAGACGAAGTCGGTCGGGAGCGTCGTCTCCATGTCTAGGTTCAGAACGGGAAGCCGCTTCGTTGGATTGACGCCAAGCCGACTCGCGAACAGGTGCCCGATGAGCCACTCGAAGAAGGTGCCTGGCGTCTTCTGGTCTCCCCTCCGCGTTAGGTCGATCAGGACGCAGAAGCTGATCGCAATCGAGTAGATCGTGCGAGTGAGTCTTTCTTCGGTGAAGTCTTCCAAGTCACCGTCGTGGAGGGCCTGGGCAAACGCTGTCCATTCGCCAGGGTCCGGCTGGTAGAGATCGGCGTTGACTGCGCGGCTGATTCGTTCCCCCTCGAACGCGAAGTAGTGTTTGTCGGGGATCGCGGTGTGGAGGTCTGCGTGCCCGTAGGATTCGAGCGCAGCGAGACACGCCACGTACAGCTCAGCGAATAGGTCAGATAGCTCGGGCGCGAGGAGATCACGAATGCTCGCCTGGATGCGCCGGTAGACAGCCTCGACATTGTCCCTTGGAACAAGCGGCATACATGCCGAGTTCGACAGCGACAGCAGTGGCCCTGGCTCCCGGTCGGTAATCTGACGGAAGCCAGGTGCGCCAAGCTTTGATCTGTTCTTGGGCACTAACTGGCTAACCCTTTCTCTCGGAGTGGGTTCGGAAAGCTACGGCCCGAGAATCTCGCGTCCGCGGCGCGGTGTCAAGTAGGCCAGCTCGGATCCGCCTCGCCGGACATTTTACGTCCGAGCGGCCGATATGACCCTCTGTCTACGCGGCTTCCAGACGTCGGCGCTGTCCGATGCCCCGAGTAGAATTCCCTGTAGATAAGCCAAAAAAAGGCCCCCGCAAAGTTGGAGCTTCCGAGGGCCGTGACCAAACGAGAGGTACCTCGATTGGCAGTTCGGACCGTAGCACGACCGCACGTCGGAGTCGCCAAGACCCTCTCGGAGCTTCTTGACTCGCCCGAGATCGCGGCCCTGATCAAGGAGCTTGAGGCACTTCGCTGGACGGGGCAGAAGGGCTACAGTGCCCGCGCACTCGTCGGCGCCTGCCTCGTCAAGAGCCTGTACGCGCTCCCGACCTGGACTCGCACGGCACGGCTGATCGCCGAGCACAGTGCGCTCGCCGCCACCATCGGCGACACGCCCTCGCACTGGGCCTGCTACCGCTTCGCCACGAAGCTCCGGGAGAACCGCCCGACGCTTGACGCCTGCTTCACCGCCTTGGCCGCCTCGCTTCGCCGCGAGCTTCCCGAGTACGGCGTTGACCTCGCCATCGACGCGAGCGACCTCCCCGCCTACGCGAACGGGCAGCGGTTCCTGAAAAAGAACGGCCCGGAGCGCAAGAAGTTCTCCGACCCCGACGCTTCGTGGGGTCACCGCTCTGCCGTGAGCACCCGGAAGGGCGGCGGGTTCTACGGCTATAAAATCAGCGCCGCCGTGTGCGCCGCGACGGAGCTTCCCGTCGCGTGGACGGTCGCCACCGCCCGCGATCACGAGGCGAACTACGCGATCCCGCTCCTCGACGCCGCGCTCGCCAACGGGTTCCACCCGGAGACTTGCGCTCTCGACAAAGGCTACGACTCCGGCCCGATCCACGATGGGTTCGAGGAGAGAGACTGCCGCCCCGTCGTGCCGATCAAGAAGATGGGCATCGCCCACGCCTGGAAGCCCCCGACGTGCGAGCACGGAACGTGGACGTATGCCGGTGCTGACTTCAAGCGGAAGCTGACGAAGTGGCGCTGCCCGACCGGCGAGTGCAAGCCCGCCTCGATCTGGCGGAAGGCTTCCCGTCTGCACCCGCTGATCCCGCGCGAGTCCAAGCGGTTCGGCGAGCTTTACCGTGGCCGCTCCGCCGTGGAGCGCACTTTCGGCAGACTCAAAAACGAGTACGGGTTGAAGCCGCTCAGGACTCGCGGACTCGCACGGGTGCAACTGCACGCCGACCTCACGATCCTGGCGCAACTCGCGCAGGCTCTCGCCCGCACGCGAGCCGACGCCGTACCGCTCGCGGCGTAGGCCGCACCGTCTCGCGATTGCGAAGGGCCGAGGGCATAACGCCCTGCCCTCGTTCGGCGTTCGGGGCCGAACCAGCCAGTCCGATGGTCATTCGACCGCGTCCGACGTCGCGCGCGAACGTGATTCCAGGCGAAGATCGACGCGATACGCCGTTCCGCCAAACGAAGCGCCAAACCCTCCTAGATGATCGATCAGAAATTTCAGCGATCGATCATCTAGCAGGCGTTGTGACCCAGTCGGCGGCGTTGAGCCCTGCCGTAGCGTTTGTGCATGGCCCCTGGGATCTCGAATTGCGGCTTCCGCTAGACGATTGGTCGATTCATCGATCATCGTCTAGAGGTCTTCGCCTGCTCGCATGAGGCCGGCTGCGATCACTCCGAGCGCCGCCAGCAGCGCGATCCAGATTCCGATCGCACGGCCGCTCGTCCCGGCGAAGGTGTCCGGGATCGAGATCAGACGGATCAGGACGAGGATCGTCGCGAGCGCGCCGAGCGCGAGCGTGACCAGACTCTCGGGCACCGAGGGAGGAAGCTCGACGCCCGCCTCGCGCAGGACCGCGAGTGCGATCAGGATCAGCCCGAGGAAGAACACGACCTTGCCGATCGTTCCCGTGTGCCAGCCGATCACCGCGAGCATCGGCCCTTCGACCGACGAACCGGCGTACCAGGACATGAACGACGAGAGCATCAGCACGAGGCCCGAGACCCAGGCGAGCCGCGCGCCCGAGGTCCAGATCCCGCCTCCGGGCCGCGGCCGCGGCAGCCGAGCCTGAGGGCCCGACAGTCGCGTCGGCTCGGGGTCGTCGAGTTCCGGGTCGTCGAAATCGAAGAGATCAGGGGTTTCCACAGCCGGAAGTATGGGCATCTTTCAGGTCAGCGGCACGGCCAGTCGATTCAGAGGGGGTCTGAGATGGCAACGTGGCTCGAGGTGCCCGACGGCGTCGCGGCACTCGCGGCGGGGGTGAGGACGAAGGGCGAGTACCGATGCTCGGGCTGCGGCTACGGGGTGACGATCTACCGCGAGCTCCCGCGTTGTCCGATGTGCGGCGCCGGCTCCTGGGAAGAGAGCGCCTGGACGCCGTTGGGTCGAGAGGCGCCGACGTTCGTCGCCGAGGTCAGAGACCGAACAGCTTCGTGATCTCGTCCCACACGGTGACGGCGACCACGAGGCACGCGAGCAGGAGCAGGCCGAGGAACGCCCGGAAGCGCCACCGCGCCATTCGCGTCGCGCGGCGGTGCGCCACCTTGGCGTAGCGCTTCGCACGGTAGAACCGGTAGGCGCGGTCGACCGCATGCGGGTCGAGCGGCGGCGTCTCCGCCCGCGGCCGTCGGCGCTGAGCAGGCTCGGCCATCGACATGATTCTAGTCTCCGAGCCGCTTTGTGGTTCGCTGCAGCCTTGAGCGATACTTCTCGAGCGGTGGTCATACGGCGGTAGAGACTGGGAGCGGGGCCTCCGCGTTGTCGGCGCTCTCGGCCGGGGCCGAGCGCAGCGTGGCCGGCTCGACGGTCGCCGAAGGTCTGCAGGCCGTCGCCGACGCGGTTCGGGCCGCGACAGGGGCAGAGGCGGCGGTCGTCCGGGTCGCCGAGCGCGGGGCGCTTCGTGTGCGCGCGATCTCGGCGCAAGCACCGCTCGCCGCGGAGCTCGAGGGGCTTCAGGTGGCCGATCCGCTGCCCGAGTCGGCATGCCAGGGCGCGGGAACGTTGCCTGCGGGTCTACGGGCGCTCGCCGAGCGCGTCGGCGCGAGCGAGGTTCTGTCTCTCCCCGTCCGGGTCGGCGGTACCGTCGTCGCGACGCTGGAGCTCCTGCGCCGAGTCGGAGAGCTCGGTGCCGACGACCGGGAAACCGCCAGGGCGGCGTGCGCGCACGTCGCACTCGTCCTGCGTGCCTTCGAGACTCCGGCACCCGCGCGCTCGCCCGTGCCGCCGCTCCAGCTCGCTGCAGACGCGCTCGCGGCCGGGGCGGATCCAGGCCGCGCCGCGGAGCGGATCGCTCATCTCGTCGTGGACGCGACCAGAGCAGATGCCTGCCTGCTCTGGGGGGCCGATCTCGGCGACGGCCCGCCGCTCCTCGCTCTGGCCGGAGCGCTCGAGCCCGACCTGAAACGGGCGCTCGCCGGGGCGGTGACTGCCCGGCGCGGGCAGGACGAGCTCGAACCCGTCGGAACGTTCATCGTCGCCTCAGCGTCGCTCGGGCCGCAGCTCGGCGTCCTCCAGGTCGTCTATCGGGCCGACGATCCGCCTCCGGCCGACGAGCACGCAGCGCTGGCGACGTTCGCCTCCCGTGCCGCGCTCGCTCTCCGGGCGGGCGAGCGTGCCGGGGATCTCCGCCGCGAGCTCGACCGGACGCGCGACCTGCTCTCCGTTGCCGGACAGGCGACGGCGCAACTGTCGCTCGCCCACACCCTGGAGACGGCGCTCGAGCGCATCCCCGACCTGATCGACGTTGCGGCGGTCGGCATCTACCTCCGAACCGACGGACGGCTGGACGCGGCGGCATCACGCCAGATCACGGGCCCCCACGCGATCGTCGCCGAGCGGCTGCTCCACCTCGCCATCGGCCCCTTTCGCGCGCGCGGGCAGGTCGCGACCGCCGATGCCGCGGCCGACCGCCACCTCGAGGACGTCCGCGCCCAGGTCGCCGAGGCGGGGATCGAAGCCGCCCACGCCGTTCCCCTCGTCGCTCACAACGATGTGATCGGACTGCTGGTCGCCTATCCGCCGAGAGGGCGCTCGCTCTCGCCCGATCAGTCATCGCTCCTCGCCGCTCTCGCGGGGCAGATCGCCGTCGCGGTCCAGAACGCGCAGCTCCACGAGAAAACCAGCAAGCTCGGCAGCGAGCGGAAGGAGGCTCTCGTCGCAGAGCGGATCGCCCGCGACCGGGTGTCGGCCCTCTACGAGATCTCGCGCTCCTTCGCGCAGAGCATGTCGCTCGACCGGACGCTCGACGCCGTCGGCCGCACGCTCGTCGAGCTCCTCGACGTCGACGCTGCCGTGATCAGGCTCCCTGACGAGCGGGGCGAGTCGCTCGTCGCCCAGGCGGTGCATGTCGCCAGCCCTCAGCTGCGAGCGGCGATCGAAGCGGTGTTCGGCGCTCCGGAGGAGATCGTCCCCAGCCCGGCCAGACGCCGGCTCGCAGCCGGGATTCCGGTGCGCCTCGACGAGGCCGCCGCGAAGGAGCTCGGCCGGGGTCACGACCTGCTCGCTCCGTTCCTCGAGCGCGGCTCGACCGCCGCCGTCGTTCCGATCGCCACGCCGTCGGAGCTGCTCGCGACGCTCACCCTCGTCTCGCTCGATCCGGGCCGCCCCCTGACCGAGGAGACGCTCGACACCGCGCTCTCCGTCGCCGGGCACGCGGCGCTGGCAGTCGACAACGCCCGCCTCTACCAGCAGCAGAAGCAGTTCACGGACTCGATGCAGCGATCGCTCCTGCCGCGAACGCGCCCGCGGATCCCCGGGCTCGACCTCGGTGCCGTGTACGAGTCGTCGGCACTGGTCGGCGTCGGCGGCGACGTCTACGACTACCTGCAGATCGACGACGACCGTCTCGCGATCGTGCTCGGTGACGTCACGGGCCACGGGATCGATGCCGCCGCCGACATGGCGATGGCGAAGTTCGTCTTCCGCTCGCTCGCCCGCCTCTACCCCGAGCCCGGCCCCTTCCTCTCCGCAGCGAACGAGGTCGTCCTCGAGGAGATCGGCGCGGGCAAGTTCATCACCATGCTGTATCTGACGATCAACCTCGCCCGCGGCGAGGTCGCCTGCGCCTCGGCGGGCCATCCCGCGCCACGGCTCGTCAGGGCGGACGGCACCGTCGAGCGCCTCGACGTGAACGGTCTCGCGCTGGGGGTCGAGGCGGGCCAGTCCTACGGGGAGCTGCACCGCTCCTTCGAACCCGGCGCCGCCGTCGTGCTGTTCACCGACGGCGTCGTCGAGGCGCGTCGCCGCGGCGAGCTCTTCGGCGAGGAGCGTCTCGACCAGGTCCTCGCCGATCGGCACGAGCTTCCCCCCGACTCGCTCGCCGAAAGCGTGCTGCAGGAGTGCCGTCGCCACGTCGGGGGCGAGCTGCGCGACGACTGCGCGATCGTCGTCGTCCGGCGACGCTCGTGAACCTGCGGTCGGACGACCGGCCGCTCCTCATCGGTCACAAGGGTGCTGCCGCGCTCGAGCCGGAGAACACGCTCCGCTCGCTGCAGCGAGCGGTCGACCTCGGTTGCGACCTGGTCGAGTTCGACGTCCTCGACCTCCACGACGGCACGCTCGTCCTCGCGCACTCGGACGACCTGGTCGAGGTCAGCCATGGCGCAGCCCACGGCCGCGTTCGGAGCCTGACGCTCGAGGGCCTCCGTGAGGTTGCGCCGGAGTTGCCCACCCTCGACGAAGCGCTCGAGCTCCTCGGCGCCGCTCCCGTCGGACTCCACGTCGATCTGAAGTGGCACGGATACGAGTCGGCGGCGGCTGCGGCGATCCGGCGCCACGGCCTCGTCCATCGTACGGTGGTGAGCACGTTCCACGCCCGGAGCCTGCGCGAGCTGGCGGTCCTCGAGCCCGGCCTCGCCCGGGGATACACGTACCCGTTCGACCGACGAGGAATCTCGCGGCGCCGGGTGCTCGTCCCGGTCGCGGCCGCCGCGCTCGTCGCGATCCGAGGCACGCTCCCCCGTCGGATCGGGGCGATGCTCGCGCGCGCACAGGCAGGCGCGGCGATGCTCCACCATTCCGTGGTCAGCAAAGCAGCCGTCGACGGCGCGCATGCCCACGGCGCGGCGGTCCTCGCCTGGACCGTCGACGACCACGCCGACCTGGCGCGGGTGCTGGCGGCCGGCGTCGACGGTGTGATCACGAACGACCCAACGCTGCTCGCTCGCTGACTACACTCCTGGAAGTGAGACGAGTCATGGGGATCGCCGTCGCCGTGCTCGCGCTCTGCGCCGCGGGAGTGCTCGCCGCGCTGGTCCCGAACGGGTCGGCGCAATCGCCTCCGCCGACGACGACCGACACGACGACGGCGGTTGCGACAACGACCCTCGAGACGACCCTCGAGACGACCACCACGACCCGGGCCACGACCACCACGCCCCGGGCCACGACCACCACGCCCGCTCCCGCTCCGAGGCCGCGCCCCAGGCCCCGGGTCCCCCGGGTCCCCCGGCTCCCGCAGGGCGTGACGATCGGCGGCATCCATGTCGGCGGCCTCTCGCCCGACGCCGCGTACGCGGTTGTGCGGGCCGCCTTCCGGTCGCCGCTCGTGCTCTCGCTCGGTGCTGCCGGTCGAGTGACGGTCTCGCCCGCGTCCGTCGGCGCCGTCGCCTATGCGAAGACCGCGGTCAGCCGGGCACGGAGCGCGAAGCCCGGCGCGTCGGTTCCGCTCGGCGTGAGCGTGAGCGGCCGCTCTCTACGCCGGGTCGTCGACTCGATCGCCGAGCGCGTCGAGCGCAAGCCGGTCGATTCGAGGCTCTTTCTCCGCGATCTCGAGCCCTTCATCACGAAGGGCGAGCCGGGGAAGGCGCTCGACCGCAAGGCCGCGGTCGGCGCCGTCCTGAAAGCGCTGCGTGAGAACGACCGCACCGGCATCGTCCTGCCGTACAAAGCGGTGCCGCAGACGCTGACCCGGGCGAACTTCGGTCCGGTGATCGTCATCCATCGTGGAGCGAACCACCTCTACCTCTACAACGGGATGAAGCCGTGGCGCACGTTCACGGTCGCGACCGGACAGGCGGTCTACCCGACGCCGCTCGGACGCTTCCAGATCGTCGTCAAGTGGAAGGATCCCTGGTGGTATCCGCCCAGCTCGCCGTGGGCAAAGGGCGCCAAGCCGATTCCGCCCGGCCCGGGGAATCCACTCGGAACGCGGTGGATGGGCATCTCCGCGCCGGGGGTCGGTATCCACGGGACGCCTGATCCCGCGTCGCTCGGCTACTCGGCGTCGCACGGCTGCATCCGCATGTACATCCCGAACGCCGAGTGGCTGTTCGACCACGTCGAGATCGGGACGCCCGTCTACATCGTCTCCGCGTAGCCTGCGGTGCGCGGGAGGCTGAAGCTCGGGCTGCAGGCTCTCTCCGTCGCGGCCGTGGCCGCGCTCCTCGGGCTCCTGATCTGGGGAGTTGCGACGCAGCGCACGTCATCGGCAAAGGGGGCGGCGCCGAACTTCGTGCTTCCCCGGCTGGGGGCGGAGGGAGACCTGGAGCTCGCGTCCTACCGGGGCAAGGCCGTGGTGCTCAATTTCTGGGCGTCGTGGTGCGCTCCTTGCAAGCAGGAGACGCCCGAGCTCCAGGCTGCCTCGCGTCGCTGGGCCGGAAAGGACGTCGTCGTCCTCGGGATCGACGCCCAGGACTTCTCCGGGGACGCGCGGCGCTTCATGCGCAGGTACGGCGTCAGCTACCCGGTGGTCAGGGACGGGGCGGGCAAGGTCGTCGGCAGGTACGGAGTGGACGGGTTTCCGGAGACCTTCTTCGTCGATCGCAAGGGCAAGATCGTCGGCGACCACGTCCAGGGGCCGGTGACGCGTGAGCAGCTCGAGGCGAACATCCGGCGCGCGCTCGAGTCGTGAGGGTCGCGGCCGCGTTCGTGCTCGCGCTCGCCCTCGCCGGGGCGGCGGCGGCGAGCGAGCGGCATCCGACGCTGGGCGAGCTGGAGGGCGAGGTGATGTGCCCGACGTGCAAGACGACGCTCGACCAGTCGACGGCCCCGATCGCAGACCGGATCCGCCGGTACATCTCGTCCCGGATCACGGCGGGTGACACGAAGAGCGAGATCAAGCACAAGCTCGTGCTCCAGTTCGGGCCGGCGGTGCTGGCGGAGCCGTCCAGGCGCGGCTTCAATCTCCTCGCCTGGGTGCTCCCGTTCGTCGGTGTCGGAGTCGGCGCCCTCGCGCTCGGGGTGCTCGCCTGGCGCTGGAGCCGCGCACGCGGTCCCGCGTCTGCCGCGGCCGGTGCGGGTTCGCTCGACCCGGACCTGGACCGGCGGGTCGACGAAGAGCTCGCACGTTTCGATGGCTGAGCGGATCCCGGTCGCCTTTCTCGCCGGTCTCGTCTCAGTGCTCACGCCGTGTGTCCTGCCGCTCGTCCCCGGGTACCTGTCTGCGCTCTCCGCGGTCGAGGCCGGACGCCTCGGTGAGCGGGGAGTCGGTCGCCGCGTCGCGGTCGCGAGCCTGCCCTTCGTGGTCGGTTTCACGGTCGTTTTCGTCGTCCTCGGAGCGGGAGCGGCGGCGATCGGCAGCGTGCTCGACAAGCGCTTGCAGACGGAGTTCGCCGGCTTTCTGCTGATCGTGATCGGGCTCGGGTTCGTCGGCCTGCTTCCCTGGCCGGATCGCGTCACCGCCCCGAACCTGCTCGCCCGGGCGCGCGGTCGCGGGTCGAACGTTCTGCTCGGCGCCGCCTTCGCGGTCTGCGCCGCGCCGTGCATCGGCGGCGTCCTCGCCTCCATCCTCGTCCTCGCAGGCAGCGTCGGCTCCATCGTCCGCGGCATCGTCCTCCTGGCGGCGTACTCGATCGGCCTCGGCCTTGCGTTCGTACTCGCCGGGGTCGGGTTCACGCGGGCGATGGCCGCGTTCCGCTGGTTCCGCGACCGCTACCGCATCCTCCAGATCGGCGGCGGGGTGACGCTGATCGCCCTGGGCGCGCTGCTCTTCTTCGGTCGCTACTGGTGGCTGCAAGTCGCTCTGAACCGCGCGCTCGAGTCGATCGGGATCGGCCGGATCTAGGACGCTCGCTCCGCTCGCTTCATGGGGGAGCCCCTGGTTCCCTCATGAGCCCCCTCCTTGGCGGGCGGCGGGCTGGGCGAACCTGATCGGAGCCGGCGAAGCCCAGCGTGGTTCGCTTCGTATTCCATCGACGGTCGGCGGAGGCGCACGGGTATCCCGCCGCGAGCTCAGACGAGGGGCGCCGGCAGGTCGAGACGGCCCGAATCGACGATCGCATGCGCCTCACGGACGCACGCGAGGGTCGCCTCGACGTCGACCCCGCGGTGCTCCGGCGCATATGGGCCGAGGCGGCGGGCCGCCTTCTCGAGCTGGCGGGCGCAGCCGACGGAGTTGCCTCGGCCGGCTTGGTACCAGGCCACTGCGACGTGGACGAGGCCCTGCAGGAAGTCGCGCTCGGGCGGCTCGGCCGCTCGCCAGGCGGCTTCGAGCTCCTCGTGCGCCTCGAAGTACTGCCCGTCCCGGATCAGCTCCAGTCCGAGCTCGAGCGGCGCAGGGCGGTTATCCACAGCTTGTGCCTGGCACTCGGTTGTGACGGTAGCGGGACGATTCGTCCACCGGATCGGCCCTCGAGCGGGTTCCGGGCCGGTGGTAGTGTCCACGCCGTGGCGACGATCCTGCTCGTCGGGGTCGACCTCTTCTTCCGGGGCAAGCTGGATGCGCTCTTGCCGGGTCATCATCTGGTCACGACCGACACGATCGCCGAGCCCGAGCCCGAGCTCGTGATCGCCGACATCTCTCGGGTCGAGCCGGAGGAGGTGGCGGACACGTATCCGGACGTCCCGATCGTCGGCTTCTCGAACCACACCGACACGGGTGGCCTGCGCCGCGCGCACGCCGCCGGCTTCGACCAGGTGCTCGCCCGCTCGGCCCTCCAGGAACGGGCTTCGGAGGTGATCGAGGAGCTGCTCGCGCCTGTAGAGTGGCCGCCGGAATGACCTACATCATCGCCGAGCCGTGCATCGACATCAAAGACCGCTCGTGCGTGGATGTCTGCCCCGTCGACTGCATCCACGAGTTCGAGCGCATCCTCGTGATCGACCCCGAGGAGTGCATCGACTGCGGCGCCTGCGAACCCGAGTGTCCGGTCGAGGCGATCTTTCCGGAGGACGCGCTCCCCGAGAAGTGGGAGCCGTTCGTGAAGATCAACTACGCCTACGGCGACCCCGACGAGATCAACCGGCTGACGAACGAGTATGCGACCGAGCACAACGTGCAGAATCCGCCGCTCGAGTAGCTCGGCGGATTCAGCGGCCAGAGCCCGCTGACGATCCCGGACCGCCCGGACCGAACCGGATCGAGGTCTCGCGCGAACCAACGCGAAGGGCATGTGATGACGGACGCCGACCTCCACGAGCTGGCCCCCGGATACGCGCTCGACGCGCTCGACGCGGACGAGCGGCATGCGTTCGAAGAGCACCTCTCGGGGTGTGGGCGCTGCCGCTCGGAGCTGCTGGAGCTGAGCGAGGCGGTTGGAACGCTCGCGTTCGCGGTCGACGGGCCCGCGCCCCCGCCCGCCCTCCGCGAACGTATCCTGGCCGCCGCTTCGGAGGAGCAGCCGACCGTCGTCGCTCTCCGGCCGCGCCGGGCGCGGCTGTACGCGGGTGCGGCGCTGGCGGCGGCCGCCTGCGCCGCGCTCGCGATCGGTCTCTGGGCCGGCCTGTCCGGGAGCGGTTCGTCGTCCGACCGCCTGGCGATCTCCCTCTCGCGGGCGGACGGCGTCGCGCAGCTGACCGTCTCCGGCCTGCCGGCGGCGCCGGCCGGAAAGGCGTACGAGATCTGGGTGATCGACGGCGATGCGCCGCGGCCGGCGGGGCTGTTCGCCGGCGGCGGCGAGCGGACGATCCGCCTGACGAGACCGGTGCCGGCGGGGTCGACGGTGGCGATCACCCTCGAACGGGCGGGAGGCGCGCAGGCGCCGACCACCCGGATCCTGGCCCGGACGACCGCGTCTGCCTGACGGCGACGGCGACCGAACGGCCCGGTACCGCGATTGAAACCTCGCCCTCCGGGCATCACGGGCGCGACATCGGACCGAGGAGGATGAGATGCCGCAGAAGGCATGGAGCAGCAAGCGCGAGCGGCAGTACGAGCACGTCAAGGAGAGTGCCGAGGAGCGCGGAGCCTCGACCAAGCGGGCAAAGGAGATCGCCGCGCGCACGGTCAACAAGGAGCGGGCCCGGGGCGGCGAGGCGAAGGAGTCGTCGCGGCTCTCTCGCACCGACATCTCGTCGGGCCGACGCGGCGGACTTCGATCCCGAAGCGGTCGCGCGACCGGGCGCACCAAGGAGCAGCTCTACAACGAGGCGAAGCGGATGAACATCAGCGGACGCTCGAAGATGACCAAGGTGCAGCTGCAACGCGCAGTCGACCGGCGCAAGTAGGGCGCCGGTAGCCTGAGGGACGTGAACCCGACCTCGCTCGACCATGTCGCCCTGTGGGTCGCCGACCGAGACCGGATCGCGGACTTCGCGACCGCGCACCTGGGCATGAACGTGATCGAGCGCACCGAGCGCTTCACGCTCGTCGGCTCCGACGCCCGCCGCGGGAAGCTGACGCTCTTCGAGGCGGAGGGGCCGCGCGAGCGTGGCGCGCTTCTGCGCATCGGCCTCCGCGTCTCCGATCTCGCGTCCGCCCGTGCGGCCCTGCCTGCGGGTACGCCGGCGAACTTCGAGGTCGGCGACGGCCTGGAGCTCACGCTCGTCGAGGCCGAGACGGACGTCGAGTACGACCTCGACCACGTCGCGCTCCGTTCGCCGGATCCCGAGGCGGCGGCGCGCCGATGGCTGGCCTACGGCTTTACGGAGGACGGCCCGACACGGGTCGCGGTCGGCGGCGCGTACCTGGTGCTGGAACAGGGCGATCCCGGCGATCCGGAGCGGCCGCTCCTCAACCACCTCGGCGTGCTGGTCGCCGAGGCGGCGCCGGCGCAGGAGATCGGGGTCGAGGTCGCCGACGTCGTCGACGCGCCGAACACCTATGCGGTGTTCGTCTGGGGCCCGGATCGGGTCAAGCTCGAGTACGTCGAGCACAAGGCCAGCTTCTCGCTGCACTGATCACGATCGCCGGAGCGGGGATGGCCGGGCTGGTCGCGGCCGCGCGCACACGGGAGCTCGGCGCCGAAGTGACGATTCGCGAACGGGGCAGCCGGCCCGGCGGCTCGATGCTCCTGTCGAGCGGTGTCGTCTGGCGGTACCTCGACTTCGCGGAGTTCTGCCGCCAGTGCCCGGGCGGCGACGTGACGTTGCAGCGCCTCGTCTGGGAGCGGCTCGACGAGGCGCTCGTGTGGCTCGAACGTCTCGGCGCGCCCGTGGTCGCGCCCGACACGGACAACCCGCTGACCACTGGCCGCCGCTTCGACCCGGCCGGACTGACCGACACGCTCGTGCGCGCGGCCGGGGAGGTTCTCGTCGGTCACGGCCTGGACGACGCCGTCGGCGGGCCGTTGATCCTCGCGACCGGCGGGTTCCAGGGCGACCCGGAGCTCGTCGCCCGCCACATCCGTCCTGCCGCACCGTTGCCGCTGCGGGCGAATCCCTGGAGCGCCGGCTTCGGCCTACGGTACGGCCTTGGCCGCGGCGGGGAGGCGTCGGCGGGGATGGGGGAGTTCTACGGGCGAAACATGCCGACCCGAGACTGGGGCCCCGGGGACTTCGTGCGCCTCGCCCAGCTCTACGGCCGGCACGCGCTCGTGCTCGACGAGGCGGGCGAGCCCTTCTTCGCGGGTGAGGTCTCCTGGTCGGAGAACGATCTCGTCCAGGCGACCGCTCGGCGCCCAGGCGGGACCGCGTGGTACGTCCTCACCGCGGAGGCGCTCGAGATCGCACGGCCGATGGTCGAGACCTCCGGCACCGCGGTACCGGCGCGAGAGCTTCCGTTCCGAGCTCCCGACGACGCGGTCGTCGGCGTCCACGTGCGCGCGTCGATCACACACACGATCGGCGGGCTCCGGGTGGACGCGCGCGGCCGCGTGGTCGGCGCCGACGGGCTGTGGGCCGCCGGTGTCGACGCCGGCGGCGTCTCGACCGGCGGATACGCGAGCGGTCTCGCCCAGGCGCTCGTGCTCGCGCTCGCCGCCGCAGAGGACGCGGCTCGGTAGCGGTCTAGCGGCTGCTCGACCCCGCCGACCACCCAACCGGCGTAGACTGCGGCGCTCATGGGCCGGGGCTCGAGATCGATCAGGCGCTGGGCGCGAGATCGCCAGCGCAAGAAGAAGGCGCGCGCGGCGAAGGGTGCGCCGAAGCAACCCGGGTCGAAGCGCTAGACCGCGGACGGCTGGAGGTAGGCGCAGCGCCGGTCGTCCCCGGGGAGTGGCGAGGGAGCCACCTTCGTCACGGTCAGACGCACCGAGTCCTCCTCGATCTCCTCTCCCACGAGCGGCAGATCTCCGTCACGCTCACGCAGCTCGTAGCCGCTCGGCTTCCAGACGAAGAGGAGATACGACATCGCCGGGGCGATCCTAGCTCCGGACGGCGTAGCCCGGAAGCACGACGGTGACCGTGGTGCCGGCGTCGCTGCGATCGAGCTGCACCTTCCCGCTCAGCGGCCGCACACGTTCCTCGAAGGCCTCGAGGCTGTCCCGCCGCCGCTCGAGGTGCCCGTCGTCGGCGACGACCAGCCGGGAGCCGGCGTCGGTCGTGTCCTCGACGGTGATCGAGATCCGGCTGGGTCGCCGGCCGACGGCCTGCGAGAGGGCTTCGCGGATCAGCTGGTAGAGCGCGACCTTGGCGCGCTCTGCGAGCTCGTCGCCGGCGGCGACGTCGACGTCGACCTGGAGGGCCCGATCGAGGCCGAGGCGCTCGGCCAGCGCGCGCACCGCCGGCCCGAACCCCTGATCGCGCAGGACGATCGGCTCGAGATTGAAGGAGAGGTCGCGGAGGGAGGCGATCGTCTCCCGGTGCCGCTCGAGCGCGGCTGCGAGCACCTCCTTCGCCGTGTCGGTCCGTCCCTCCTCGATCGCATGCCCGACTGCGTCGAGCATCAGGGCGATCCCGGACAGCGACTGCACGGCGCCGTCGTGGAGGAAGAGCGCCAGCCGGCGCCGCTCGTCCTGCTCGGCGGCGATCAGCTGCTCGAACAGCCGGATCCGCTCGCGCTCCTCCCGCCGGCGCTCGCCCTGCCGCCGCTCGACCGGCCCTTCGCCGGCGCCCATCAGTCGATGATCGACTCGCGGAGCGCGATCGCGACCGCGTGCGTGCGCGTGTCGGCCTCGAGCTTCGTGAGGATGTGGCGCACGTGGCTCTTCACGGTCTCCTGGCTGATGAAGAGCTTCGCGGCGACGTCGGCGTTCGACATTCCGTCCGCGAGCAGCTGCAGGATCTCGCGCTCGCGGGGGGTGAGCATGTCGGTGCCCTCCTTGCCGCTGAGGAACGCAGGCATCAGGGCGGGATCGACGAATCCCTCACCCTCGGCGATCCGTTCGATCGCGCGCAGCAAGGTGTCGTGCGGCGCCTCCTTGAGGATGTAACCCTTTGCGCCCGACTCGAGCCCGCGCGCGAGCAGGGAGCGCTCGCTGAAGGCGGTAAAGATCAGGATCGCCGTATCCGGGACGATCTCGAGGATCTTCCTCGTCGCCTCGAGCCCGTCCATGCCCGGCATCCGGACGTCCATGACGATGACGTCCGGCTTACGTCGCTCGGCGAGGTCGACCGCCGCCGCTCCGTCGCCCGCCTCCCCGACCACCCGGATGTGGGGGGCGCGTGAGAGCGAGAGCCGAAGCCCCTCGCGGACGACCTCGTGGTCGTCGACGATCAGGCAGGTGATCTCGTCCGGCATGGGGCGATGATAGATCGGCCGTCGGCGTCCCTCAGGTCAACGCCAGCGTCAGCTGCTGCACGGGCGGGGCCGGTTCGAGCCTCACCGTCCGCCGGTCGCGGATCCCATGCCGCTTCCGGAGCTCGGCGACGAGCCGGCGCACAGGCTCGGTCTGATCCCTGGGAAGGTACGCGCGTGAGCCGTAGAGCCGCTCGTACCGGTCGAGCTCCTCGGGCCAATCGCGCGCCAGCGCGTCGAGGAAGTGCTCCCTCGTACCCGGCTTGAGGTGGAGGAGGCTCGCCCGGATGCTCGTCGCCCCCGCCTCGCGCGCGCCGCGGACGACCCGCTCCAGCTGTGCCGGGGAGTCGGAGATGCCGGGCAGGATCGGCGCCATCCCGACTCCGGCCTCCACGCCCGCCTCGACGAGACGCGAGACCGCCTCGAGGCGCCGGTGCGGGGGAGGGGTGCCGGGCTCCGTCCGACGCCAGACCTCCTCGTCCAGGGTCGGCACCGAGAAGACGACGCCGACCCGCGCACGCTTCGCCGCCTCGACCAGCACGTCCAGGTCGCGAACGATCATCGGGCTGCGCGTGATCAGGCTGAACGGGTTGGAAGCGTCGCGAAGTGCCTCGAGGCAGGCGCGCGTGAGCCTGTACCGGCCCTCGGCGGGCTGATAGGGATCGGTGGCTGCGCCGATCGCGACCGGCTCGCCCCGCCACGATGCTCGTCCGAGCTCGGCCCGCAGCACCGTGGCGACGTTCACCTTCACGCGGATCGAGCGGCCGTAGCGCTCGTCGGCGGGACGGTCGGCGCGCTGCTCGAACGCTCGGACGTAGCAGAACGTGCAGCGGTGGGCACAGCCCATGTAGGGGTTGAGGGACCAGCCGAAACCCATCCCCTTGACCCGGTTCAACGCGGTCCGGCAGGGCTCTTCGCGATACTCGACACCCATCCGCGTACTATAGAACATATGTTCGATCAGATCGAGATCAGCGCGGGCATCCGCCGCCTCACCTTCCCGATGCCGATGAGCCCGGGCCACGTCCACGGCTACCTGCTTCCCGGCGACGACGGGTACGTGCTGGTGGACACCGGCCTGGGACTGCCTGATCTGGCCGAGCGCTGGCAGGAGCTCCTCCCGGCGCTCGACCGCTCGATCTCGTCGATCGTGATCACGCACTTCCACCCGGACCACGTCGGTGGCACCGCCGACGTCGCGCGGCTGACCGGCGCTCCCGTCCACCAGGGCGCTCTGGACTACGAGCAGTGCGAGAAGGTCTGGGGGAGCGACGACTGGGCCCCGCGGATCGCCGAGTGGTTCCACGTCCACGGCGCTCCGCCGGAGGCGACGGACGAGCTGCTCGAGGCGGGCAGCGTCTACCGGCCGTTCGTACGCTTCGTCCGCGACCCGGTGCTCCTCCGCGAGGGCGACGAGGTCGCCGGCTGGCGGGTGGGCGAGTTTCCCGGACACGCCGACGGACACATCTGCCTGTCGCGCGACCGAGTGATGATCGCAGGCGACCATCTGCTCCCGCGGATCACGCCCGCCGTCGGTCTCTACCCCGAGTCACGGCCCGATCCGCTCGGCGACTACGTCGCCTCGCTCGAGCGGGTCGTCCGGGAGGCGCCCGTGCTCGCGCTGCCCGGCCACGGGGACCCGGTCGAGGATCCGGCCGGGCGCGCCGGCGAGATCGTCCGCCACCACCGGGAGCGGCTCGACGCGACGGTCGCCGTCCTCGACCTCGACCCGCGCACCGGCTACGAGCTCTCGTACGATCTCTTCCCCGACGAGCATGGACCGAGCCAGCGCCGGTTCGCGGTCGCCGAGACGCTCTCCCACCTCGAGCGTCTGGTCGTCGAGGGCCGGGCCGCGCGGAGCGGCCACCGCGGGCGGGTCACCTATACTGCGCGCTAGCCGCCTTGGAAAGCGACTTCCCGCCTAGTACCTGCGCCCCGGGACCCGGGGCGAACCGATGACTCTCTTCCTCGAGCTGGTCGCCGTCGCGGCGCTCGTCCTGTTGAACGGCTACTTCGTCGCCGCCGAGTACGCGCTCGTCACCGTCCGCCGCACCCGCCTGCACGAGCTCGCCGGCGAAGGCCATCGTCGGGCGAAGCTCGTCCTCCGGCTCACGCAGGAGCCGGGGCGGTTCATCGCGGCGATGCAGCTCGGCGTCACGGTCACCTCGCTGGCGATCGGGGCGCTCGGCGAGCACACGCTGACTCGCCTCTTCGACCCGGTGATGGCGACCGTGCTCGCCGTCACGCTGGCGCTGCTCCTGCTCACCTTCTTCCACGTCGTCATCGGCGAGCTCATTCCCAAGGGCGTCTCGCTCGGCCACTCCGAGCAGACCGCGCTGTTCGTCGCCCTGCCGGTGCGGGCGTTCTTCGTCCTCTTCAAGCCGCTGATCTGGCTCCTCCAGCGCTCCAGCGAGATCGCGCTCCGGGCGCTCGGGCTCGTTCCTCCCGGATCGGAGGGAGCCGTCTACTCCGAGGCCGAGCTGAAGATGCTGCTCGAGCGCTCGACGGTCGAGGGGGAGCTTAAGCAGGACGAGCAGGAGATGCTCTATAAGGTCTTCGACTTCGCGGACAAGAAAGCCGAGGACATCATGGTCCCGCGGCCCGAGGTCGTCTCGATCGCGGCCGGCATGCCGCCGGAGGAGGCGCTGAAGGCCGTGCTCGAGTCGCCGCACACGCGGTATCCGGCCTACCGCGAGACCCCGGAGCACATCATCGGCGTCCTGCACCTGCGCGACCTGCTGAACGCGATGAACGACCGAGGCATGGCCGGCGTCGCGGTCGAGGAGATCCTGCGTCCACCGTACATCGTCCCCGAGACGAAGGACATCGCCGCGCTTCTGACCGAGTTCCGGCGGACGAACCAGCACATCGCGATCGTCGTCGACGAGTACGGCGACATGGAGGGGATCGTCACGCTCGAGGACGTGCTGGAGGAGATCGTCGGGGAGATCGAGGACGAGTTCGACCTGCCGGACGAGTCCGTCGAGCGCCTCGACGAGGGCCGGATCAGAATCGGAGGGACGTTCCCGATCGACGACTTCAACGAGGAGTTCGCCGAGTCGGTTCCGATCGAGGACTACCACACGATGGGCGGATACGTCTTCGGCCTGCTCGGCCGCGCGCCCGAGCGGGGGGACGTGATCGAGGAGGACGGCCTCAGGTTCACGGTCCTCGAGCTGGAGGGATCGCGGATCGAGCGGCTCGAGGTCGAGTTCCTGCCCGATCCGCCCGTCGCGTCGGAGGACGGCGACGAGGAGGCACGAGCCGCCGAGAGCGGCTAGAACGTCCCGCATAGACTAGGCGCCGTGAGAGCGGTCGTCATCGAGCGTCCGCACGAGGTGTTCTACGGGGAGGTCGAGACCCCCGTCTGCGGGCCTCGAGACGTGCTCGTGCGCAGCCGCTTCGCCGGCGTGTGCCGGACCGACGTCGAGGTGCTCGAGGGTGCGCTCGACAGGCGCTGGGTCCGCTACCCGTGCATTCCCGGCCACGAGTGGAGCGGGGTCGTCGAGCAGATCGGCGACGGGGTCGGCGACCTCGCCCCGGGCGATCGCGTGGTCTGCGAGGGCTACTGCTACTGCGGGGTCTGCCGGCGCTGCCGGGAAGGGAATACGCATCTGTGCGAGCGCTACGACCAGCTCGGCTTCACGCGCGGCGGCGGCTACGGGGAGCTCGTGCTCGTGCCCCGGCGGATCGTTCACCGGCTGCCGGGCTCGGTCTCGCTCGACGAGGCCGTGCTGATCGAGCCCGCGGCGGTCGTGCTCAAGGGCCTCCTGCGTGCGCGACCGGCGGCGGGAGAGGCGATCGGTGTCGTCGGCGTCGGCGCCCTCGGAGCGCTCGCGGTCGTCCTCGCGCGCCTGTTCTCGCCGGCGGCGATCGTCGCCTACGGGCTGCGCGAGGAGGAGCTGGAGCTCGCACGGCGCCTCGGAGCGGCCGAGGCGGTCGACGTCTCCGGTGGGCCCGCGACGCACGAAGGCGAGCTCGACCTGGTGGTCGAGACGGCGGGCGCCGTCCCGGCGATCGAGCTGGCGACGCGCCTGCCGAGAGAGGGCGGACGGGTCGTGACGCTCGGGATCGCCGGCGGGGGCCGGGAGCTCGCCGTTCCCGCGGACCGGTTCGTGCTGCGCGATCTGGAGCTGATCGGCAGCGTCGGCTACACGACCGCGGTCTGGAGCCGGGTGGTCGAGCTGCTCGGAGCCGGACTCGTCGACCTCTCTCCGGTCGTTGCCCGCCGCATTCCAGCCGCGCGCTTCGAGGACGCGTTCGAGTCGATGACCGGCGCGGGTGGCCCGGTCGGGCGGATCCTCCTGGAGCACGAGCAGACGTGAGCGTCGCTCGCCTCCGCCTCGCTCCCGTGGGGGAAACCATGTTTCCCCCACGAGCCCCCTTCTTCCAGAGGCCGATCTCTTTGGGGAACCTCCCGGTTCCCCTGTGACCCCTCCCCGCTCATCGGCCAAAGGTTGGCCTCTGAGCGACCGCGCGGCCTTCCTCCGCCGCGCCGGGGTCGGAGCGGCGGGCTTCTCGCTCGGCGGGCTCCTCGGCCCCGCGGAAGCGCTCGCCGGCGACGGAGGCGGCGACTTCGCGGCGCACCCGCGCTGGCGCTTCGTCTTCGTCTGTCACCGGACCGTCGATCCGCTGTTCGTCGCCACCCAGTTCGGGGCGCAGGACGCGGCCGCGCTGGTCCGGTGCTCGTTCCAGTGGACCGGCTCTCCGGGCGGAAACGCCGGCCAGACGATCAAGGCGCTCGAGGCGGCGGTCGGCGGCAGGGCGGACGGGATCGCCGTCTCGGTCCTCGACAGAGGAGCATTTCGCGCCGGCCTCGACGCCGCGCGGCGGGCGGGCATCCCGGCGGTCGCCTTCAACGTCGACTCGGGCTCGGGCACGCTCGCGTACGTCGGCGAGAACCCCTATGCGGCCGGGCTGCGCGCCGGCGCCGAGATCGCGCGTCTGGCCCGGGACGCCGAGATCCTGCTCTTGGCCCCGATGCGGCCGGAGCGGTGGATCGGGCGCCGGCTCGAGGGCGTCCTCGCCGGCCTGCGCAGCGCGCCCACGTCGCCGCGCGGAAGGATCGTGCGCTTGCACGGCGGGCCGAAGCAGCAGCAGGCGCAGATCGAGGCGGCGCTCGGGCGCCGCCCGGGAGCGCGCGGCCTGTGCGCGGTCGACAGGGTCGGCACGCTCGCCGCCGGGACGGTGATCGAGCGGCTCGGCTCGAGGGCGAAGGGGATTCGCGCCGGTGGATTCGATCTGCTCCCGCCCGGGCTCGTGCTGGTCTCCGAGGGCCACCTCGACTTCGTCGTCGACCAGCGACCGTACGTCCAGGGCTTCGTGCCGGTGCTCCAGCTCTTCCTCGCGCGTGTCTCCGAGGGAACCGTGTCCCCCTGGGGCGCAGAGACCTCGGTCCTCCTCCGGGCGGGGGATGTCGAGCGGCTCGTCGAGACGAAGAGCCGGTTCGAGGGCAGCTCGAGCCGCCACGACTACCCGCTGCGCCGCGGCTGAGGTGCGAGGGAGGCGGCGCTGGCTCGTCCTCGCGGCGGGCACCGCCGTCCAGGCCTCGCAGGCCGCGGCGTTCTCGGGCCTCGCGGTCCTCGCCCCCGTGCTGCGTGACCGCTACCAGCTCAGCCTGACGCAGATCGGCGTGATGCTCGGCATCTCGAGCGCCGGCGCCGTGCTCACGCTTCTGGCCTGGGGCCTCGCCGCCGACCAGATCGGCGAGCGCTCGACGGCGACCGTCGGCCTCGTCGGCGCAGCCGCGGGTCTCGCGGGCGCCGCCTACGCGCCCGGCTTCGCGTCGCTCGTCGCGCTGCTGGCGGTCGCGAGCGCCTTCGGAGCGAGCACGAACACCGCGACCGGCCGCGCCGTGACGAGCTGGTTCAGCCCGGAGGAGCGGGGATTCGCGCTCGGGATCCGCCAGACGGCGATCCCGATCGGCGGGTTCGCGGCGGCGCTCGGGGTGCCGCCGGTCGCCGGCCACTGGAGCTCGCGCGCGGCGCTTGCCGCGCTGGCAGCCGTGTCGCTCGCTGCCGCCGGTACGGCGGCGCTGTGGCTCGTCGAGGGCCCGATCCGGGGCGAGGGGGAGAGCGAGTCGGACGCGCTTCGTCACCCGCTCCGCGACCGGCGGATCTGGCGGCTCTCGACGGGCAGCGCGCTCCTGGTCTTCACCCAGGTCGCCGTCACGGGGTTCGTCGTCCTCTTCCTCGAGGCAGAGCGAGGCTACTCGCATGCCGAGGCCGGGGCGGCGCTCGCCGCGATCAACGTCATCGGCGCCGCCGGCAGGCTGTCCGCCGGACGGCTCTCGGACCGTGTCGGCAGCCGCATCCGGCCGATCCGCGGGATCGCGCTCGCGACGGCGGCCGCGCTCGCGACCGCCGCGTCGGCGCTCGACGGTGCGAGCGCACTCCTCGTGCCTGCGCTCGTGGTTGCCGGGGGCCTGTCGATGAGCTGGAACGGGCTGTCGGTCACGGCGGCGCTGGAGACGGTCGGACCCAGGCGAAGGGGGGCGGCGCTCGGCCTCCAGCAGACGCTGCTCGGAGTCGCGGTCGCGGCCACGCCGCTCGTGTTCGCGCCACTCGTCGCGGGCACGTCCTGGCGCGTCGGCTTCTCGGTCGCGGCCGGGGTGGCGGTGATCGCCACGCTGGTCCTGCGCCCGCTCGGCCGCTGAACGATGCTCCCGCCGTGGAACGCTTGCGCTACCCGGAGTCCCCCAGGGCGGCGGCGAGCGCCGCGCGCGCGTCGGTGAGTACCGGCTCGCCATGGGTGACGAGCACGCGATCGACCGGTAGGTCGAGCAGCGGGCGCAACAGCGCGACCCCCTCCTCGTAGCCGTCGCCCATCCACGGCCGGGGCACCCACAGCCCGCCGTCGCGGCCGATGATCGTGTCGCCGGGGACGAGCGCACCGTGCTCGGGCAGCCAGAACACGAACTCGCCGAGACTCTCGGCCGCGATCTCCACGCCCCCGGGGAGCGCGGGTCGGATCGGCGGGAGCTCGGGCGCCTCGACGTCGTAGCGCTCTGCCAGCTCCTGCGAGCTGCGCACGTGGGCGTCGACCGTGAGCAGGATCCGAACGGGCTCGCCGGCTCGCTCGACGTCCCGGTCGAGCGCCTCGTGGAAACGGTCGCGATCCTCCATCGGCACCAGGGGGTCGATCAGCACGACCGCTCCGGGGGCCTCGTAGTAGATGCAGCCGACCTCCTGGTCCCACCCGTCCGGGCTGCCGTCGGCCGGGGTCCAGGCCGGGTGCCTGGCCGCCCAGGACCAGAGGCCGGTTCCGATCTGCCGCACCTGCACCGCTGTCTCTATCCTGGCAGCTCGAGCGACATTCTCGGAAGGAGATCAATGCTTCGCATTCGTACGCTCGCCGCGCTCGCCGTCGTCGGCGCGGCACTCGCCGTCACGGTTCCCGCCGGCGCCGTCGTGCCCAGACTGACCGGAACGGTCGGCCCAGGCTTCACGATCACGCTCAAGCGCGGGACCGCGCCCGTCCGGATGCTCAAGGCCGGCCGGTACACGATCACCGTCTCCGACCGGTCGAGCATCCACAACTTCCACCTGATCGGCCCGGGCGTGAACAGGCAGATCACCGCGATCGCCTTCAAGGGCACGAAGACGATCACGGTCACGCTCAGGAAGGGCACCTACCGGTTCATCTGCGACCCGCACTTCACGACGATGAAGGGCAGCTTCAAGGTCGTCTGACAATCCGGTCCGCCCGAGTCCGCGTAACGGAGAGCATGAACCGCATCCATCTCGTTCTCGCAGCCGCCGCCGCCGCGCTCGTCGCGGCCGCGCCGGCGACCCCGATGGCCCATCCGCGGCTGTCCGGGACGGTCGGCCCGGGCTTCACGATCACGCTGAAGCGAGGAACCGCGCCGGTCCGGACGCTCAAGGCCGGCCTGTACACGTTCGTCGTCTCGGACAAGGCCTCGATCCACGACTTCGTGCTCGAGGGTCCGGGCGTCGAGCGGGAGATCACCGCCGTCGGCTTCAAGGGCACGAAGACCGTGACCATCCGGCTCCAACGCGGCAGGTACCAGTTCTACTGCCGCCCGCACGAGAGCATCATGCACGGCAGCTTCAGAGTCACCTAGAAGGCGACTCGGTCCATCGTCAGAGGGAGCGGCTCGACCGCTCCCTCTGCGATCCGCCAGGCGGCGAGCTCGCCGGTCGGCCGCGAGAGGATCAGGTACGGCCTCCGCTCCCAGAGGCCGATGTTCGCCACGTCCGTGCGCGAGGGGCGGGCCGAGGCGGTCGGGTGCGAGTGGAAGACGGCGAGCTCGTAGCCCTCGTCCTCGAGGTAGAAGTCCATCGGGTCGTGCGGCTCGAGCTCGAACCGGTACGGGCTCGCCGCCGCGTTGACGCACGGGATGTACCGCTCGGCGACCTCGTCCCGGAACGCGATCAGGCCACACGCCTCGTTCGGATCCTCGGCGGCGGCATGCGCCTCCAGCTCGCGGCGCAGAGCGGCGGGGACTACCACCAGTGCCCGCTTTCCATCGCCCGGCCCGGGTCGGCCGCGGCCCAGAAGTCGGCCGAGAGGTACTTCCAGCCGCCGTCCGCGAGAACGCAGACGACGACTCCCTCCTCGAGCTCGCTCGCCAGGCGCGCCGCGACGTGGACGACCGCGCCGGAGGAGAGCCCGGCGAAGATCCCTTCCCGCTCGACCAGCGCCCGCAGCCCGGCGAGCGACTCGGCGTTCGAGACGAGCAGCTTGCGGTCGAGCCTCGAGACGTCGAGGATCGGCGGCACGTAGCCGTCCGCCAGCGAGCGGAGCCCGAGCACCGGATCCCCAGGCAGCGGCTCGGCGGCGGCGACGACGACGTCCGGGAAGCACTCCCGCACCCGCTCGCCGGCGCCCATCAGCGTCCCCCCGGTTCCCAGTCCGGCGACGAGCATGTCGACACGGTCGAGCGCCTCGACGATCTCGGCGCCCGTTCCCTCGTAGTGCGCGCGCGGGTTGGCTTCGTTTCCGTACTGGAACGGCATGAAGAAGCGCGGCTCGCGCTCGGCGAGCTCGAGCGCGAGCCGGACGGCCCCGTTCGAGCCCTCCGCGGCCGGCGAGTCGACGATCTCCGCGCCGTAGATCTCCAGCAACCGGCGGCGCTCCTCGGTGACGTTCTCGGGCAGCACGCAGGTGAGCGGGTAGCCCTTCAGCGTGGCGACCATGGCGAGCGCGATCCCCGTGTTGCCGCTCGTCGGCTCGAGGAGCGCGCGCCCCGGCTCGAGGTCGCCCGTTGCCTCCGCGTCCTCGATCATCGCCAGCGCGATCCGGTCCTTCGTCGAGCCGGACGGGTTCGCGCCCTCGAGCTTCGCGAACATGCGCACCTCGGGCCTGGGCGCGAGACGCGAGAGCTCGACGAGCGGCGTCGAGCCGATCAGCTGGAGCAGGCTCGGCGCGAGGCGGCTAGACACCGCCGGCCATCGCCGGCAGCAAGATCACGGTCGAGCTGTCCCGGACCGGGGTCTCGAGCTCGTCGAGCGTGCGGATGTCCTCGCCGTCGACGTAGACGTTCGCGTACCGGAGCTGGTCTGCGAGGCCGGGAAAGCGCGCGCTCAGATCGTCGAGCACGTCCCCGACGGTCTCGCCGCTGCCGGGCACCTCGCGCTCGCCTCCGGTCGCTGCGCGCAGCGTGGGGGGGATGCGCACCTTCGTCATACGTGGGCTCGCTGTCCCGCGCAGAACTCGACGTAGTCGACGTACTCCGTGATCGTCGGCGTGTCGCCGCAGACCGGGCAGGCCGGGTCTCGACGGAGCGTGACGTCGGTGAACGACGCCGCGAGCGCGTCGAAGAGCAGCAGGCGCCCGGCGAGCGACTCGCCGATCCCGAGCGCGAGCTTCAGCGCCTCGGTCGCCTGGATCGAGCCGATCACGCCCGGGAGGACGCCGAGGACCCCGCCCTCGGCGCAGCTCGGCGCGAGCTCCGGGGGAGGCGGCTGCGGGAACAGGCACCGGTAGCACGGACCGTCCCCGGGAGCGAAGACGGTCACCTGGCCCTCGAATCGGTAGATCGACCCGTGCACGACCGGGATGCCGTGCCAGACGGAGGCGTCGTTGACCAGGTACCGGGTCGGGAAGTTGTCCGCACCGTCGACGATCACGTCCCAGCAGTCGCCGAGGATCCGGTCGATGTTCTCGGAGGAGAGCCGCTCGCGGTACGTCTTCACGGTCACGTCCGGGTTGAGCGCCTCGATCGTCCGCTTCGCCGACTCGGTCTTCGGCTCGCCGAGCCGCTCGGTCGAGTGGACGATCTGGCGCTGCAGGTTCGTCGCGTCGACGGCGTCGTCGTCGACGATTCCGAGCGTCCCGACGCCCGCGGCGGCCAGGTAGAGCGCGGCGGGCGAGCCGAGCCCGCCCGCGCCGATCAGGAGGATCCGCGCATCGAGCAGCCGTAGCTGACCCTCCTCGCCGACCTCCGGGATCAGTAGGTGGCGGCTGTACCGGCTTCGCTGCTCCTCGGCGAGCGCGCGCGGAACCCGGGTCGGGAAGCCGTTCCGCTTCCAGTCCGTGAACCCGCCGGCGAGGGAGACGACGTTGTCGTAGCCGAGCTCGGCGAGCGTCTTCGCCGCGAAGGCGGACCTCGAGCCGCTCGCGCAGTAGACGACGATCGGCGCGCCGCGGTCGCCGACGAGACTCTCGACGCGCGACTCGAGGTTCCCGCGTGGGAGGTGGAGCGCCCCCGGGATGATCCCTTCGTCCCACTCGTTCCGCTCGCGGACGTCGAGGAAGATCGGGCGGTCGTCGGACTCGAGCAGACGGGCGCTCTCGGCGGCGTCGATCTCGTCGATCTCCGCCTTGACCTGGTTCAGGAGCTCCCGGTAGGTGATCATTGGTTCAAAAAAGATAGCGCTTCGGAGCAGGGCTCCGCTCTGCTCGAGACGCTTGGACCCGCTTCCCGCGTCCACGCCGCCGGTAACGTCGCGCTGCGTGAGCCCGCGCTTCCGTCTCCACGCGATCGTCGCAGCCTGCGCCGCGGCCGCGGCCGGGCTGACGGTCGGGGTCACGCTCGCAACCCGGACGACGCCCGCCAAGCCCGTTCGAATCGAGGCGGGGCTCCCGCCGCTCGTGCTCGACCTCGGCGTCCGGACCGACCCCGAGGCGGTCGCGCTTCGCCGGGCGGTCGCCCTCTACGACCGCGGGCGGGCCCACGACGCCGGCCTCGTATTCGACCGCTACCACTCGGTCGAAGCGGAGGTGGGCGCCGCCTTTGCCGTCTGGCCCGACGGCTTCCCGGAGCTCCGCACGCTCGCGCGCACCTATCGCCGGAGCGCGGTCGTCCAGCTCAACTACGGCCTCGCGCTGGTCTGGCGCGGAGACGAGCAGGGGGCGAAGGACGCCTGGCAGCTGGCCCGGAGGGTGCAGCCGGACACGCCGTACGCGGTCCGGGCCGGCGACCTCCTGTACCCGAACTTCCCTCGTGGGCTCCCGACCTTCGTGCCGAGCTTTCCGGCGCCGCCCGGGCTCGGCCGGCTCTCGCCCCCGAAGCAGCTCGCCGTGCTCGAGCGGGACGCGCGCGACGGCGGCGTCGACGCGAAGCTGCTCTACGGCGTCGCGCTCCAGCGCCTCGGTCGACAGGTCTCCGCCCTCCACCAGTACGAGGCCGCCGCGGCGCTCGCCCCGACCGCGGTCGAGCCGAAGGTCGCGGTCGCCGTCGGGCGGTTCGACAAGGCCAACCCGTCGCAGACGTTCTCGCGCCTCGGCCCCCTCGCCCAGCGGTACCCGAAGAGCCAGAGCGTGCGCTTCCACCTCGGCCTCTCCCTCCTCTGGCTCGCGAGCGTCGCCGAGGCGAAGAGGCAACTGCGCCTCGCGCAGGCGGCCGGACCGCGCACCGTGCTGGGGGTCGAGGCGACCCGGTTTCTCGAGCGGCTGCGAGGAGTCGGATCGTGACGCGGCGAAGATGAGTCGTTCGGCCCATGGCAGTCGTCCGCCGCGTCTGGCATGGTGCCGCCTTCGCGGGTCGGCGCGTTTGACGGGACATCGGGTGGCGGCTAGCTTTTCCGCCTTGACGGGAGGGGAGGCGACGTGAGCGGGACGGAGACCCTGGTGGCAACGCGGGTGCCGGTGCTCGACAACGAAGAGGCGCGCACTCTCCTCGAGGCAGGCCGTGAGGCCGGTTCGCTCAACGCCGACGAGATCACGCTTGCGCTGGACGAGCTCGACCTGGACGCGGGCCAGATCGACGACTTCTACCAGGCCCTCGACGAGGCGCAGATCGAAGTCGTCGCCGCGGAGGAGGAGGTCGTCCCCGAGGAGGTCGAGGTGCAGGAGGTCTCGACCGACGCGCTGCAGCTCTTCCTCAAGGACGTCGGCCGCGTCGACCTGCTCACCGCCGCCCAGGAGGTCGAGCTGGCCAAGCGCATCGAGCGCGGCGACCACCGCGCCAAGCAGGAGATGGTCGAGGCGAACCTCCGCCTCGTGGTCTCGATCGCGAAGCGCTACCGCAACCAGGGCCTGCCCTTCCTCGACCTGATCCAGGAGGGGACGATCGGCCTCGTTCGCGCAGCGGAGAAGTTCGACTACCGCAAGGGTTTCAAGTTCTCGACCTATGCGACGTGGTGGATCCGTCAGGCCGTCGCTCGTGCGCTCGCCGACAAGGCGCGCACGATCCGCATGCCCGTCCACGTCGTCGAGAAGCTGAACAAGATCGTCCGCTCCGAGCGGAAGCTCCGGGCCGAGCTCGGCCGCGAGCCGAACGCCGTCGAGATCGCGCGCGAGCTCGAGCTCGCCCCTGACGAGGTCGACCAGATCCGCCGCACGGCCCAGTCGCCGGTCTCGCTCGAGAAGCCGGTGGGCGACGAGGACGAGTCCGAGTTCGGGCACTTCATCACCGACGAGTCGGCACAGCTGCCCGAGGACGCGGCCGAGGTGACGCTCCGGAAGGAGACGCTCGAGCGCATCCTCTCTCAGCTCTCCCAGCGCGAGCGACGCGTGCTCGAGCTGCGCTACGGCCTGAACGGCGAGCATCCGCGGACGCTCGACGAGGTCGGCCGGGCGTTCAACGTCACCCGCGAGCGCATCCGCCAGATCGAGAACCAGAGCCTGAAGAAGCTGCGCGCGCTGGCCGAGAGCCAGAAGCTCCGCGACGTCGCCTGACGCTCGCCGCGGCCTTCGGCCGCGAGCTCGCTCGCACGGGGGAAACGGCCGGTTTCCCCCGCGAGCCCCCTTCCCTGAACCCCGCGCGCCCTTGTTGCCGCAGCGGGCCGCGCCCGCCAGGGTCGGTCGCGGCGGCGGATGAAGACTCAGGGACAGGCTTCAGCATGTCCCCGGCGGGTGCTCGGGTGGCGCCGATAAGGTGCTCCGGTGCCGATCGACCCCGCTTGGCTCGAGGAGCTGTCCGACTTCCTGCGGATCCCGAGCGTCAGCGCCGACCCGGCGCACGCGGCGGACGTTCGCCGGGCGGCCCAGTGGGTGCGCGACTTCGTGCGGTCGAAAGGAGGCGAGGGCGAGCTCGTCGAGGGCGGCGAGCGGCCGCTCGTCGTCGGCGAGTTCCGGGCCTCCGAGCACGCCGAGACGGCGCCGAATGTGCTCGTGTACGGGCACTTCGACGTCCAGCCTCCGGCGCCCCTCGACGCCTGGGAGAGCCCGCCGTTCGAGCCGACCATCCGCGGCGAGTGGCTCTACGCCCGGGGCGTCGCCGACGACAAGGGTCAGCTCTACCTGCTCCTGAAGGCGGCTTCGCTCCTCGCCGCCGAGGGCGCGCTGCCGGTCAACGTCCGGGTCGCCTGCGACGGCGAGGAGGAGATCGGCGGCCACTCGATCGTCGACTGGATCGCAGCCGACGAACGCGGGGCCGACGCGTGTGTCATCTTCGACGCGCATATGCCTCGCCGCGGGTGCCCCGCGTTCTACATCGCCACGCGCGGGATGGCGTACTTCCATCTGCGTCTGCGCACGGGCAGTCGCGACCTTCACTCGGGGACGTTCGGTGGGGCGGCGCTGAACGCCGTCCACGCGCTCGTGAGCATGCTCTCGGCGGTGATCGCCCGCGACGGCAGGCTGCCGGAAGCGCTCCGCACGGGGGTGACGGCGCCCACCGGGCAGGAGCTCGCTGACTGGGCGTCGCAGCAGCCGGGTGCCGAGGTACTGGCGGAGCAGGGCGCGCGACCGTCCGACGCCGCGGCTGCGAAGGAGCTCTACCTGCGGACGTGGGCGGAGCCGTCGATCGACGTGAACGGGGTGGAGGGCGGCTCTCCGCAGCTCCAGAAGACCGTGATCCCGGTCGCCGCGGAGGCGAACCTGTCGATGCGCCTGGTTCCCGGCCAGCGAGTGGAGGAGGTGGCGCCCGAGGTGGAGCGTCTGCTTCGCGAGGCGGCTCCGGCAGGAGCGGACGTCGAGATCGACCTGTGGTCGTCGGCGCCGCCGGGGCTGATTCCGCCGGACTCGGCGGCGATCGTCCTCGCACAGGATGCGTTCGAGCGAGCGCTCGGCGCCCGCCCGCTGCTGCTCCGGTCCGGCGGCACGCTGCCGATCGTCCCGGCGCTCGCCGACAGGGGGATCCCGACGATCGTCACCGGCTTCGACCTCCCCGACGGCAATCTGCACTCGCCGAACGAGCGTCTGCTGGTCGAGCATGTCCCGCTCGGCGTCGCCGCGGCGCGGGAGCTCTTCACCTCGCTCGCCGGCCTAGACGATTGATCGATACATCGATCAATCGTCCGGCTGAAGTCCGAATTCGAGATCCCCGGGCAATGCAGAAACGCTACGGCGGGGCTCGACGCCGCCAAGTCGAGTCACATCACCTGCTAGATGATCGATCGATGAAGTTCCGATCGATCATCTAGGTGTGGACATGATCGGGGTCCTGCACGAGCCAGTTGTGGCCGAAGCGGCGCATCTCGTCGATCATCGGCAGCAGCCCGATGCCCTTGGGCGTGAGCTCGTACTCGACCCGCGGCGGGGTCTCCGCATAGCTGTGACGGACGAGCACCCCTACCTCCTCCAGCCAGCGCAACCGCTCCGAGAGCGTCCTCGGGCTGATTCCCGGGCAGGCGCGCTCGAGCTCGGAGAACCGCCGGGCGCCCTCCGACAGGTCGTGCACGAGAAGCGCCGTCCACTTCGAGCCGATGATCTCGGCCGAGCACGCGACCGCGCAGGTCGCATCGTGCACCGGCTTCATCGTGCGAGCGGTCACCTGCCGATTGTAGACGGCAGATGATCGACCTTCACTCCCACATCCTCCGGAGGATCGACGACGGGGCCCGGACGCTCGAGGACAGCATCGAGATCGCGCGAGCCGCGGTCTCCGACGGCATCCGCATGATCGCGGGCACGCCACACGTTCGGGACGATTGGCCGACCGACGCGAGCGTGATGGAGCACCGGCTCTCCGAGCTGAACGCCGAGCTGGAGCTGGTGGGCATCCCTCTCGACGTGCGCGGAGGCGGAGAGATCGCGATCGACTGGCTGTCGCGGCTGCCGGTCGAGGAGCTCCGTCGATTCGGTCTGGGCGGCAACCCCCGCTACCTGCTCGTCGAGACGCCCTACTACGGGTGGCCGCTCGGTCTCGCCGACGCGCTGTTCTCCCTGCTGGCGGCGGGCATCACGCCAGTGCTCGCCCACCCGGAGCGGAACGCCGACGTCCAGGCGCACCCGGCGAGGCTGGCGGAGCTCGTCGAGGCCGGCGTCCTCGTCCAGGTGACGGCGGCCTCGGTGGACGGGCGGATCGGGCGGCGGGCCAAGCAGTGCGGACTGCTGCTCGTCCACCGCCGGCTCGCCCATCTGCTCGCCAGCGACGCCCACCACGCCTCCGTTCGGACGGTCGGAATGGCGGCGGCCGCGAGGGCCGTCGGCGGCGGCGCGCTCGGAGCGTGGCTGACCCGCGGCGTCCCCGCCGCGATCGTCGGCGACGCCCCGATCCCGCCGCGTCCAACCGGCGGCAAGGGCCACTGGGCGGGCAGGCTCTTCAGAACGCCGTGACCCACCGCAGGGACAGGCTGAAGCCTGTCCCTGAATCGACGCGGCCCTCCATCCGCCGCCGCGACCGACCCTGGCGGGCGCGGCCCGCTGCGGCAGCAAG
>JBBRXG010000020.1:0-34729 GCA_038248655.1 Gaiellales bacterium
CCGATCGCGGCGCCGACCGCCTCGTAGACGCGGTCGGGAAAGGCGCTCCCCTCGCCCGCTCCGGTCTCGATGCAGACGTCGTGCCCGCGCTGCACGAGCTCGCGCGCACCGGCGGGCGTCAGTGCGACGCGGTACTCGTCCGCCTTGATCTCCTTGACGACCCCGATCCTCATGAGCCGCCGGACTCTATCTCGGAGGAAAGCCGGCGGGCGAGGCGCCCGGCGGCATAGGCGGACGCGAAGAACGGCGGATCGTCGTCCGGCCCGCGGCCCATGTGGTCGAGCGGGAGCCCGGCGCAGGCCTCCCGCCAACCGCCCTCGTCGGCGGGGTCGGGAACGAGCACGTCGACGAGGCACAGGTCGAGAACGGCCTGCGTGTGGTGCGAGACGCCGCGATGACGCCGACGCGGATCGGCAGCCGAGACGCGCTGCGCGATCACGGGCCGCCCGCCGAGTCCCCCCGCGGCGTTGGCGGCGGTGGCGGCCGCCGTCCCTCCGTGTCCGAGCCGCGAGCCGGTACCGACGATTCCCGGCCCGATCGCGCACACCGCCACGTCGGCGCCGCTGGCCTTGGCCCATGCGAGCGCCGACCACGGAGTCACGCACTCGACGTCCCCCCCGAAGCAGGCCCCGACCGAGACCGTCCGACTGACGAGCCTTCGCTCCTTCAAGGCGCGCACGGCGTCGGAGAGGGCGACCGGGAGCGCGCCCCCCTGCAGCTGGACGTAGACCGTGCGCAGCCCGTCCAGCCCGGCGCAGACAGGGGCGAGCTGGCTGTGCAGCGAGCAGCAGACGACCGGCATGCCGTCGAGCGGCCGGTCGGGCCCGGAGTGTTCCTCCGCATGCTCGAATGCCGCCTGGAGCGGCGTGTACGGAAGCTTCATCACGTGCGCACCCGGCTCCGTCTCCAGGTCGAGGCCGCGCGTCAGGTTCGCGTACAGGATGTCGAACCCGCCGGAGCCGAGCCCGAGCGAGCGGGCCTGGGTGTTCACGAGCACCTCGTCCGCGAGCGCGACGGGCCCCGTCAGCCGCGGATAGGCGACGCACGGCGCACCGTCGACCTCGAGGCGGACGAGCCCCTCGTGGCGCTCGACGACGGCGGTCACGGTTCCTCGGCTGAGGCTAAGCGGCACGGGCCTCCTCGACGATTGCGAGGCTGACCTCCACCATCCTCTCGAGGTCGGCGACGGCGATGTGCTCCTGCGGGCTGTGGATCTCCGCCATCCCGTTCGAGAGATTGACGCACCGAAGGCCGCGCATGTTGAAGACGTTTGCGTCCGCGCCGCCGCCGGAGAGCCCGAACGACGGCTCGTACCCGGTCCGGGCCAGCGCCGCGCCGGCGAGCCGGACCGGCTCGTCGTCGCGCCGGAAGCGATAGCCGCGAAAGCCGCGCTCGACCTGCGACTCGAGCTCGCAGGCGGTCAGCGAAGCAGCGAACGAGCAGGCGTCGAGCACCTCCTGCACGACGCCCGCGAGCTTCCGCTCGTCGTGCGAGCGGGCCTCGGCGCTGAACGTGCACGTGTCGGGGACGATGTTCCGGGCGACTCCGCCGCGGATCGTGCCCACGTTCGCCGAGGTCTCCTCGTCGAGGCGGCCGAGCCGCATGTCGGCAATCGCGCGCGCCGCCGCGGCGATCGCGGAGCGGCCCTCCTCCGGCGCCATCCCTGCGTGTGCCGCCTGGCCGCGAAAGGTGATCTCGAGAATCGTCGAGTGCGGCGCGCCGAGAACGACCTCGCCGATCGGTCCCGCCTGGTCGTACACGAATCCGACCCCGGCGGCGAGCCGTCCGACGTCGAACGCCTCCGCGCCGCGTAGACCGACCTCCTCCTTCGGGGTGAACAGGAGCTCGACCCCCGCGTGGGGCCGCCCCTCGCGGACGAGCCGCCCGGCCGACTCCACCATCACCGCCACCGCGGACTTGTCGTCGGCGCCGAGAATCGTCCCGCCGGCGTTGCGGACGACGCCGTCGACGACGACCGGCTCGAGCGCTCCCGCCGGTGGGACGGTGTCGAGATGGGCGCAGAAGAAGATCGGCGTTCCCGGCACGGTCGGCTCGAGGCGGGCGTAGAGGTTGCCGGCGGTCGACCCGATGCGGCTGCCGGCGTCGTCCTCGTCGACGTCGAGGCCGATCGCGCGCAACTCCGCGGTCACGCGGTCGGCGACCGCGCGCTCGTCGCCCGGCGGGCTCGGTGTCGCAGCCAGCTCCAGGAAGAGGTCGAGCGCGCCCATCGGTGGCGCGATCGTATTCAGCCCGTCGCGGCTGCGACGGCCCGTCGCTCGAGCGCGCGCGCTCGGGCGGCGCCGACGAACTCCCGGAAGAGCGGCGCGGGCCGGGTGGGTCGCGACTTGAACTCCGGGTGGTACTGGCTGGCGACGAACCAGGGGTGGTCGGGCAGCTCGACGATCTCGACCAGCCTGCCCTCCTGGAACGTTCCGGAGACGACGAGGCCGGCGTCGACGATCTGCTGGCGGTAGTGGTTGTTCACCTCGTAGCGGTGCCGGTGGCGCTCGTGGATCACGGGCTCGCCGTAGGCGTCGTGCGTGCGCGTGCCGTCGGCGAGCTCCACCGCCTGGGCGCCGAGGCGCATCGTCCCGCCGAGATCCTCCACCTCCTTCTGCTCGGGCAGCAGGTCGATCACCGGATACGGCGTCTCCGGATCCATCTCGGTCGAGTTCGCGCCCTCGAGTGAGACGACGTGCCTGGCGAACTCGGACACGGCGACGTGCATCCCGAGGCAGATGCCGAGGTACGGGATCCCGTGCTCGCGGGCGACGCGGCAGGCGAGGATCTTCCCCTCCCAGCCGCGCGAGCCGAACCCACCCGGAACCAGCACCCCGTCGACGGATTCCAGCTCGCGACGGGCCTCCTCGAGCGACATTCCCTCGGCGTCGACCCAGCGCACGTGGACGTGGCTGCCGTGGTGGATGCCCGCGTGCTTCAGCGCCTCGTGCACCGACAGGTAGGCGTCGTGCAGCTTCACGTACTTCCCGACGAGGCCGATCGTCACATCGGTGTCCCGCTGCAGGATCCGCTCGGTCAGCTCGAGCCACTCGCCGAGCTCGGCGCGCCGGGCGGGCAGCCCGAGCTTCTCGCAGACGAGGTCGTCGAGCCCCTGTGCCTGGAGCGCGGCCGGCACGAGATACACGTCGGTGACGTCCTCGTTGGCGATCACCTCGTTCGGCTCCACGTCGGCGAAGAGCGCGATCTTGTCGCGGACGTCGGGCGAGATCACGTCGCGCGAGCGGCAGACGACGACGTCGGGGTGGATGCCGATCCGGCGCAGCTCGTTCACGGAGTGCTGCGTGGGCTTCGTCTTCAGCTCGCCCGCCGACTCGACGAACGGAACGAGCGTGACGTGGATGTAGAGCACGTTCTCCGCACCGGCCTCGCGCCGGAACTGGCGGATCGCCTCCAGGAACGGGAGCGACTCGATGTCTCCGACGGTTCCGCCGATCTCGCTGATCACGACGTCGGAGTCGCTCTGCTCGGCCGAGCGGCGGATCCGCTCCTTGATCTCGTCGGTGATGTGCGGGATCACCTGAACGGTCTTGCCGAGGTAGTCGCCCTTGCGCTCCCTGCGCAGGACCCGGTCCCAGATCGCGCCTGCGGTGTGGTTCGCGTTCCGCGAGAGGTTCTGGTCGAGAAAGCGCTCGTAGTGGCCGATGTCGAGGTCGGTCTCGGCACCGTCCTCGGTGACGAAGACCTCGCCGTGCTGGAAGGGGCTCATCGTCCCCGGATCGACGTTCAGGTACGGGTCGAACTTCTGGACGTCGATCTTCAACCCCCGCGCCTTCAGCAGCCGGCCGAGAGAGGCGGCGGTGATCCCCTTGCCGAGGCTGGAGACGACGCCGCCGGTGACGAAGACGTACTTGGCCGGCCCGCCGCTCACGCGGCGCTCCGGCCTAGCGAATCCAGATCCCGCAGCGCCGGAGTGCGCTCGATCGCGTCGTTGAGAGAGGTTCGCTCGCCGAGGAGGTTGAGGGCCGCCAGCGCGCCGACGGCCAGCCACCGTCCCCGTCCCGTGAATCGCTTCACGGACCGCAAGCCTAGCAGGGCGCCGAGCGCGTTCGACCCCGAATCCCCGAGCATCGCCATCTCTCGAAGATCGTAGGGCGCGAGCAAGACGGCGGGGAGAAGCGGCGCGCGAAGCGGTACCGCGGCGAGTGCGTACGCCTTCAGCGCGCGGCCGGGGCGGGTGTCGAGCTGGTTGAGAGCGTTCGCGGCGAGCCCGACGAGGAGCGCTCCCGACACGCGGCGGGTGGCGAGGAGGCCGACGGCCGGGATCCCCACCAGCTTGAGCACGCCGGTCGTCCGGCCCGCCCGGAGATGTCGCGTGAACCCTCGCTCCGGCCCGCTGAACAGGTCGTCGGCGAGCCCGATCGCCGCGATCGCGGCGACCCGCGGCTCGAGCGCGCCGACCACCCAGCCGGCGAGTGGAAGCCGGAGTCCGCGGTGATTCACGGCCTGCGGCCCGAACGCCAGCACCAGGTGGAGGAGCTGCCGGCCGCGGTGGAGGAAGCCGCGCAGGTCCCGTCCGGTCATCCGGTGGCGTAGAGGCAGCTCGAGCTCCTCGACTGCGAGGCCGGCCCGGAGCGCGTCGAGCGTCATGCGTGCGTCGCATCCGAACCCGGCGGCGACGGGAAAGCAGTGGCGACGCGCGGGACCGGACAGCGCCCGCTGGCCGGAGAGCGGCTCGCGCAGGTCGCGGCCGGTCGCGATCCGGACGAGTGCTCGGGCGGTCTGCTTGACGATCCCGAAGCCGCCGCCCTGACTGTCGGCGAAGGCGGCGACGGCGAGATCCGCCCCGCACGCGAGCAGCTGCCGGAGATCGCCGGCCAGATCCGCGTCGCAGACGAGCAGGCGTCCGGGCTCCACGGCCTGCTCTGCCAGCGTCAGCGCCTGACCCTTCCCGCGGCGGGGAAGGCGGACGACCCGGGCGCCGGCGCCCTCCGCCGCCGAGGCGGTCCCGTCGCGCGAGCCGTCGTCGGCGACGACCACGGTCGCGTCCGGGAAGTCGCGGCGAAGCGCCGCGACGGTCGCACCGATCCGTTCCTCCTCGTCCCGGGCGGCGACGAGGATCGTCAGCTGCTCAGCCACCTCGAGCGGCGAGCGGGATCTGGGGCAACACGCCGTCCACGGCGGTCTTCCTGACCCCGTACTGACCAGGAGCCGCCCCGGCGAGGAGCAGCACGAGAGCGAGCCGGCCCGCCTCGCTGTCGACGTCGTCGACGGTCGACAGGTCCTGCCTGGCAAACGCGGTGATGGTCGACGGCCCGCGCTGGCTCCGCTCGACTCCGACCGCCGGATCTCCCGCCGAGCGGAGCCCGGCGTAGAAGCCGGCGAGAAACCGCGCGGTGGCGCCCGACTGCGGCGGGACCGTCCTCGCGACGACGACACCGTCGACGGGCGGCGTATCGTTGCCCGAGCGCTCGTCGAGGAGATCGTCGGACAGGAGCGTCCAGAGCGCGCTCTCGCCGCCCACGACGAACTCCAGAGCGAGACGGCGCCCGAGATCGCCGATCCTCTGCCTCGCCGCGAGGGCGGCGAGCGCCGGACGCCCCGCCAACCTCCGGCGCAGAGCTGCCGGGTCGATCGGCAGCTTCAGGGCCCAGGTTCGAAGCGGCGGCGCTCCGCCGGCATCGTCCAGCGCCTGCTCGACCAGCGAGCGCGTACGTCCGTCCTCCGGGCCGGCGAAGACCACCGCGACGCGCAGTCCGCTCAGCCGCTGGTCCATCAGGGCCGGGTACGCATCGGCCACGAAGGTCTGGGCGGCGCGCTGCGCGCGGGCGAGGCTGTCGCCGCGACGGGTTGCGGAGTCGAGCTGGCTCCTGAGATCGGAGATCTTCTCGTTCAGGAGCTTGCGCTCGCTGTCCGCGACGAATCCCTTCCCGGAGATGCCGACCCCGACGACGATGCCGATGATCAGGGCGAGGAAGACGGCCACCAGCGAGGCGACGTGATAGCGAAGATCGAACATAGATGATCGGCTCGGATTTCGGAGCCAATCATCTAGCAGTCTGCCGAGGAAAGGTCAGCCCTGCGTCGTCCGGCCGGCGACGAAGATGTTGCCCGGCGCCTTCGACGCCGGGACGGTCGCAGGTGGTGTGACTCGACTTGGCGGCATCGAGCCCTGCCGTAGCGCTTGTGCATGCCGCTCGGATCTCGAATGCCGGCTTCGGCTAGAGCGCCGCCGCAGTCTGGCACAGCGCGTGCAGGCGACTGACGGCTCTCCGGGCAAGCGTCCGCCGGAAGGCGATGAGCCACGGCCCCTCGACCGTGACGATCGCGCGGGTGCGGTCAGCGGCGATCGCCGCGAGCTCGACCGTCACGCGGAGCCGGTCGGCCGGCAGCTCGAACGCGAACAGGCGAGGCGGGTCGGCGGCGGTGACGAGGAGCATCGCCGCCGCCTCCGGACGGCGGAAGAGCGTCGGCTCGTTGCTGCGCGTGATGCGCCAGCGGGCGCCTGCCGCGGCGCCTCGCCGGTCCGGCTGGACGCCCGACGCGCCCGGCCACCAGTCCGCCAGGTGGTACGGCTCGGCCAGAAACGCCCAGACGTCCGGACGGAAGGCGAGCAGCTCGCGCTCGGCCGTCATGCGCATCGCGCAGGGGCCGATCTCAGCCCAGGCCGAGCCAGGCGCGCAGCCGCAGGACGACCAGCTCGATCACGTGTCGGATCCCCGGCGAGGCGGCGACCGCAACCACGATCGCGCCAAGTCCGGTCAGTCCCAGCGCGGCCAGCGGCCAGAGCCCGACCCGCCTGGAGACGAGCCGCGAGACGCCCTTGGCGTCGACCAGGATCTCCCCCACGCGCAGGCGGGTGAGGAAGGTCGACGACATGCCGTCGCGGTTCCGCTCCAGGAACTCGATCAGGTTGAAGTGCGTCCCGACCGCGACGATCAGCTCGGCGCCCTTCTCGTGCGCGAGCAGCATCGCGAGGTCCTCGCTGATCCCCATCGCGGGCACCACCTGGTAGTCGAGGCCGAGCGACTCCGCCCGCGCCGCCCCGGGGGCGTTGCCGTTGCCGCGGTACGCGTGCACGAGGAGCTCGGCGCCGCTCGCGAGCGCGGCGTCCGAGACCGAGTCCATATCCCCGACGATCACGTCGGGCCTGTACCCGGCCTCGAGGAGCGCGTCGGCGCCCCCGTCGACGCCGACCAGCACCGGCCGGAAGTCCCGGACGTACGGCCGCACGATTCGCAGGTCGCGCTTGTGGCCGGGCCCGCGCGCGACGACGAGCGCGTGCCGGTCTCGGAACCGCGTCCGGATCGGCGGGAAGTCGATCCCCTCGGCGAGCAGGCTCCCCTCGGCCTTCAGATGCTCGAGGGTGTTCGCGGCGAACTCGGACAGCGACGCCGTGACGCGGCCGCGCTGCTCGGCGAGCGCCCGCTCGAGCTCGTCCGCCTCGCGGGCCCGGCCGCGCACGAGGCAGGTTCCGTCGCGGAACACGCTCGCTCCGCGCACGGTCAGCGGCTCGCCGTCGGACACCTCGTCGAAGAGCGCCGCGCCCGGTGCGTCGATCAGCGTGATGCCGCCACGGACGAGCAGGAGCGGACCCGGGTTCGGAAAGCGCCCGGAGAGCGACTCGGCCACGTTGACGACCACGCGGACGCCCGTCTCGAGCAGCTCCTCGGCCGTGACCCGGTCCAGATCGGTGTGATCGACGATCGCGACGTCGCCGTCGCCGAGCCGATGGACGAGGCGTTTCGTCCGCCGGTCGAGCCTGGCCGCTCCCGTGAACTCGATCAGGCTGCTCATCTACTCGTTCAGCGTCGACAGGAACTCACGGCCGCCCAGCATGCGCTCGAGCTCCTCCCTGCGCTCGTCGGGTGCCAGCTCCTCGATCCGCGTGTGCGTCGGGTCGCCGGGGATCTTCTCGACCCGGAAGTGACGCTCGGCGCGGCTCGCGATCTGCGGCAGATGCGTGATCGTCACGACCTGGGCGCGCGCGGCGAGCCGGGCGAGCGTGTCCGCGACGCCGTGGGCCGTCGTCCCCCCGATCCCGGCGTCGATCTCGTCGAACACCATCGTCTCCCCGCCACCCACGGCTGCGATCGCCAGCGCGATCCGCGACAGCTCGCCGCCGGAGGCCGTGTCCGCCGCCGGCGCGAACGGCATCCCCCGGTTCGGCCGGATCAGGAAGACGGCATCCTCGGTGCCGGTCGCTCCGGCGTCCCGCTCGCGGAGCTCGACCCGGAACTCCCCGTCTCCCATCCCGATCCGCCTCAGCTCGGCTCCGACCGCCTGGGCGAACGGCCCCGCCGCCGCCCGGCGGGCCCCTCGCAGAGTCCGGGCAAGTTCTGCAAACCGGGCTTCCGCGCGGGCCAGGTCCTCGGCGGCGGCCGCGGCCGGGTCGAGGCCGTCCTCCAGCGCGTCGAGCTCCGCCCGTGCCTCGGCCGCGCGGCCTAGCAGCGCCTCGTACGACTCGCACCGGTACCGCCGGCGCGTCTCGGCGATCAGGTCGAGCTCCGCCTCCACCTGCTCGAGCCGGCCGGGGTCGTCGTCGAGCAGGGTGAGAAACGAGCGCAGTGCGCTCGCCGTCTCCCGGAGCCGCAGCTCTGCGTCCCGCAGCTCGTCCGCCGCCTTCTGGAGCTCCGGAGCCAGCCGTTCGATCGGAGTCAGCGCGCGCTCGGCGGCAGCGGCCAGACCGGCGGCGCCGTCTCCTTCCTCGGATACGAGCGACTCGGCGGCCGAGGCCGTCCCCTCGACGAGCTCGGTCAGGTGCCGGAGGCGTTCGCGCTCCTCGCGCAACGCCTCCTCCCTCCCGGGCTCCATCCCCTGCGTGTCCTCGACCAGTGCACGCAGCTCGCCGCGCCGCTCCTCTGCCGCCTCGACGCCGCTCGACACCTCGTCGTGACGCCGGCGCGCGGCGACCAGCTCGCGCCAGGCCGACCGTGCCTCGGCCCGACGGCGGAGCTGCTCCTCGCCGGCGAAGGAGTCGAGCACCGCGAGCTGGTAGGCGGGTCTTGCCAGCCGGCGCTGCTCGAACTGCCCCGACATCGCGAGCAGGCGCTCTCCGAGGGCGGCGACGTCGTCGCGCGGCGCAGTGCGGCCCCAGGCGTAGGCACGCGTCCGTCCCTCCGCCGCGATCCGGCGCGCGAGCACGACACCCTCCTCGTCGTCCGGACGCAGCTCGCGCAGCGACTCGAAGACGTCCTCCTCGAGCAGCCCGGCCGGCAGGTCGAACTCGGCCTCGACGTAGGCGTCGGCGCCGCCGGGACCGACGAACGCGGCATCGCCCTTCGACCCGAGCAGGAGTCCGATCGCCTGGGCGAGGATCGTCTTGCCGGCGCCGGTCTCGCCCGTGATCACGTTCAGGCCGCGTCCGAACGAGAGCTCCGCCTCCCGGATCAGGACGAGATTCTCGATGCGGAGGCTACGAAGCAAAGATCTCCCGGTAGCGGTGGAAGAAGGTCATCTCCGGCAGGAGGGTCAAGAGCCCGCGCCGCTCGCCGAGGTGCACGCTCGCCGAGGCCCCCTGCGCCAGCTCGCCGATCGGGAGCCCGTCGGCGATCACCTTCACGTTCGTGTTGCGGGTCTCGTTGCGGACGACGAGGTCGAGACCGCGCGGGACGACGAGCGGGCGCGCGTGGAGCGAGTGCGGTGAGACGAACGTGACCGCGATCGCGTCCAGCCCCCACACCAGCACCGGCCCGCCGCTCGACAGGTTGTACGCCGTCGATCCGGTCGAGCTCGCACAGATCACCCCGTCGCACGGCTGAACGCCGAGATCCTCGCCTCCGATCGACCAGGCGAGCTCGACCATGCGGCCGATCTGCGAGGTGGCGCAGACGACGTCGTTGACCGCGACCGCCTCGATCCCCTCGATGCCGACCTCGAGCGTGGGCAGGGGCACCGTACGCCGCTCGCCCGCGAAGGCGCGCGCGAGCCCCTCCTCCATCGCCTCGGGCCCCATCGCCGACAGGAACCCGACCCGTCCGAAGTTCACCCCGATCACAGGCACCTCCGTGTCGAGGAACCGGTGCAGCGCCCGCAGCATCGTTCCGTCGCCGCCGAGCACGACGGCGAGATCGACGTCGTCGTCCTCGACGATCTCGACCTCGGCGGCGGCGCAGATCGTCTCGAGGCGTGCGATCGCCCCCGCGATCACCTGCCGATCGCCGTGGCTGACGACCGCGATCCGGCGGGCGGCGTCAGCCGATCGCGGCATCGATCCAGCGGTCGAGCTCGGCATCGAGGCGCGCTCCGGTTCGGTGGACGAGATGGAGGAAGAGCTCACGGTTTCCTTTCGGTCCGGGCAAGCCCGAGTCTACGACGCCGACGGTCTCCGCATCCCAGGCGAGAGCGGCCTCTGCCACCCCTCGTACCACTCTCGCGCGTGTCTCGTTCGAGCTGACGACGCCTCTGCGGCCGACCTCCGCGCGCCCGGCCTCGAACTGGGGCTTGACGAGGACGACCGCCCGCCACCCCGGCGACGCGAGCCGCAGGGCCGGCGGCAGTGCGATCCGCACCGAGATGAACGAGACGTCGCAGACGACGAGCTGCGGCGGGAAAGGAAGCTCCGCGAGCGCGCGCGCGTTCCGGCGCTCGAGCACGGTCACACGCGGATCGCGGCGAAGCCGCGGGTGGAGCTGGCCGCGGCCGACGTCGAGTGCGACCACGCGACGCGCACCGAGCTGCAGCAGCACGTCGGTGAAGCCGCCTGTCGAGGCGCCGACGTCGAGGCAGTCGAGGCCGGCCGGATCCACGCGGAATGCCGCGAGGGCGTGCGCGAGCTTCTCGCCGCCGCGCGAGACGAAGCGCGGCCCCTGCTCGACGACGAGGTCGACGGCCTCGTCGACCTGCTCGCCCGCCTTCGAGTGGCCCGGCACGAGCCCGGCCAGGATCAGCGCCTGGGCCTGCGCGCGGCTCTCGGCGAGGCCGCGCTCGACGAGGAGCACGTCCAGGCGCTTCCTCACGCCCGCTACGACGTGCGCACGGCGAGCCCGGCGACGATGTCCGCGAGCACGGATGTGTCGGCCGGGATCGCGCCGAGTTGCGCCTGCGTCCGCGCCGCTGCCCGATCGGCGAGTGCACGGGCCGCCTCGGGCCCGTGCGCCACCACGTAGCCGTCGTCGTCGAGGATGTCGTCGACGATCTGGAAGAGGAGGCCGAGCTCGTCGCCGAAGGCGCGCCACGGCGCCTGCTCGTCCGCCAGCAGCCCCGCGGCCCACAGGGGCATCGACACGGCGGCGTAGAACAGACGGCCGGTCTTCAGCCGGTGGACGACCTCGAGGTCGGCCCCCGGCTCCATCGTGTCGAGGTACTGGCCGCCGATCATCCCCAGCGTCGCCTCGGCGAGCTCTCGCGCGACCTGCGGGCTCGGATACGTGCAGGCGAGCCGGAACGCCTCGGCGAGCAGCGCGTCGCCGGCGAGAACCGCCTTCCCTTCGCCGTGGGCCGCCCAGACGCTCGGCCTCCCCCGCCGCTCCTCGTCGCCGTCGAGCGCCGGCAGGTCGTCGTGGACGAGCGAGAAGTTGTGCACCATCTCGAGCGCGATCGCGGCCGGCAGCACGTGCTCCGGGTCGGCGTCGAGCGCCTCGCCGACGGCCAGCGAGATCACCGGGCGGATCCGCTTCCCCCCCATCTCGACGAGCCCGTACCGTGCCGACTCCCGCTGGCCGTGCAGCTCGGGCCACAGCTCGTACCGCTCGAGCGCCTCCTCGACGAGGCCGCGCAGCTCGTCAGGCGCGTGCATCGGCATCCCTCTTCTCCTGCTCGACCGACTCCAAGAGATCCTTGGCCGCGGACTCGACCTCGGTCAGGAGCTCGATCGCCTGCTCGAGGTCGGTACACGCCTCGACCCGCCGGCGGAGCTCCTCGAGCCGCGCGACCTTTTGCTCGAGACTCTGGTCAGCAGAGGGCGACGTCACGGTCTCGCTCCGGCGAGGGCACCGAGGATTCCGTTCACGAGCCGGCCCGCGTCCTCCGACGCGTAGCGCTTCGCCAGCGTGACTGCCTCGTCGATCGCCACCTCGAGCGGGACCGTACCTTCGTCGAGCTCGTAGACGCCAATGCGCAGGACGTTTCGCTCGACGGTGCCGAGCCTGTCTGCCGGCCAGTCGCCCGACACCGACGAGATGCGCTCGTCGAGCTTTCCGGCCCGGTCGGCGACGGCCCGGGCGAGCCCGAGCGCGAAATCGTCCACCTCGCCCTCGTAGTTCGTCCCCAGCGGCTGACCGGTCAGGTCCCACTGGTAGAGGAGGAAGAACGCGGTCCGTCGGGCCGCACGCCTGGACAGGGTCACGTGGCGGCGTGCTCGTCGAGGTACGACGTGCTGTAGTCGCCGCTCCGGAAAGCCTCGCTCTCGAGCACCGCCCGCGCGAAGTCGCGCGTCGTCGCGATGCCTTCGATCTCGAGCTCGCCGAGCGCGCGCACGCCGCGCGCGATCGCGGCCGGACGGTCGGCGTCCCAGACGATCAGCTTCGCGATCAGCGAGTCGTAGTTCGGCGGGACGACCGAGCCGCTCTCGACGTGCGTGTCGACCCGGACGCCCGGGCCCCCGGGCAGCCGCAGCCGCTCGATCCGGCCGGGCGAGGGGGCGAAGCCGTTCGCCGGGTCCTCCGCGTTCAGGCGGATCTCGATCGCGTGGCCCGAGCGCGGCGCCCGGCCGGTCCGGGTGAGCCGCTCTCCGGCGGCGACTCGCAGCTGCTCGTGGACGATGTCGATCCCGGTGACGAGCTCCGAGACCGGGTGCTCGACCTGCAGCCGGGCGTTGAGCTCGATGAAGTAGAACGCGCCGTCGGCGCTCCCCGAGTCGAGCAGGAACTCGAGCGTGCCGGCGTTCGTGTACCCGGTCGCGCGGCAGGCCCGCTCCGCCGCCTCCTCCATCGCCTCCCGCGTCCGGGGTGTCAGCGCCGGCGACGGCGACTCCTCGATCAGCTTCTGATGGCGGCGCTGGATCGAGCACTCGCGCTCGCCGAGGGTGAGGACGCCGCCGTGCCCGTCCGCGAGCACCTGGATCTCGACGTGCCGCGCGGGAACCAGCGCCTTCTCCACGTACAGGCTGCCGTCGCCGAACGCGGACTCGGCCTCGGCGGCCGCGGTCGCGAACGCCGGCTCGAGCTCGTCGATCGACGCGACGAGCCGCATCCCCCGCCCCCCTCCTCCGGCCGCCGCCTTCAAGAGGAGCGGGAAGCCGATCTCCGGCGCGAGCTCGAGCGCCTGGGCGAGCGTGGTCGCATTCTCCGTGCCCGGCACGAGCGGGACGCCCGCCTTGCGCATCGCAGCCTTCGCCTGCACCTTGTCGCCCATCTGGGCCATCACCTCGGCGCTCGGGCCGATAAAGACGAGATCGTTCTCCGCGCACGCCCGGACGAACGCGGGCCGTTCGGCGAGAAAGCCGTAGCCCGGGTGGACCGCCTCGCACCCGGTCGTCTCGGCCGCGGCGACGACGGAGGCGATGTTCAGGTAGCTCTCGGCCGCCGACGGCGGGCCGATGCAGACGGCCCGGTCCGCGAGCCGCACGTGAAGGGCGTCGCGGTCGGCGGTCGAGTAGACGGCGATCGCCTCGACACCCAGCTCGCGCAGCGCACGGATCACCCGGACGGCGATCTCGCCGCGGTTCGCGACCAGGACGCGCGTGAACGAGCCGGCCACGCCCTAGAGGCCCAGAGGGCGGCCGTTGACGGGCTCGAGCTCGAACAGGAGCTGCCCGTACTCGACCGGCTGCGCGTTCTCGGCGTGAATCCTCCGGACGATCCCCTCCTCGTCGGCCTTCACCTCGTTCATCAGCTTCATCGCCTCGAGGATGCACAGCGTCTGCCCGCGCCCGATCGCATCGCCCTCCTGCACGAACGGCGGCGCGCCGGGCGACGGAGCGCGGTAGAACGTGCCGACCATGGGTGCCTCGACGCGGATCACGCCGGGATCGACGGGCAGGGCGGCGGGCGAGGCGGCCGTCGTCTCCTCCTCGACGACCGCCGACGGGAGCGCTGCCGGCATCCCCCCGGCCTGCTCGGCGGTCCGACGGACGGTGACGCGGAAGCCGGGATCGTCGATCGTCACCTCGCCGACACCGCTCTCCTGGACGATGCGGACGATCTCCCGGATCCGCTCGGCGCGCGGGGCGTCGACCCCGCCGGACTCGAGCGAGTCGCCCCGGCCGCGGGCGCGGATCGTCTCGAGCAGCGGCTCGGCGTCCTCGCCGAACAGGGCGAGCAGGAGGAGCTCCTCCTCGCTGGCGGCGATGCCGGCGTAGCGCGCCCGCAGCTCGTCGAGGTCGGGGACGTCGACGGTCGCCGGCGTTCCGTCGCCGACGAGCTCGACGACGCGCTGCACGGTCGGGGAGATCTCGCCCGGCGGCTTCCCGTACCTTCCCGCCAGGAGGTCGCGAAGCTCGTCGACGACGGTCTGGTAGCGCTCGGCGGCAAGGACGTGCAGGAGGGCCTGAGAGGCGAGCACCTGGCCGATCGGAGCGGCGAGCGGCGGCCACCCGGCCTCCGAACGGATCAGGGTGAGCTCGTCGATCACCTCGTCGAGGCGGTCGCCGGCCGAATGCGCCCGAAGATGGTGGTCGAGGGCCGCGATCAGACCTGCGGGCAGGCTGTGCTCGGCCGCCCGGGTGGCGATGCGCGGCGGAAGCGGTGTCACCGGCTGGTCCGAGATGTGCTCGCCGACGACGTCGGATGCCCGCCACAGCGCCTTCGTGCTCACGCCGGTCGCGAGCCCGAGCCCCTGGAGCGCGTCGGCCGTCGCCTCGCCGGACGCCCGGTGGAGGACGAGCGCGACCGGGTAGACGGCGCACGCGATCAGGTCGGCGCCGGCGCGGGCGGCCTCGATCGCCGCCGCCAGCGCCGTCCCGCCGGCGCCCTGACAGTACAGGCCGACCGGCAACCCGCTCGCGGCGTGGATCGCCTCGACGAGCTCCGACACCCGGTGGGGCTCGAGCGAGCCGGAGGGATCGTGGAGCAGGACGCGGGCGGCGCCGAGCTCGGGCAGCCGGCGCGCCTGCTCGACGAGCGCATCGGTCTCGCCGGAGGCTCCCGGGCTGTAGACGAGGCCGGCGTCGAACTCGCGCTCGGCGTCGGTGATCGCCTCGCTCGCCTCCCGCAGGTTCGAGACGTCGTTCAGCGGGTCGTGCAGGCGGAAGACGTCGATTCCGCTCTCGGCCGCCGAGGCGACGAACCGGCGGACGAAGTCGCCGCCGACGGGACGCGAGCCGACGAGGAAGCGGCCGCGCAGCGCGAGCGCGAGCGGGGTCTTCGTCCTCGCTCGGAGCGCCCGGATCCGCTCCCACGGGCTCTCGACGCCCCGTTTGACGGCGGCGTCGAAGCAACCCCCTCCGGAGACCTCGAGGTACGCGAAGCCGGCCGAGTCGAGGATCTCGGCGAGACGCAGCTGCTCCGCCGTCGGCATGACGCCCGCGAGGGGCTCCTGGCCGAGCAGCCGGATGGTCGTGTCGACGAGCGCCGGCACGTGAGGGAGCCTATCGCCGCCCGGCCGTGCGGAGCAGGGCAGCCTTCTGTGGACAAAGAGTCACCATCTCGGCACCTCTTGGTGCCAGGCACCGAGTGTGGAAAACCGGCTGACGCGAGCGGTCGGGCAATGTTGCGCTCGCTCGTCCGTTTCTACCGCTCGTTTCGTGTCACCCGGTCCCCACGGATTCTCCGATCGAGGCTGCGTCAATGGCGGCCAGAATCAGCTCCGCAATGCTCCCAGGATGCGTGTTGAGCGAGAAATGGCCCGTGTCCGGAATCGTCACGAGCGTCACGCGAGGACACGCCTCGAGAGTCTCACGCTCCGAATCCTGGAGTTTCGTATCGTCATGCTCGCCGAACACGACCCATGTCGGTTGCCCCGCTTCGCACAACCGCGGAGCGAGGGTTCTGTGGCGATCGTAGTAGCGCAGAACCGTGTGCATGCTGCCGAACGAAACGCGGATCGTTTGTTCTCCAGTTCGGCCGCAAGAGCGGCGTGACGATGGTCGGGCAGTTCACCCTTGACCATCTTCCCGATCAGCTTCAGCACGAGCGTGAACGGCAGGTGCACGAGAAGCGTTGCGAGCCGGTCCATGACGCGCGGAGCAATCGACTCGTCCTTCCGCGAGAAACTGGGGGAAATGAGCACGAGCGGGCCCGAAAATTCGTGCGTCGAAGCCATCTCGAGCGCGATATTGGCTCCGACGCTGTGACCAACGACCACGTCGGCGTGGATCGCCGCCGCGAGCCTGCCGGCCTCGCGTGCATAGTTCTCGACGCTGTCGTCCGCCGGAGCAGGGGTGCCCGCATATCCCGGCACGTGGTCGCCACCAGGCGCACGTGGTTCAGCGCCGACTGGGCTGCGACATCCTCGTAGAAAACAGCCGAAACAAGCGCGACCGGGAGCAAAAGGACGGTGTGCCGGGCATCCGTCGGGCCGAACTCCCGCACCCGCCACCCTTCGATTCTCGCTGGCCACCTGTCATCGCTCCTTAGTTGACCACGGAAACGCCGGAACTACCCGAGCCCGACTAGGCCCTGGAGATGTAGCGCTTCTCGCGCGGGTCGACCTTGATCCGGTCGCCCGTGTTCACGAACAGCGGCACCTGTACGACCGCGCCCGTCTCGAGGGTCGCAGCCTTCGTCACGTTCGAGACCGTGTCGCCGCGGATCCCCGGCTCGGTCTCCGCGATCGCCAGCTCGACGGACGCCGGCATCTGCACCCCTGCCGGCTTGCCGTCGACCATCAGGAGCTGCACCGAGCTCGACGGCTGGAGGAACTCGAGCGCCTCGGCGACGGACTCCCGCGTCAGGTGCATCTGCTCGTAGGTCTCCTCGTCCATGAAGACGACGTCGTCGCCGGCGTCGTACAGGTACTGGACGCTCTTCACCTCGGTGTGCACCCGTGGGAACTTCTCGCCGGCCCGGAACGTGCGGTCGACGACCGCACCGGACTCGAGCGCCTTCAGCTTCGTGCGCACGAACGCGCCGCCCTTCCCGGGCTTGACGTGCTGGAACTCGACGATGCGCCACGGCCCGCCGTCGACCTCGATGTGCATGCCGTTCTTGAACTGGTTGGTGTTGACGATCTCGGCCATCCGGCGGGCCAGTGTAGCTACGAGACGGTGATGAGCTCTTTCGTGAACGGGCTCAGCACCTCGGGGCCGTCCTCGGCGACGATCAGGAGGTCCTCGATCCTGATTCCGCCGAGGCCGGGATGGTAGATCCCCGGCTCGACGGTGCAGACACCGCTCGCGGGGAGCACGTCGTCGCTCTCGGGGCGCAGGCGCGGGAGCTCGTGGACCTCGAGCCCGACGCCGTGCCCGAGACCGTGCCCGAACCGCTCGCCGAGACCCTCCCCGGCGATCAGCTCCCGGGCAATCGCGTCGACCGCGCGGCCCGACGCGCCGGGAAGCACGGCGCGAAGCGACGTCTGCTGCGCGTCGAGACAGACCCTGTACGAGCGGGCCAGGTCGTCCGGCACGTCGCCGGTCGCGAACGTGCGGGTGCAGTCCGAGCAATAGCCGTCGAGCTTGGCGGCCGCATCGACGACGACGGTCGTCCCCGGCTCGATCCGCTGCCTGCCCGTCGTTGCGTGCGGCGATGCTCCGTTCGCGCCCGCGGCGACGATCACCGGAAAGGCGGGTCCGTCGGCGCCGAGCTCGTGCATCAGCGACTCGAGCCACCAGGCGAGCTCCCGCTCCTCCCGCCCGGTGAATCGCTCCCGCGCCAGCCGCTCGAAGCACTCGTTCGTGATCGCGGCGGCCCGGCGGATCGCGTCGAGCTCGCCCGGCTCCTTCACGCCGCGGACGTGCTCGACGAGCTCCGACCGCGGCTCGAGCTCGATCCCGCCCGCGGTCAGCTCGGCCCAGGCCGCGTAGGGGAGCGTGTCCGCCTCGAACTCGACCCGCTGCGGGAGGTGCTCCGCGAGCCCGGAGAAGAGGTTGCGGGTGACCGGCGTCACCTCGAGGCCGAGCAGGCGCGCCTTCTCGACGTAGCGGAAGTCCGTGAAGAGGCGCAGGCGGTCGGGCTCGACGAGGAGCGCCGCGTTCGTGCTGTCCAGCCCCGTCAGGTAGCCCACGTTGACCGGCTTCGTGACGAGGAGCGGCGCTCCGATCGCTCCGCGGACCCGCTCGACCCGCGGGTTCACTTCTTCTTGCCGGCGAGGAACTCGAGCGCCTCGCGGTAGCCGTCGGGCCCCTTGCCGATCACCCGCCGGGCTGCGAGGTCGGCGATCACGGACACGCGGCGCCAGTCCTCGCGCTCGTCGACGTTCGAGAGATGCACCTCGACGACCGGCACGCTGATCAGCTCGATCGCGTCGCGGATCGCGTAGCTGTAGTGCGTCCACGCGGCCGGATTGACGACGACGCCCTCCGCCGAGTCGAGCGCCTCGTGGCACCAGTCGACGTACTGCCCTTCGTCGTTCGTCTGCCGGCAGCGCACGCGCAGGTCGAGCTTCCGGCCCCACTCGTAGATCCGGGTCTCCAGCTCGTCGATCGTCAGGCCGCCGTACACGCCGGGATCACGGCGGCCGAGAACGTCGAGGTTGACGCCGTTGAGCACGTGGACGTTCATCGACGGGAGATTAGTCGGCGATCAGCCCGTCGAGGGCGGCGCGCACCTCTGCCGCGGGAAGCTCGGCCTCGTACGCCCCTTCCTCGCCGAGCAGCACGATCCGGAAGGGCCCTTTCTTGTCGCGCAGCAGCGCGGTCGACGCGCGAGCCCGGTCGACTCGAACGGGATCGGGCGCGAGCACGTCTTCGACCGGCTTCGTGTCGCGGCCGGAGAGGCGCAGCGCCGCCAGCAGTCCGAGCGCGACGGCGCGGCCGTGGGAGAGCTCGTACCCCGACGCGGCCTCGAGCGCGTGCGCGAACGTGTGGCCGAGATTCAGTGCGTGTCTGGGGCCGCGGTCGTGTGGATCGCGCAGGCACAGGGCGGACTTGTAGGCGGCGCAGCGACGGACGAGCTCGGGCTCGGGCAGCTCCCAGAGCGGCTCGCCCGCGAGCAGGCCGGTCTTCACCACCTCCGCGAGCCCGTTTCGGCGCTCCTCCTCGGGGAGGGTGGCGAGGAGCGCCGGGTCGATCACCGTCCGCACCGGCCAGTGGAACGCGCCCACGAGGTTCTTCGCCTCGGGGAGATCGATCGCGGTCTTGCCGCCGATCGCCGCATCGACCTGCCCGACGAGCGTCGTCGGCACCGCGACCCAGTCGACGCCGCGCATGTACGTCGCCGCTGCGAAGCCGGCGAGATCCGTGGTCGTCCCGCCGCCGAGCGCGACGACGATGCCCGCACGGTCGAGCCGCAGCGAGCGCCACAGGCCCTCGAGGTCGGCCGACGACTTCCCCGCCACCTCGTGGGTCGAGACGACCCGCCCGCCGAGCGCAAGCTGGGCGTCGGCGCCGTGGATTCCGGCGACGTGCGCGTCCGCGACGAGCGCCACCGGGCCCGCCGGCACGAGCTCGTCGACCAGCTCGAGCGAGCCGAGGCCGACATGGGCGCCGGCGGCCGCCAGCACCGCATCGTCCACGTCATGCGCGACCGCGTCCGCCGTCTCGCGGTAGGCCGGCTCGCGGTCGGCGTGCAACGCCCGGAACGACTCCTCCTCATGCGCGAGCGGGCGTCCGCTGTCCCGGGCGCGGCTCCAGGCGACGCCCGCATCGACCGCGACGTGGACGGTCAGCGCCCGCTCGGCCAGCGCGGCCCGGATCGCCGCGCTCTCGATCGCGCCTCCGCCGAGGGCGACCACCGCCGGCCCGGCACGGCGAAGCGCGTCGAGCGAAGCGGCCTCCTCCAGCCTGCGGAAGTCGGCCTCTCCGCGCTGGGCGAAGATCTCCGCGATCGGCAGACCCGTACCGCGCTCGATCTCGTCGTCGACGTCGACGAACCCACGGCCGAGCCGCGCGGCCAGCTCGGCTCCGAGCATCGTCTTTCCGGCGCCCATGAATCCGATCAGGGCGAGGTGCCGGTCTAGCGCGGTTGCCAATCGATGCGTCCGCGGTACGCGTTGTGGGCGCCGACGAAGTCCGCGAGCGCGTCGCCGCCGAACTTCTCCCGTGCAGCGCGGGCGAGCTCGAACGCGACCGACGCCTCGGCGACCACGGCGAGCGCCTCGACGGCGGCCGTATCGCTCCGCTCGACGAGCGCCTCGGCCGGCTCGCCGGTCGCGAGGTCGACCGTCCCGAGCGGCTGCATCAGAGTCGGCAGCGGCTTCATCGCCGCACGGACGACGATCTCCTCGCCGTTCGAGACCCCCGCCTCGATCCCGCCGGCGCGGTTCGTCTCGCGGTGGAGGCCGCGCTCGTCGCGGTGGATCTCGTCGTGGGCCTCCGAGCCGCGGAGCGCAGCGAGCGCGAAGCCGTCGCCGATCTCCACCCCCTTCACCGCCTGGATCCCCATCAGCGCGCCGGCGAGCCGAGCGTCGAGCCGCGCCTCCCGGGAGGCGTACGACCCGAGGCCGGGCGGAACGCCCCGCGCCCGCACCTCGACGATTCCCCCGACGGTGTCGCGCGCCTGCCGCGCCTCGTCGACCCGCGCCTCGAGCCCCTCGCCGGCGACCGCGCCCGCGACCTCGATCCCGATCTCGCCCAGCAGCGCCTTCGCCGCCGTGTGCCGAGCGCTCGCACGCTCGAGCGCGTCGCGGACGTCGGCCAGCCCGTACTTCAGCGCTCCGGCGAGGTCTGCGTGGCCCGGCCGCGGCAGGGTGACGGGCTCCTTCCCCTTGCCTTCGGGCTCACCGACCGGCGGCCACGGGCTCATCCCCCACGCCCAGTTTCCGTGGTCGCGGTTGCGAACGACGAGCGCCAGCGGCGAGCCGAGCGTCCGCCCGTGCCGGAGGCCGGCGAGCACCTCGACCTCGTCGGTCTCGATCCGCTGGCGCGGGCTGCGTCCGTACCCCTGCTGGCGGCGGCGGAGATCCTCGTCGATCGCCGTCCGATCGAGGACGAGGCCGGCCGGAAGGCCGCTGACGATCGCGACGAGCGCCGGGCCGTGCGACTCACCCGCGGTGACGAGCTCGAGCGTCATGGTCGAAGCATCGCATCGAGCCGGGCTTCGAGCCCGCGAAGGAGCAGGTCGATCCCGGAGTCGATCACCTGGGCCCAGGTCAGTCGCGCCGCCTCGGGCGCGATCTCCGCGAAGCGCGGGCAGGACGCCGGGTCGACGGCTGCCCCGGCGCGGCGCCACGCGTCCTGCAGCACCTCGTCGCCGCCGGCCCCCCGGCCGAGGAGCGCTCCATCGACGAGCACGACCACGGTCTCATACGCGAGTGCAGCACCTTCTTCGTCGAACCCCGCGCTGCGCAGCGCGTCGAGAAGCTCCTCGGTCAGGCGGAGCACGGCGTCGGCGCGGAGAGTCGAGCGGTACACGAGCGGGAACGCGTTCGGGTAGCGCTCCTGCAGCCCAGCCCACGCGAGTGCGCCAGCTCGAACCCGCTCCTGCCAGGGTGCAGAGCGTCTGAAGTCGAGGTCGAGCTCCTGCAGGATCCGCTCCGCGATCGCGTCCAGAAGATCGGCTTTGTCGCGGACGTGCGTGTAGAGCGCCATACCCTCGACGCCCAGCTCGTGCCCGAGCCGGCGCATCGTCAGCGCAGTGACGCCTTCCCGTGAGACGAGCTCGAGGGCAGCCTCGACCACCCGCTCGCGCGTCAGCGTCCTGCGGCGCGGCTTCGTCGCCATCTTTACAACGTAAAGAAAATCGAGTAGAGTCCAGCCACGCTCGCAGCGATTCTCGCCCTCGCGGCGGCCGTCGCACCCCCGTCGGTCCGAGCGATTCCCGTGCAGTCGTCGCCGGTCGCCGTCCAGATCTCCGCCCGCCCGTCGCTCAGGCTCCGCTGCACCGTCGACCGCCGGCGTGAGGAACCGTGCTCCCGGAGCACCCGCTTCAGGCTTGCGTCCGGCCGCCACACGATCTCGGCCGCCGCCGTCGACTCGCGCGGCCGCCGGAGCGCGGCGCGCAGCGTCGTCGTCGTCGTCCCCTTCCCCGCGCCACGGGCCGTCCATGTCGGCGGCGCACCCGTCGGAATCGCGACCCTCGGCACCGACGTATGGGTCTCGGGCGGGACCAGCGGCGTCGTCTCGCGGATCGACGGTTCGACGAAGGCGGTTGTGGCGACCGTTCGCGTCGGCGGGCAGCTCGGCGGCGGGGGCGCGGGCCCGTCCGGCGTGTGGGTATCGGTCTACGACGGCGGCGAGATCGCGCGGATCGACCCGGCCCGGAACGCCGTCACGGGGCGATTCGCCGTCGGCGGCCGCCCGACCGGGCTCGCCGTCTCGGCCGACGGCGCTGTCTGGGCCGGGAACCTCGACGGCTACCTCACCCGGATCGACCCGGAGACGTCGAAGACGACTCGGATCGCGCTGCCCTCCGGTGTGTCGATGCCGCTCGTGGCTCGCGGGCTCGTCTGGGCAGGACTCCAGGACGGCTCCGTCGTCGCCGTCGACCCCTCCACGAACGCGATCGCGGGCCGGGCGGCGAGGATCGGTACCGACGTCGACGCGCTCGCGGACACGCCCGCGGGGATCTGGCTCTCGACCTTCAGCAGCGCGGTCGGGCTACTCGACCCCGGGTCGCGGACGATCTCGCACCGCCGGACGCTCCCCGGCCGCGGATCGGGCATCACGTACGCCGGTGGAAGCATCTGGTCGAGCGACTACGACGACGGCTACGTGCTCAGACTCGACCCGCGAACCGGCGCGCTCGTCGGCGCGACGCGAACAGGCTCCCAGCCGCGTGAGTCGGCTGCCGCCGGAGGCGTGCTCTGGGTGCTCGACCAAGCCGACGGCGACGTCAGCCCCGTACCGCTTCGCTGAGCCCGAGCGCTGCCCGCATCACCGCGAGCGGTGCCGGCAGGCCGGTCCAGAGCTCGAACGCCGCCGCCCCCTGAGCCGCGAGTACATCGAGGCCCGTGACGACGGTGACGCCGGCCTCCCTTGCGGCGCGGCCCGTTGCCGTTTCCGGATACGGCAGGTCGATCAGGGTCTGTCCCGGAACGAGGACGAAGAGAACCTCTGTCCGCTCGGACGTGGCGTGCACGACCAGGTCCGCCTCGGACACGTCCGGCGGCCAGTCACCGCGGCGCGAGAACACGCCCGCTTCCGGCAGCGCCGCGCGAAACGCGGCCGCCGACCCGCCGCCGCCGACGATCGCGGGGCGGGCGGTGTCCAGCCCGGCGAGGATCGTCGCGTCTGTCGAGTATCCCTCTAGCACGTCGCCCGAGACGACGAGGGTGTTCACCGAGTCGAGGTCGGTCACAGAGAGCTCGGACGCCTCCAGCTTGTACGGCGCCGTCACGTTCGCTCCGGCGAATCCGAGGGCGACGAGCCCGCGCAGCGCGTCTGGCAGACCGCCCTCCGCGACCGGGAGCGGCACGTACGCCCAGTCGAGCCCCCGGGCCGCGAAGGCGGCGTTGTGCATCGCAGGCGACCTGGAGCTGGCGACGGGGTGTCCGATCAGCCCGACGAGCCGCGTCGCCCCGGTCAGCAGTTCGTCAACCCCTTGCGCGTGTACGCGTCGAACTCGTCGATGCTCGCGGTGAAGAAGTGGGTGCGGCAGTCCGGCGTGCGCACGAAGTAGAGGTAGTCGACCTTCGCCGGGTGCGCCGCCGCCTGCATCGAGGCGAGCCCCGGGCTCGCGATCGGCGTCGGCGGCAGGCCCGGGAACCTGCGCGTGTTGTACGCAGAGCTCGAGGCCAGATCCTGCTTCGTGATCGCCTGCGTCGGCGGGATCCCGAGCCCGTAGCGGAGGGTGGCGTCGATCCCGAGCGGAATCCGCTGGCGCAGGCGGTTGTAGATCACGGCCGCAACGAGCGCCCGCTCTCTCGGGACGATCACCTCCTTCTCGATCATCGAGGCGACGATCAGCACGTCGTAGGCGGTCAGGTTCTTCGAGCGCGCGTAGCCGAGCTTCACCTTCGCCCAGCTCGACGTGAACGCCTCCAGCTGCTTGCGGACGAGCGTCGCCGCCGGATCGGTCTCGTAGACGTCGTACGTCGCCGGGAACAGGAAGCCTTCGAGGCTCCGTTTCTTCCCGTCGCCCGCGAAGCGTCCGGGCAGAGCCGACGACGCCGTCGCGGCCAGGTACGACCGTGCCGTGATCCTCGTGCTGACGGAAGCTGCACGGGCGGCCATCTGAGCCCGCGTGAAGCCCTCGGGAAACAGCACCTTGACGACCGTGGGGAGCGCGAGGGTGGTCGTCGGCGTCGTCGCCTTCCCGTCGCCTGTCAACGCCGCCCAGGCAGCCCAGACCCCGCCGCCGGCCGCGGCTGCGACCACCACCAGGGCGACCACCCGCCGGCGGTAGACCTGCCTGCGCGTCGGACCCGTCAGCTGCGGCCGCTCGTCCACTCGAGGTAGCTGGAGAGGAGGTGTGCGGCCGCCCGGGCGTCCTCGCCCGCTCCCGGCCCGGCGAGCGTCGTCGTGAACCGCTCGTCGAACGTCTCGACGGGAACCTCGACCGCATCGCGCAGCTCGTCGACGAACCGTTCCGTCTCGTCTGCCTGCTCGCCGCGGGTGCCTCTGAGCGTCAGCGGGAGGCCGACGACGACGCGCTCGGCGCCCTCGTCGCGGACGAGCTCGCGGAGCCGTGCGAGCCCGACCGCGCTCCGGGCGCGCTCGACCACGCACAGCGGTCGGGCGACCGTCCCGGTCGGGTCGGAGACTGCCACGCCGGTGCGAGCCGAGCCGTAGTCGAGCGCCAGTACCTTCACGCGAGCGCGGCCCGGATCAGCCGCTCGGCCTCGGCGAGTGCCTCCGGCAGCTTCTCGGGGTCGGTTCCGCCCGCGCGCGCCATCGTCGGCCGGCCGCCGCCCCCGCCGCCGACGATCCGGGCAGCCGCCTTGACGACGTCGGAGGCCGAGACGCGCTCCGCGACCGCCTGGTCGAAGTTCGCGACGAGATGCACCTTTCCGTCCTCCCGTGAGCCGAGGACGACCGCGGCCGGCGAGTTGCGCTGCTTGTACCGATCGGACAGGTCGAGCAGCGCGTCGCTCTCGATCCCGTCGAGCGGCTGCGCGATCACGGTCACGCCGTTCACGAGCACGACGTCGGGCTCGGGCACCGTCGCGGTCACGTCGGTTGCGGGCGATCTCGCCTTCCCCTCCTTCCGCAGACGGGCGAGCTCCGCCCGGAGCGCGCCGGCCTCGTCGGCCCGGGCGCGCAGATACGCGAACGCGTCGCTGGCGGTGACGGCCTCGATGCGGCGCACGCCCGAGCCGACGGAGCCTTCGGAGAGGACGACGAACGGCCCGATCTCGGCGGTCGAGCGGACGTGCGTCCCGCCGCAGAGCTCGCGCGAGACCCTCTCGACCTCGACCACGCGGACCTCGTCCCCGTACTTCTCGCCGAAGAGCATCATCGCGCCGAGCTTCCGTGCCTCCTCGATCGGGACGATGAAGGTCCGGACCGGGTGGTTCTCGAACACTGCCTCGTTGACGCGCTCCTCGACAGCCGAGCGTTCCTCGGCGGTCAGCGCCTGCGGATGGCTGAAGTCGAAGCGGAGCTTGTCCGGGCGGACGGCCGAGCCCGCCTGGTGGACGTGGTCGCCGAGCACCTCGCGGAGCGCCTCGTGCAGGAGATGCGTGGCCGTGTGGTTCGCCATCGTCGGAAACCGGACCCGCCACGGAACGACGGCCTCGACCCGGTCTCCCGCGGAGAAGCCGGAGCCTTCGCAGAGGAGCACCTGGTCGTCGTCGAGCCGGTAGGCGGAGCGCAGCACCGCCCGCGAGCCGTCCTCCGCCCGCAGCTCGCCGGCGTCGGAGACCTGGCCGCCGCCCTCCGGGTAGAACGGAGACTCGTACAGCTTGGCGAAGAACAGGCCGTCCTCGAGCTCCTCGAGCGCGCCGATCTGGGTGAGCACCTCCGTCTTCTCCCACCCGACGAAGTCGGTCCGGAAGCCGGCGGCCAGCGCGATCTCGGCCGCCCGCTGCGACTCGCCCTTCCCGCCGCCGGCGCGAGACACCTCGCGGTGCTCCGCCATCAGGCGCGCGTACGCCTCCTCGTCCACGGTCAGGCCGCGCTCGCGTGCCAGCTCGACCGTCAGCTCGATCGGGAAGCCGTAGGTCGCCTGGAGGGTGAAGGCGTCCTCGCCGCTGACCGACCCGCCTGCGGCGGCCTCCTCGAACAGGGCCATCCCGCGCTCGAGCGTCTCGGCGAAGCGCTCCTCCTCGGCGCCGAGGATCCGCCGGATCGCGTCCGCCTGCTCGGTCAGCTGCGGATACGCCGCCTCCATCTGCTCGATCACGACCCCGGCGAGGCCGGGCAGGAACGGCGTCCGCAGGCCGATACGCAGGCCGTGCTGCACGGCGCGGCGGATGATGCGTCGAAGGACGTACCCGCGCCCCTCGTTCGAGGGGGTGACGCCGTCGCCGACGAGGAAGGTCATGCCGCGGCCGTGGTCGGCGAGCACCCGGTGGGCCTTCGTCGCATCGGGCGAGTCCCCGTACCCGACGCCGGACTGGGCCGCGATCCAGGCCATGATCAGCTGGTAGCCGTCGGTGTCGTACACCGACGGCACCTGCTGGAGCACGCGCGCCATCCGCTCGAGCCCCAGCCCCGTGTCGATGTTCTGGCTCGGCAGCGGACTGAGCGTGCCGTCGGCGTGGAGCTCGTACGACATGAAGACGAGGTTCCAGACCTCGAGGAAGCGCTCGCAGCGCGTGCACCCGGGCAGGCAGTCCGGCGCGCCGCACCCGGTCTCCTCGCCCCAGTCGTAGTAGATCTCCGAATCCGGCCCGCACGGGCCCGGGCCGCCGACCGACCAGAAGTTCTCGGACGACGGCAGGGGGACGATCCGCTCCGGCGGCATCCCGATCGCTTCCCAGAGGTCGATCGCCTCCTGGTCCGGCCCGAGCTCGAGCTCGGGGTCGCCCGCGTGGACGCTGACCCAGATCCGTTCCCAGTCGAGCTTCAGCCGGTCGCGCAGGAACTCGCTCGCGAACCCGATCGCGCCCTCCTTGAAGTACTGCCCGAACGAGAAGTTGCCGAGCATCTCGAAGAAGGTCAGGTGGTAGGTGTCGAGCCCGACCTCGTCGATGTCCGGCGTGCGAAACACCTTCTGACAGGTCGCGGTCGTCGGCGCGGGCGGCTGCTCGCGGCCGAGGAAGTACGGCATCTGCGGCTGCATGCCGGCGCTCGTCAGCAGGGTCGAGCGGTCGTCGGCGCGCGGGACGAGCGATGCGGACGGGCAGCGCAGGTGGCCCTTCTCCTCGAAGAAGGCCAGGAATCCCTCGCGGAGCTCGGCGGTCGTCAGCACGACCGTGATTGTACGAGCGGTCTCCCTCGGCGCCGGCTCAGGACGTGGCGGCCCGGCGCGGCGGCTGTTCCACGTCGTCGGCCGCGATCTCGTCCCTGATCTTCGCCAGCGAGCGGCGGATCAGGCGCGACACGTGCATCTGCGAGATCCCGATCTGCTGGGCGATCTGCGACTGCGTCAGCCCCTCGAAGAACCGCAGGTGCAGGATCTTTCGCTCGCGGTCGTCGAGCACGCGCAGCCCGGGCTCGAGCACGGCGCGATGCTCCGAGACCTCGTACTGGTGCTCCTCGGTGCCGATCGACTCGAGCGGGTCGAGGTCGTCGTCGTCGCCGGAGGCGCCGACGGAGAGGGAGAGCGACGTGTACGCCCGTCCGCTCTCGAGCGCCTCCAGCACCTCTTCCTCCTCGACGCCGGCCGCCTTGGCCAGCTCGGGGATCGTCGGCGAGCGGGAAAGCTGCACCGTGAGCTGCTCGACGATGCGCGACAGCCGGACGTTCAGCTCCTGGAGGCCGCGCGGGACGCGGACCGCCCAGCCGCGGTCGCGGAAGTGCCGCTTGATCTCGCCGATGATGTTCGGCGTCGCGTAGGTCGTCAGCTCGACCCCGCGGTCGACGTCGAAGCGGTCGATCGCCTTGATCAGGCCGATCGCCCCGATCTGGACGAGATCGTCGAGCTGCTCGCCGCGGTACGCGTATCGCCTCGCCAGCGAGCGGACGAGCGCCATGTACCGCTCGATCAGCTGCTCCCGCGCCGCCACGTCGCCGCCCTCGTGATACGCCCGCAGGAGCTCCCTGTCGCTCGGTCCGGGAGCCATCAGCGCTCCTTCGGAGTCGGCGTGATCGCCATCGTGAACGCGACCCAGGCCGATCCGTCCTCCTCGTCGAGCCGGTAGCTGTCGAAGACGGTCTCGAGCACGTGGTGGGTGCCGTACCCGTCTCCTCCCTCCCGCTCGAGGTCGCGGCGGAGGAGGTCGGCCGGGAACGGTCCGATTCGCCCGTCGAGCAGGTCGCCGTCGAGCCGGAGTGCGACCGTCACGTCGCCGGCGGCGCCCGTCCTCGGCAGCAGCCCGGACAGGGCGAGCTGGAGATCGGCGAGGTTGTCGACCGTGAGGTTGAGCCTGATCGCGAGGCCGCCGACGACCAGGTGGGCGACGTCGTAGAACCGGGGGTCACGCGGAACCGTGAGGACGATCTCGTCGGTCACTCGGCGTCTCCCAGCTCGTCGACGAGATCCTGCTCCCGCCTCTCGGCCTCCTCCTTCCCGGTTCGCACCGCGCCTCGCAACCCGCCGCCGGCCCGCGCGGACGAGGCAGCGTGCCTCGCTCCGGCGGCGATCCCGGCCAGCTTCTCGATCGGCCGCGTGACGATGCCGCTGACCGCCCGGACCGCGGCGTCGACGCCGCCGACGGCGTCCGCCGCGCTGCCGGTGATCTGATCGACCTTGTCCAACTGGCCGTTCACGCGGTCCACGGTGCCTCCGAGCTTCGAGATGACGGGGAGCAGCTCCTTCTCGGTTCCCTCCAACAACGAGGACGCGCGTCCGAGAGTTCCGCCCAGGCGCAGCGCGCCGTAGGCGAGGGCCAGACCGGCGGAGAGCAGGAAGACCGCCAGCGCCAGATAGGCGAGGTCGCTCCAGCCGAACGAAGCGATCATCGTCCGATCCTACGTGGACGGCCGGCGGCGACGAGGCCGGCGCCGACGACACGGTCGTCCTCGTAGAGGACGGCTGCCTGGCCGGGCGCGACGCCGTGCGCCGGCTCGTCCAGGTCGAGACGGAAGCCGCGCGCGGTCGGCACGACGGTGGCGGGAACCGCCGGCGAGCGGTGCCGCACCTGCGCGGCGACGCGCTCGACGGGGACATAGAGGCGTCCGCGGGCGGTCACCGCCGTGCGGGCCAGCGACATCCGCTGCCCGACCACGACCGTGTTCGTCGCGGCGCTGGTCGCGAGCACGTACAGCGGCCGGTCGGCGGCGAGCCCGAGGCCGCGCCGCTGTCCCGGGGTGAACCGCCAGTGACCGCCGTGCGTGCCGAGCGTGAGCCCTCGCTCGTCGACGATCGCTCCCCGCTTCGGCGCCAGGCCCTGCCGCTCGAGGAACGCGCGGTAGTCGTCGCCGGCCAGAAAGCACGCCTCCTGGCTCTCGGCGCGGGCGGCCGCCTCCAGGCCGGCTCGCTCGGCCTCCGCTCTCGTCTCCGCCTTCGTCGTCTCGCCGAGCGGAAACCAGATCCGCTCCAGGCGCGACGGGTCGAGCCGGGCGAGCATGTACGACTGATCCTTGTCCGCGTCCGCACCCCGGGCGAGCAAGAGCCGGCCGCGATGATGGACGATGCGTGCGTAGTGGCCGGTCGCGAGCCGCGCCGCCCCGGCGCGACGGGCGAAGGCGAGCAGCTCGGCGAAGCGAAAGCCGCCGTTGCAGCGCGTGCACGGGTTCGGCGTCTCGCCCCTGGCGTAGCCGCGGACGAACGGGGCGACGACCGCCCGACGGAACTGCTCGCGGAGGTCGAGGGTGACGTGCGGGCGCCCGAGGGCGTGGCACGCGCGGCGGGCGGCGAGCACCGCCTCGGGGGAACAGCACACCCGGTCGGACCCGGTGCCGGCCGGATCGGTCCAGAGGCGCAGCGTGACGCCGACCGCATCCGGCCCGGCACGCAGGAGCGCGACGGCGCTGTCGACGCCGCCGCTCATCGCCACCGCGACGCGGCCGCCGCTCCGCCGGGCCCGGAACACCGGCCCGAGCGCGTTCGCGAGCGCATCGACGGCGAGCTCCTCGCCTCCGACCGCGGCGGCCTCGAGCAGGCTCAGGCCGGCCAGGCCGGTGTCGAGTCCGTCCGCGTCGGCGTCGACGATCCGGTCGCCGTCGATGCGGAGCCGCACGAGCGCCCAGCGCCCGGCCCGAGACGAGTCACCGCTGATCTCGATCACGAATCCAGGATCGCACAACCCCTGCCTGTCCCGGCGAAGCCGAAAGAAGGAGGGGGACACCGGGGGAACCCTGAGTTCCCCCGGTGTCGTTCTCCCGTGCTGCTCCACCCTGCCGCTGTCTCCGCCCCGTAGCGAACCTGGACGAACCAGGTGGGTGCCTTGCGGGGCGACTCGTCTCCCGACTCGGCGCGCCCGACGCGGGCTCCCTCGCTTTGGCTGTTGGTTCTACTGTGAAGTGCGGAGCCACGAACAGGGTCGGGCACCGGCCCATGCTAGCGAGCGTCACCCCGCCCGCGCGAAGCTCCACCGGACGGTCTGGGCGCCCGAGAGGCCGAGCAGGTCGGCGAGCGCGGGCGTGACCTCGAACTCGGCCCCCGGCGCAAAGGGCCCGCGGTCGACGACGGTCGTGAGCACGGTCTTGTCGCGGTAGCGGACGAAGACCTTCGCCCCGCAGGGAAGCACCGGGTGGTCGACGCCCAGCGTCCTCGGATCGAGCAGCGTCCCGCATCCCGACGTGCGGCCCGCGAGCGGGCGCGTCCGCACGCGCGCCAGCGTCGTGTACCAGCCGCTCACGTCGGAGACGGCGGGCCGGGGGAGCCCCGGGAGGGCCTTGATCACCGTCCGGTCGCGCGCCGCGACTGCGAGACCGATCACGACCGCGGCCGCCGCTGCTGCGAGGAGGGCAAGTTGGCGCTGCGCGAGGATCGGGCTCACGTGCCCCGATCGTCGGGCGACTCACCGCCCGGCTCGGCGGCCTGGTCGCCCAGCACGCGCGTGTACGCCTCGACCTCCTCGGACGGCGTCGCGCCCGCGTCGGAGCGAAGCGGATACGCGCTGTCGTCTTGCTCGACCTCCTCGGCATCCCATCCGTGGGCCGGCTCGGGGTCGGTCTCGACCGGTTCCGGTTCCACCGGGGCGGGCGGGGGCGTTCCGTAGCCGAAGGTCATCCGCTGTCCGCGCCAGACGGCGAGCTCCAGGAGCGACACGAGCACCCAGGCGCCGGCGAGGACCGCGACGATCACGGCAGGCCTCAGATCGGCCACTCCTGCTCCGACCCCGAGGAGGACCAGGAATCCCGCCTCGATCGCGAATCTCGGCGCGAATCCGCCCCGCATCGTCCGGCCAGTGTAGGGGCTAGGGCTCGTCGCTCGGGACGACGACGTCGATCCCGAGCTCGTCGAGCTGCTCGCGCGGCACGTCGGAGGGTGCCCCCCTCATGGGATCGACGCCGGCCTGATTCTTCGGGAAGGCGATCGTGTCGCGGAGGTTGGGCTCCCCTGCGAGGACCATCACCATCCGGTCGATGCCGAAGGCGATGCCGCCGTGCGGCGGCGCACCCATGCCCAGCGCATCCAGAAGGAACCCGAACTTCGAACGCTGCTCCTCGGGGGACAACGCGAGCACGTCGAAGACCCGGGACTGCAGCTCGGGCTCGTGGATGCGGAACGAGCCGCCGCCGATCTCGTTGCCGTTCGCGATCAGGTCGTAGGCGAGCGCCTGAGCCTGCGCCGGATCGGCATCGAAGCCCTCCTCCCACTCCGGTGTCGGCCGGGTGAACGGATGGTGCACCGCTCCCCAGCGCTTCTCTTCCTCCGACCACTCGAACATCGGGAAGTCCATCACCCAGGCGAACTCGAATGCGCTCTCGTCGATCAGGCCCAGGGCCTCGCCCAGATGGCTGCGGAGGGCTCCGAGCACTCGCGCGACCATCGCCGGCTCGCCGGCGCCGAAGAGCACCGTCGAGCCGGGCTCGGCGCGGAACGCAGCGAGTTCCCGCTCGGAGAGGAACTTCGCGATCGGCGAGCGGACCGTGCCGTCGGCTCCGTAGACGAGGTACGCGAGTCCCTTCCCGCCCCAGTCCTTCGCACGCTCCTCGAGCGCCCCGAGCTCGGCGCGGGAGAGCTCGCCGGGCACGGTCAGGTAGCGGACGCAGGTCGCGCCGGCGAAGACGCCGAACTCGGAGCCGCGCGTGACCTCGGTCGCCTCCTCGATCTCGAGCCCGAAGCGAAGGTCTGGCTTGTCGGTCCCGAAGCGCGCCATCGCCTCCGCGTAGGTCATGCGCCGAAACGGGGCTTCGAGCTCGACCTCGAGGCACTCTCGCCAGATCGCGACGCACATCCGCTCCATCACCTCCACGATGAGCTCGAGGTCGGGGAAGGCCATCTCGACGTCGAGCTGGGTGATCTCCTGGACGCGGTCGGCCCGCAGATCCTCGTCGCGAAAACAGATCGCGATCTGGTAGTAGCGGTCGAAACCCGCGATCACGAGCAGCTGCTTGAGGATCTGCGGCGACTGCGGCAGCGCATAGAAACGACCCTTCTGGAGGCGGCTCGGAACGATGAAGTCGCGTGCACCCTCCGGCGTCGGCTTGAACAGGATCGGCGTCTGGATGTCGAGGAACCCGGCCTCGTCCATCACGCGCCGGATCACGCCGACCATCTGCGCGCGGAGGCGGATGTTGCGCTGGAGCCGGCCGCGGCGCAGGTCGAGCCAGCGGTAGCGCAGGCGCAGCGTCTCGTCCACGCCCTCCTCGTCGAGCTGGAACGGGAGCGGGACCGAGCGGGAGACCACCTCGAGCCGATCGACCTGGAGCTCGACGGCGCCGGTCGGCAGGTTCGGGTTGACGGCGTCGGGCGCCCGGGCGACGACCTCTCCCTCGGCCCGGAGGACGAACTCGTTCCGGACGCCGTGGGCCGCCGCGTGCGCCTCGGGCGTGCGCTCGGGGTTGATCACGAGCTGGACGAGCCCGCTGTGGTCGCGGAGGTCGACGAACACGAGCCCGCCGTGGTCGCGGCGCGTGTCCACCCAGCCGGCGACGGTCAGCTTCCGGCCGACGTGCTCCTCGCGGACCTCGCCGCAGAGCAGGTCGCGCCAGCTCACGGGTTCAGCTCGGACAGGTCGGTTCCCGCCTCGACGACCACCACGCGCTTCGCCCCGAGCCGGCCGGCCTGGGTGTGCTGGCCCTTGACGGAGCGACCGCCGAAGTCGGCGTCGGCGCGGAGGCCGGCCGCGCGCAGGTCGAGCACCTTCGCGAGCACGGCGGGCCGGTCGGCTCCGTCGGCGCAGACGAAGAAGACGTCGATCCCGTCCTCGCCCGGCGCGGCAGCCCCCGTCTGCTCGAGCGCGTGCACGAGGCGCTCGATCCCGGCGCCGAAGCCCACACCCGGCGTGTGCGCCCCGCCGAGCGCCTCGGCGAGCCCGTCGTAGCGGCCGCCGCCCGACAGCGTGCTCTGCGCGCCGCCCTCCGGCCCGACGAACTCCCAGGTCGTCCGCGTGTAGTAGTCGAGCCCCCGCACCAGGGTGGGAACGATCTCGTACCCGACGCCGAGCGCGTCGAGGTAGCGCCGGACGTCGGCGAAGTGGGCGCGGCAGGCGTCGCACAGCGCGTCGCCGATCGCGGGCGCCCGGCGGAGCGCCTCCTGCACCTCGGGCGGCTTGCCGGCGATGTTGTCGAGGGCGCGCAGCGGATTGCGCCGGGCCTGCTCCCGCGTCCCCCCGTCGAGGTCGGCGCCGTGCTCCTCGAGCCAGCGGCGGAGCAGCCCGAGGTAGGCCGGCCGGCACTCGGCGTCTCCGATCGAGTTCAGCTCGAGCCGGTACTCGGACACGCCGAGCCGCGCGAGGAGCGCGTCGTAGAGCTGGATCACCTCGGCGTCGACCGCCGGATCGTCGGAGCCGATCGCCTCGACGTCGAGCTGCCAGTGCTCGCGGTAGCGGCCCTTCTGCGGGCGGCCGTACCGGTAGATCGTCTCGTACGTGTAGAGCTTCTGCGGCTGCGGCTCGCGATGGAGTCCGTGCTGGAGGTAGGCGCGGACGATCGGCGCCGTTGCCTCGGCGCGCAACGTCAGCGAGCGGTCGCCGCGGTCGGTGAACGTGTACATCTCCTTCGCGACCACGTCGGAGCCCTCTCCGGCCGTCCGGGCGAAGAGCTCGGTGTCCTCGAACACGGGCGTGTCGATGCGGCGGTAGCCGTAGAGCGCGCACAGCCGCTCGAACTCACCCGTCACCTGTCGCCAGCGGGGCTGCTCGGACGGGAGGATGTCGTGCGTGCCCCTGGGGGCCTCGAACGTCGGCACCTAGGCGCGGAGCTCGGCGAGGAACGGATTGCCCGCGCGCTCCGCGCCGAGCGTCGTCGGCGGGCCGTGGCCCGGGTAGACGACCGTCTCGGGCGGATACCGCTCCAGCAGGGTGCGGATCGACTCGACGAGCGTCTCCCAGTCGGCCATCGGCAGGTCCGTGCGGCCGACCGATCCGGCGAAGAGGACGTCGCCGGAGAAGAGGCACTCGTCGGCGTAGAAGGCGAGGTGGCCGGGCGAGTGCCCGGGCACCTGGACGGTCTCGAACGAGAGCCCGGCCAGCTCGATCGTCTCGCCGCCGGCGAGGAGCGCCTCGGCCGCGTGCGCGCGGATCGGGATTCCGGGGTAGTACGCGCTCGGGTTCTCGAGCACGGGGGCTTCGAGCTCGGAGATCCAGACCTTCGCGCCGGTGCCCTCGGCCAGGTCGGCGACAGCGCCGATGTGGTCGTAGTGCGTGTGCGTGAGGAGGATTCTGGCGCAGGCCGCACCCATCCCTGCGAGCTCGAGCCGGATCTTCGCGGCGTCGCCGACATGGTCGATCACGACCGCCTCCGGCGTACCCCGCTCGGCCC
>JBBRXG010000021.1:0-30662 GCA_038248655.1 Gaiellales bacterium
CGGATCGACGAGCGGCTGCGCCAGCTCGGGGCCCGCATCGAGCGCGTCGCTGTCTAGACACCGCGCGGTACCCTCCGCTACACGATGGGGATGGGCCGACAGGCGGAGCGCCTCCGGGTGAGCGTGACCGTGCCGGGCAGCGGCCGGGCGAACGCGGACACCGGCTTTCCGGTGCTCGACCGGCTCCTTGGCCTGCTCGCCCAGTACGCGGAGTTCGACCTGGTCGCCGCGCTCACCCCCGGAACGGCGGCCGAGGATGCCGCCGCGGCCGGCGAGCCGCTCGGCGACGAGCTTTCGAGGCATCTGCGCGCCGACGGCGCGCGTGGGTTCGGCTCGGCAGCGCTGCCGGTGGACGAGGCGCTCGCCCACGTCGCGCTCGAGGTCTCGGACCGGCCGCTCCTGGTCACGAACGTGGACCTGTCCGACGCGATGATCGGCGGGTTCGACACCGACCTGATTACCCGGTTCCTCGGCCGCTTCGCGGACGGCGCAGGGATCACGCTCCACGTGCGCCTGATCGCAGGCGACGACACGCAGCACGTCCTCGAGGCGATGTTCAAGGCACTCGGTGTCGCCCTCTCGCAGGCCTGCCGCCTCCGGCCGAAGGCCTGATCGTGCCCGAGAAGGAGCCCATCCGCACCGAGGCGGCGCCGGCTCCGTTTCAGGGCGCGCCGTACTCCCAGGCGATCCGGGCGAACGGTCTCGTGTTCGTCTCCGGTCAGCTTGCGCTCGGCCCGGGAGTGCACGAGCTCGTGAACGGCGGAGTCACCGAGCAGACCGAGCAGGTGTTCGCGAACCTGAAGGCGATCCTCGAGGAGGCCGGCAGCGGGCTCGACCGGCTGGTCAAGACCACGGTCTACCTGACCGATCTGGGTGACTTCGGGGCGATGAACGAGGTCTACCGGCGCCACGTCGGAGACGTCCCTCCTGCCCGCGCCACCGTCGAGGTCGCGGGGCTCCCGTCCGGCGCTCTCGTCGAGATCGAGGCGATCGCGCTCGCCTAGCGCCCGGGGGCCGCGACGGCAGCGCCGGACAGCGGGCACGGCACACTCCAACCGGATGACGGTCGAATCGATCGCAGCCGAGCTCCGGACCCTCGAACGGCTGGCGCCGGTGCTCCGAGCGCTGGACGCCCTCCAGGCGGAGGGCGTGTTCCTCGTCGGCGGGCTCGTCCGGGACCTCCTCCTCGGACGACCGAGCCTGGACGTCGACGTCGTCGTCGAGGGCGACGGGATCGTGCTCGCCGAGGGGCTAGCCGGGGCCCTCGGTGGCACGGTCACCCGGCACGAGCAGTTCGGCACCGCGGTCGTCTCCTGCGACGACCGGCTGCGCGTCGACGTCGTCACCGCCCGCAGGGAGACGTACGCGGCGCCGGCGGCGCTGCCGACCGTCGCTGCGGGCACGCTCGAGGACGATCTCCGCCGCCGCGACTTCACGATCAACGCGATCGCGGTGTCGTTGACGCCGGACGACTTCGGCCGGCTCGTCGATCCGTTCGGCGGGCGCTCCGACCTCGCGGCGGGGACGATCCGCGTGCTGCACGACCGGTCCTTCGTCGACGACCCGACCCGGATCCTCCGCGCAGTCCGGTACGAGAACCGCTACCGCTTCCGGATGGACCCCTCGACCGAGGACTTCGCCCGCTCCGCCGTCGGCCAGGGCCTGATCGGGCGGCTCTCGCGTGCGCGCCTCGGCGAGGAGCTGGTCGCGCTCCTGTCGGAAGAGGACGTCGCCCATGCGATCCGGCGTCTCGCCGATCTGGGAGCCGACCGGGCGATCCACCCGCTCCTCGGCGCCGACGAGGAGGCCGTCAGGCTCGCGGCCGACCTCACCGAGCTCGCGGTCGAGATCGGTGTCGACACACCGCCCTGGCGCGTCCGGCTCGCCCTCCTCGCCCGGCGAATACCTCCGGGCGAGCTCGCACCCTGGCTCGACGGCTTCGACCTCTCGCGTTCCGATGCGAGGCAGATCGCAGCGGCAGTTCTGCTCGCGCCGCAGCTCGTCCGCCGGCTACGGGGCGAGCCCGACGCCGCAGAGGTGGTCGAGCTGGCCGAGCCCGGCGCGCCCGATGCACCGCTCCTCGCGCTCGCGCTGGCCGACGTTCCGGCGCTCCGCGACTACTTCTCGCGGCTCAGGAACGTGCATCTCGACATCGACGGCGACGATCTCGCCGCTCTCGGTCTCGCCGAGTCGCCGAGGGTGGGGGAGGTGCTCGCGGAGCTCCGGCGCCGCAAGCTCCGCGGTGAGCTCGACGGACGCGAGTCCGAGCTGGCCGCCGCCCGGTCGTTGATCGATGGCTGACCTGCCGCTGATCCGCTGGGACGCGCCCGGCCCGTATGTCGTGGCGTTCTCGACGAGGGTCGGAGGGGTGAGCGGCGCGCCCTTCGACACCCTCAACCTCGGGCGTCTGACGGACGACGAGCCGGAGCATGTCGCCGAGAACCGGCCCCGCCTCGCCGCCGCGCTCGATACCGATTCCGGCCTTCTCCGCTACGGCCGGCAGGTGCACGGCTCGACCGTTCGCCGGGCGGGAACGCCGGGCGAGCCCGGCGACGGACTGTGGTCGGACACCCCCGGCGAGCCGCTGCTCGTCTTCGCGGCCGACTGCCTGCCCGTCGCCCTCGCCCGCCTGGGAGGCGACCCCGCGATCGCCGCGCTCCACGTCGGCTGGCGCGGGCTGCTCGCCGGGATCGTCCGCGCGGGCGCGGACGCGCTCGGCGGAGGGGCGCTCGCCGCGACGATCGGCCCCGGAATCGGACCGTGCTGCTACGAGGTCGGCGAGGAGGTCGCGGAGCCGTTCCGCGCGCGCTTCGGCCGCGCGATCGCGAACGGGCGCTTCCTGGATCTCTGGACCGCGACCGAGCGTGCGCTCGAGGACGCGGGTGTCGAGGCCGTCTCCCGCGTCGATCTGTGCACCGCCTGCAACCCGGACCTCCTCTTCTCGCACCGGCGGGACCGGAGCCGCACCGGCCGTCAGGGACTGATCGCCTATGTCGCCTGACGCCATCCGGGCGAGGCTCGAGCAGATCCGGGCCGAGATCGGCCCCGACGTGACCGTCGTCGCCGCGACCAAGTACGTGTCGGTCGGCGATCTCGCCGCCCTCGCCGAGGCCGGCATCGAGATCGTCGGGGAGAACCGCGCCCAGGACCTCCAGGCCAAGTTCGCCGCCCACGGCGGCGCGTTCCGCTGGCACTTCATCGGCCACTTGCAGAGCCGGAAGGCGCCGATCCTGAACGGCATCTGCGAGCTCGTTCACTCGCTCGACTCGGAGTCGGCCGCTCGGCGCCTGACCATCCCGGCACTCGTCGAGGTGAACCTGTCCGGCGAGCCGACGAAGTCGGGGGTCGAGCCCGACGGCCTCGCCGCTCTCCTCGCCCTCTACCCGGACGTGCGGGGGCTGATGACGATGCCTCCGCTCTCCGACGACCCGGAGTCGTCGCGCCCCTACTTTCGGCGCCTGCGCGAGTTGGCTGAACGACACAGGCTGACAGAGCTCTCGATGGGAACGAGCCAGGATTTCCGGGTCGCCGTCGAAGAAGGAGCGACGTACGTTCGCATCGGTAGCGTCCTCTGGGCTCCATGAGCCCGCGCGTGGGCGTTCCGCCGCGCGCGTTACCATCTCAGGCGCACATGGGCTTCGCAGACCTCTGGAACAGGACGCTCGTCTACTTCGGGATCGCCGAGGAGGACGACTACTGGGACGAGGACGGGTACGCGACGAACGAGGAGCTCGAGCGCACCTACAGCGACCGGCCGAACGTGCGGAGGCTGCCTCGGCGTCACCGCGACGACTACGAGGACTGGGCCGACTCCGATTCCGACACGGGCGCCCGGACGGCCGTCGCCCGCCGCGAGCCGCGAGCAGAACGTGCTCGCGAGCGCGAACGCGAACGTCGCGAACGCGGCGGCGGGCCCGAGGCCCTTCCCACCCGTCCGCGGCGCCTGGAGGCGGCGCCGAGCCCGAACGTACGGGTCCATCTGATCCTCCCTCGGAGCTTCAACGACGCCCAGCAGATCGCCGACAAGTTCAAGGACGGGATACCGGTGATCCTCAATCTCCAGGCGACCGACCAGGAGCTGTCGAAGCGCCTCATCGACTTCGCCAGCGGCCTCACCTACGCGCTCAACGGCGGAATGCAGCGGGTCGCCGACAAGGTCTTCCTCCTCACCCCGCGCAACGTCGAGGTCTCCGCGGAGGAGCGGGCCCGGATCCTCGAGCGGGGCGGCTTCTACAATCCGGCATTGAGGAGCGGGGGGGAACCCCTGGTTCCCCCGCGGGCCCCCTCCTTGCGGGCCGACCTCAGGCGCCCATCGGGAACGGAGCCGCCGAACTGTGGGCGGAGGACCACTGTTGCCCCCTTCGTAGATGGCCTCCGCCGGCGGAGCCCGGCTCCGGCGGCCGTTGCCGCGGCTGAAACGTCGCGTCCCGTAGGGAAACGGCTCCCTGGCCCGAACATCTGGGCATGGGCGTAGCCGTCGCCACCCTCGGCTTCCTCGCGGACGCCGTCTCCACGGCGACGACGTTCGTCGAGGTCTTCGTTGCGGTCTACATCCTGCTGATCTTCGTCTACGTGCTCACGTCCTGGATCCGCCTGCCCTACTCGCTGAACTGGCTGCAGCGCTTCCTCCACGACGTCTGCGACCCCTACCTGGGCCTCTTCCGCCGTGTGCTCCCACCGGCAGGCCCGATCGACCTGTCGCCGATCGTTTCCGTGATCGTCCTGGTCGGGCTGGATGTGGTCGTGACGAGGCTGCTCGAGAGATTGCATTGATACGAGAGGAGGACCGATGTCGTACACACCTGTCGAGATCCGCCATGTCCGGCTGAAGCGCCGCATCTTCGGGTACGGGCGCAGGCAGGTCGACCGGCTGCTCGAGGAGGTGACCGAGAGCTTCGAGACCGTCTGGCGCGAGCGCGCCGACCACTCGGACCAGCTCGAGCATCTGGAGGGCGAGCTGACGCGATACCGCGAGCTCGAGTCGCTCCTGCGCGGGACGCTCGTCTCGGCCGAGCGAGCCGCGCACGAGCTGCGAGACCAGGCCAAGCGAGAGGCCGAGACGATCGTCTCCGAGGCGCAGGCCGAGGCACGGACGATCACCCGGACCGCGCGCAGCGATCGCGAGCTGCTCGTCGGCGAGGCCCGTCGCCTCCGGCTGCTGCTCCGCGCCGCCCTCGAGGCCCTCGACGAGGCCGGAGACCACGAGGCGATCGCCGTCGCGGGCGACGACGCCGATGAGCCTTCCCGTCGGACGAAGGCGGCCTGAAGGCCGGGCCTATACTGAGCTGGAGTGACGGGGTGTTCGACACGACTCCGCTTCCGGGCGTCGCCCGGGGCGGCTCGCACCGGGCCGGCCGGTGGGCACCGTCGGCTGGGGGACCGATGAGCGCCGTCGACGTCGAGCACTTTCGCGGGCGGCTCGTCGACGAGCGCAGGCGCGTCGTCGACGCGATCGACAACATCCACGCCGAGAATCCCGGTTCGCTCTCGGACGAGACCGAAGAGACCACCTACCAGGACAACCACCTCGGCGACGTCGCGACGGCGACGTTCGATCGAGAGATGGCGAGCTCGCTCGAGGAGAACTCCACGCACGTCCTGGCGGAGATCGATGCCGCGCTCGCGCGGATCGACGACGGGACCTACGGGACGTGCGAGCGCTGCGGACGTCCGATCGGGGAGGAGCGGCTCGAGGCGCGGCCGTGGGCGACGCTCTGCATCGACGACAAGCGCAAGCAGGAGCGAGGATGACCGAGACCGCACGCAAGTCGGACTTCCGGCCCGGCTCGCGCACCGACGGCCTCGCCCCGATCTCGGTCGCAGCGAGGTCGCTGGCCGCACGGCCCGCGCACTGGTTCGGCCTCGCGGCCGTCGCATTCGCCGCCGTCTTCGCCGACCAGCTGACCAAGCACGTCGTCTCCAGCCAGCTCGCGCTCGACCACGAGGTGAGCGTCATCGGCCCGTTCTCGATCCACCATCTCCAGAACTCGGGGATCGCGTTCGGCCTCTTCGCCGGAGCGACCGCGGTCGTGATCGTCCTGACGACGATCGCCGTCGCCTGGATGCTCGGCTACTTCGCGCGGTCGGGCGCCCGCCACCCGCTGCTGCCCGTCGCGGTCGGCCTGCTGATCGGGGGCAGCGTGTCGAACCTCGCCGATCGCGTTCGGCTCGGGCACGTCACCGACTTCCTCGACCTCCGCTACTGGCCGGCGTTCAACCTGGCGGACAGCTTCATCGTGGTCGGGGTCGCAATGCTGCTCGGCGCGCTCGTCGCCGCCGACCGGGCGCCGCGACGTCCCCGGCGACGTGTGCACTCCTCGACTCGTTCCTGACGGGGCTGCGGGACAGCGGCTCGACCGCTTCCTCGCCGAGTTGCCGGAGATCGGCTCGCGAGCGGCCGCCGCGCGTCTGCTGGCGGCCGGGCACGTCACGGTCGACGGGACGAAGCCCGCAAAGAGCCATCGCCTGACCGGCGGAGAGGAGCTCAAGGTGATCTCTCCGCCGACACCCGGCCGGCCCTCGCCGGGGCCACCGCTCGAGCTCGAGATCGCCTACGAGGACGAGCATCTTCTCGTCGTCGACAAACCGGCCGGACTCGTCGTCCATCCTGGAGCGGGGCATGCAGCGGGCACGCTCGTCCAGGGGCTCGTACGCCACGGGCTCACCGGGGGCGACCCCGAGCGCCCCGGGATCGTCCACCGCCTGGACCGGGACACGTCGGGCCTCCTCGTCGTCGCCCGCACGCAGGTCGCCTACGACGGTCTGCGCCGGCTCGTGCGGCGTCGGGCGCTGGAACGGGAGTACACGACGCTCGTGCGTAGACGTCCGCGCTCACGCCGGGGCCGGATCGAGGCGCCGATCGGCCGCGACCGCCGCGACCCGACCCGCCGCTCGCTCGACACCGATTCGCCGAAGGACGCGGTCACCCATTTCGAGGTGGTCGAGCTCCTCGCCGAGCACGCCCTCCTCTCGGTGCGGCTCGAGACCGGCCGCACGCACCAGATCCGCGTCCACCTCGGCTCGATCGGCCTGCCCGTCGCGGGCGACCGCGTGTACGGCGTACCCGAGGAGGGCCTGCGGCGGCAGTTCCTGCACGCCTCGCGCCTCGCGTTCCCCCATCCGGTCACCGGAGTACCCGTCGAGGCGGAGTCGCCGCTGCCCGGCGACCTCGCGGCGGCACTCGGACGCGCCCGCGGGTAGCATGTCCGTCTTCCGTTCCACCGACCCGGCGGGGACACCCGGGCGGCGGTGCCGGCCGCGGGGCCGGTTCCGCACGGGCCCGCCGGCGTAACGCACAGCAACCGAAAGGGGAAGCATCGTGGCTGTCGTCTCCATGCGGGAGCTCCTGGAGGCCGGCGTTCACTTCGGCCACCAGACCCGTCGCTGGAACCCGAAGATGCGCAGGTTCATCTTCAACGAGCGCGGCGGGATCTACATCATCGACCTGCAGCAGACGGCCGAGCTCATCGACGAGGCGCACGAGTTCGTGCGCGGGGTCGCCGAGCGAGGCGGAAGCGTGCTGTTCGTCGGCACGAAGAAGCAGGCGCAGGACGCCGTCGTGGAGCATGCGAAGCGGGTCGGGATGCCCTTCGTCAGCAACCGCTGGCTCGGCGGCCTGCTCACCAACTGGCGCACGATCTCCGACCGGATCGACCGCTTGCACGAACTCCGCCGGCTTCGCGAGGACGCCCAGCTCGAGCTCCTGCCGCCGAAGGAGCGGATCGCGATGCTGGCCGAGCTCGAGAAGCTCGAAGCGAACCTCGGCGGTGTCGCCGACATGAAGCGCCAGCCGGATGCGCTGTTCGTGCTCGATCTCCGCAAGGAGGCGCTCGCCGTCCGCGAAGCGCGGCGGCTCGGCCTGCCGATCGTCGCGCTCGTCGACACGAACTGCGATCCCGACGAGGCCGACTACGTCATCCCGGGGAACGACGACGCGATCCGCTCCTGCAGCCTGATCGTACGTGTGATCGCCGACGCGATCGCACAGGGGAAGGCGAAGATTTCCTCCGCGGAGCTGACCGCACCCCGCCAGGAGGCGGCCCAGGAGCCGGGGGAGGCAACCGAGACCGCCGAGAGAGCCGAGACCGCCGAGGCCGCGCCCGTCGACCAGAGTCCGGCGCCTGCCGAGGAACCGGCACCTCCTGCCGAGGAACCGGCACGGGAGGAGCCGGCGCTCGGCGAGGCGCCTGCCGCAGAGGGAGAGGTCTGATGGCGAACATCCCGGCGAATCTCGTCAAGGAGCTCCGCGACCAGACCGGCGCCGGGATGATGGAGTGCAAGCGCGCGCTCCAGGAGACGAAGGGCGACCTGTCCGCCGCGGTCACGCTGCTTCGGGAGAAGGGGATCGCCCAGGCCGCGAAACGATCCGGCCGGGAGACGACCGAGGGCAAGGTCGCGATCGACTTCTGCACGACGACGACCGCGGCGATGGTCGCGGTCGGCTGCGAGACCGAACCCGTCTCGAACAACGACGACTTCCTCGTCTTCGTCCAGCGCCTCCTCGACGCCGTCTGCCGTCACGGGCCCCAGGGTCTCACCGAGCTCGAGGACGAGCGCGTGGAGCTGGTGGCGAAGGTCGGCGAGAACATCGTCACCCAGGACGCCGTCCGCTTCGAGGGGAGGGAGGGTGAGGTGCTCTCCGGTTACGTCCACCTGCCTGCGAACAAGATCGGCGTGCTCGTGCACGGGACCGGCAACCCGGACGTCGCCCGTCTCCTCGCGATGCACATCTCGTTCGCAGCGCCGCAGTACCTCACCCGCGACGATGTGCCCGAGGCCGAGGTGAATGCAGAGCGCGAGATCCTCGCCAAGCAGCCCGACGTCGCCGCGAAGCCCGAGGAGGTGCAGCGGCAGATCGTCGAGGGCCGCATCCAGAAGTGGCTGGCCGAGCGGGTGCTCGCAGACCAGGACTGGATCCACGAGCCCGGCAAGAAGGTCGGTCAGGCGCTGACGGAGTCCGGCTTCGGGGTGATTGAGTTTCGCCGGCTCGCCCTGTCAGAGTAGGCCTGTGACGAGCGCAACGAGCCCACTCCCGCAGCCGGCCGCCCCCTTCCGCCGCGTGCTGCTCAAGCTCTCCGGCGAGGCGCTGATGGGCGACCGGCCCTACGGAGTCGATCCGGACCGGATCGAGGCGATCGCCGGCGAGATCGTCGACGTCCAGGACGACGGCCTCGAGATCGCGCTCGTGATCGGCGCAGGGAACATCGTTCGCGGGATGGAGGCGGCCGCCGCCGGGATGGACCGCGCGACGGCCGACTACGCGGGCATGCTCGCGACCGTCCTCAACTCGCTCACCGTCCAGGACGCCCTCGAGCGCCGGGGGGCCCAGACACGCGTCTTGTCCGCGATCGCGGTCGCCGAGGTCGCCGAGCCGTACATCCGCAGGCGGGCGATCAGGCATCTCGAGAAGAGCCGGATCGTGATCTTCGCCGCCGGTACGGGGAACCCGTTCTTCACCACCGACACGGCAGCCGCTCTCCGCGCGCTCGAGATCGGGGCCGAGGCGATCCTGATGGCGAAGAACGGGGTCGAAGGCGTGTTCGACGGCGACCCCAGGCTCGACCCGAACGCCGAGTTCCTCCCGGAGCTGACGCACCTGGAGGCGATCGAGCGGGGCCTCAAGGTCATGGACACGACCGCGCTCTCGCTGTGCATGGACAACGGCGTGCCGATCCACGTCTTCGAGCTCGCCGCGGGGAACATCAAGCGCATCGTCGCCGGCGAGCGCGTCGGCACGATCATCTCCACGCCTGCGGCTGGAAGCGGCGCCGGCACCGCCGGCCCCACCCGGCCGAGAAACCAGAACCAGCCTGGAAGCGGCGCCGGAGCCAGCGCCGCCCGGCCCGAGAACCAGGGAGCGACCCGATGATCGACGATCTGATTCAGGACGCCGTCCGCCGGATGCACAAGTCGGTCGAGACGACGCAGCACGAGTTCAACAGCGTCCGCACCGGGCGCGCGTCCGCCGCGCTGCTCGACCACGTGACGGTGGACTACTACGGGACGCCGACCCCGCTGATCCAGCTCGCCACGATCAACGTTCCGGAGCCGCGGATGCTGACCGTGCAACCGTTCGACCCCGGCTCCGTGAAATCGATCGAGAAGGCGATCATGGAGTCCGACCTCGGCCTGACGCCCTCGAACGACGGCAAGATCATCCGCCTGCCGATCCCGCAGCTGACCGAGGAGCGGAGGAAGGACCTCGTCAAGGTCGTCCGCCAGCGTGCCGAGGACGGGCGGGTGGCGGTGCGCAACGTGCGCCGGGACGTCATGCACCACCTGAAGGAGCTGGTCGGAAACGGCGACGTCCAGGCGGACGAGGAGCACCGCGCCGAGGAGCGCGTCCAGAAGCTGACCGACGAGCACGTTCATCGGATCGACGAGCTGCTGAAGCGCAAGGAATCCGAGATTCTCGAGGTCTGAACCGCGAAAAGTGCTGCGCACTTTCCGCGGAGATACATTCTCCAGCGCCTTGCCCGGAGATCCGTGAGCTTGCGAACGAGGATCATGAACCTGCGTGGCGTCGGCCTCGCCGATCCCGAGCTGCCCGGGGCCGCCCGCTCCGTCGCGATCATCATGGACGGGAACGGCCGGTGGGCGAGCAAGCGCGGGGTGAGCGTCGCCGAGGGTCATCGCGCCGGCTCCCGTGCCCTGCGCCCGATCGTCGAGACCGAGATCGAGCTCGCCGTCGAATCGCTCACGGTGTATGCGTTCTCGACCGAGAACTGGACGCGCCCCGAAGCGGAGGTCGACGCGCTGATGGAGATCTTCGCGGAGACGATCGAGCGCGAGCTTCCCGACCTCGTCGCCCAGGGGGTGCGGGTGCGCTTCATCGGGCGGCGCGACCGCGCGCCGGAGGAGCTCGCGGCGCGGATGGCGGCGCTCGAGGAGCAGACGCGTCACAACGAGCGCCTCAGCCTGTGGGTCGCGATCGACTACGGCGGGCGCGCCGAGCTCGTCGCGGCGGCGCGCCGGCTCGTCGCGGAAGGCGTCGCCCCCGAGGACGTGGACGAGAACACCTTCGCCGCGCGGCTCTACGCGCCCGCGATGCCCGATCCGGACCTCCTGATCCGGACGTCGGGCGAGCTGCGCATCTCGAACTTCCTGCTCTGGCAGCTCGCCTATGCGGAGCTCGTGTTCGTCGGGACGCTGTGGCCGGACTTCGGTCCGGCGCAGCTTCGCGACGCGCTCGGCGCGTATGCGCGCCGCCGGCGGCGGTTCGGCGGCCGGTGAGCAATCTCGCCTCCCGCCTAGCAGTCGGGGCCGTCGGGTTGCCGCTCGTCCTCGGGATGGTGTGGCTCGGCGGGTGGTGGCTGTTCGTGCTCGCCGCGGCGGTCGGCGTCGCGGCGCTGCACGAGTACTACGCGATGACGCGGCCGCTGCGGCCGATCGTGATCGCCGGGTACCTGGGGCTGGTCTTGACCCTCCTCGCCGCCCAGGCCGGCGGATTCGCCTGGATCTCCGGAGGGCTGGCGACGACGTTCGCGCTCGCGTTCCTGCTCAAGGGGATCGCCGACACGAGACAGTCGGCGACCGTCGCGGTGGGCGGCACGATCCTCGGCGTCGCCTGGATCGGGCTGGGCCTCGTCTTCGTGATCCTCCTGCGGGACCTGCCGGTGCACGGCCGGCTCGCATCGTTCACGCTCCTCCTCGCCGTCTGGGCGGGGGACACGGCGGCGTTCTTCGTCGGCCGGCTCGTCGGGCGGCACAAGCTGGCGCCGCGGATCTCGCCGGGCAAGACGTGGGAGGGCCTGGTCGCGGGTACGGTGGCGACGATCTTCGTCACGTTCGTGGCGCTGTACCAGGACCGCGACGAGTTTCTTGGCGTCGGGCAGGCGCTCCTGCTCGGCCTGACGATCGCGGCGGCCGCGCCGCTCGGCGACCTCTTCGAGTCGCTGCTCAAGCGGGACATGGGCGTCAAGGACACCGGCAGGGTCCTCGGCGGTCACGGCGGGATGCTCGACCGCATCGATGCGCCCCTCTTCGCCTCGATCGCCGCCTTCTACGTGATTCTCGCGTTCGACAAGGTTTAGCGAGCTAGCGCCGGAATCCGGGCGCGGCTGTCGGGCGAAGTGACAGGAGAGTGAATCCGCACGGCGCGGTCATACTGTTTCGGTGAAACGTGTCGCCCTGATCGGCGCGACGGGGTCGATCGGCCGCCAGGCCGTCGAGATCATCGACGCCCACCCAGGGCTCGAGCTCGTCGCAGCGGCGTCCGGATCGACGCCGATCGACGGGCTCGCTCCACTCACGCAGGTCGGCGGCGACATGGCGGCGCTCCTCGACCGGGCCGAGCCCGACATCGTCCTCAACGCTGTCGTCGGCTTCGCCGGGCTGCCGGTCACGCTGTGGGCGCTCGAGCGCGGGGTCGACCTCGCCCTCGCCAACAAGGAAAGCCTCGTCGCAGCAGGCGATCTGGCGCTCGCCGCCCGCGAACGGGGAGGGGGGAGGCTCCTGCCCGTCGACAGCGAGCATTCCGCCGCCTTCCAGTGCCTCTCCGGCCACGACCCGGACGCCCTCGACTCGCTCGTCCTGACTGCGTCGGGCGGTCCCTTCCGAGGTCGCAGGCGATCCGAGCTCGACGACGTCACGCCGGAGGAGGCGCTCGCACACCCGACCTGGAGCATGGGCCCCAAGATCACCGTCGACTCGGCAACGCTTGCCAACAAGGGACTGGAGCTGATCGAGGCGCACTTCCTGTTCGGTCTGCCCTACAAGCGCATCGAGGTGGTCGTGCATCCGACCTCGGTCGTGCACGCGCTCGTCCGCTTTCGTGACGGCGCCGCGCTCGCCCACCTCGGGTATCCGGACATGCGGGTGCCGATCTCGTATGCGCTTACCTACCCGGAGCGGGCCGAGACGCCGGTTCCGCCGCTCGATCTGGCCGCGGGGCTGTCGCTCTCGTTCCACGCCGCCGACCTGGAGACCTTCCCGCTGCTCGCGCTCGCCCGCCGCGCCGGCGAGCAGGGAGGCACCTACCCCTGCGCCTTCAACGCGGCGAACGAGGTCGCCGTCGCCGCGTTCCTCGACGGACGGCTGCCCTTCCTCGGGATCTCCGACGCCGTGGAGGAGACGCTGGCGGGCGTGGCCGGCGCCGAGGCGCGCGATCTCGACGACCTGCTCGAGGCCGACGCCGAGGCCCGCCGGCTGACCGGGCGCAGGGCGGCGCCCGTTCGATGAGCGTCCTCGTCGCCCTCCTCGGCCTCGCCTTCCTGATCCTCATCCACGAGGCGGGGCACTTCTTCACCGCACGTGCGGTGGGCATGCGCCCTCGCCGTTTCTACGTCGGCTTCCCACCCGCGATCGCGAAGACGACACGGAACGGGATCGAGTACGGGATCGGCGCGATCCCGCTCGGCGGCTACGTCAAGATCCCGGGGATGCACCGGCCGGCGCCGGGCGATGTCGACGTCTACTTCGGCCGCGCGCTCCAGCGCGCACCGGAGCTCGCCGGTCCGGTGCAGCGCCTCAAGCGCGCCCTCGCCGAGGAGGACGAGCCGGCCGCGGCCGCCGCCCTCGAGGAGATCGAACGCCTCTCCGACCGAGACGACGCTTCCGAGCGCGGGCTCCAGGAGATCGGGGACGGTCTCGCTCCGGACGCCTACTGGCGTCAGCGGACGTGGAAGCGGGTTGCGGTGATCATCGCCGGCCCTGCCACCAACCTCGTCCTGGCGGTGGTGCTCTTCGCCTCTCTCTTCATGGTCGGGGGAGGGAAGGCGACGACCACGGTCAACGAGGTTCTGCCCAACCGGCCGGCCGCCGCCGTCGGCCTCCGGCCGGGAGACACGATCGTCGCGATCGACGGGACACCCGTGCAGCCCTCCGACATCGCCGCCCGCATCTCCTCTTCCGGCGGACAGCCGGTGGCGCTCGAGGTCCGGCGCGGGAGAGAGCTCGTCGAGCTCGGGCCGATCCGCCCCGTGCGTATCGAGGGCGCCTACCGGCTCGGTTTCGTCCTCCGCGGCGAGGAGCTCGGAGTCGGCGAGTCCTCGTGGCAGTCCGTGAAGCTGACCGGGATCGTGACCAGGGAGATCGGCAAGTCGCTGGCCCGCCTCGTCCACGGGCAAGGGCGCAAGGAGATCTCGAGCCCGGTGGGGATCACGCAGACGCTGAACCGAACGGCGAAGCAGGGGACAGAGGACTACCTCTGGGTGCTGGGGCTGATCAGCCTCTCCCTGGCGCTGATGAACCTGCTCCCGCTGCTGCCCCTCGACGGCGGCCACATCGCCTTCTCCCTGATCGAGGGGATTCGCGGTCGCGCCGTCGCGCGAGAGGTCTACGAGCGGGTCTCGGTGGTGGGGATCGTCCTCGTCGCCCTGCTCTTCTTCATCGGGATCTCGAACGACGTCGGGCGGCTGGGCGGAAGTTAGACTGAAACCGATGGCAAGCGAGCGCCGGATCTCGGTCGGCGGCGTCGCGATCGGAGGCGGCGCGCCCGTCGTCGTGCAGTCGATGACGTTGACGAAGACCCACGACGTCGAGGCGACGACGGCGCAGATCGCCGCGCTCGCCTCGGCGGGCTGCGAGGTCGTGCGCGTCGCGGTCCCGAAGACCGAGGACGCGGAGGCGCTGCCGCGGATCGTCCGCCTCTCGCCGATCCCGGTGATCGCCGACATCCACTTCAACGCCTCGCTGGCGCTGAAGGCGATCGAGGGCGGTGTCGCCGCGGTGCGGATCAACCCGGGCAACATCGGCGGGCCGGACAAGGTCGAGCTCGTCGTCCGCGCGGCGAAGAAGGCCGGGATCCCGATGCGGATCGGCGCGAACTCGGGCTCCCTGCCGCGCCACCTCGACCACGTCGCGCAGCGCGACCAGGCCGAGGCCCTCGTCGCCGCCGCGCTCGAGGAGGTGGAGCTGCTCGAGAGGCTCGAGTTCCACGACTTCAAGATCTCCGTCAAGTCCAGCCACGTCCCGACGATGATCCGCGCCTACCGGATGCTCAGCGAGAAGGTCCCGTATCCCCTGCATCTGGGCGTGACCGAGGCGGGGACGCCGTACTCGGGCTCGATCAAGAGCGCCGTCGGGATGGGAGCGCTGCTCGTGGACGGGATCGGGGACACGATCCGGGTGTCGCTGACCGCCGACCCGGTCGAGGAGGTGAAGACCGCCTTCGAGATCCTCAAGGCCCTCGGGCTGCGCGAGCGCGGCCCGATCATGATCGCCTGCCCGTCGTGCGGGCGCGACAACGTCGGTGTCCAGACCCTGGCGGAGGCGGTCGAGGAGCGCCTCCGCGCCTACCCGGAGCACTTCGAGGTCGCCGTGCTCGGCTGCGCGGTCAACGGTCCGGGCGAGGCCGGCGACGCCGACTTCGGAATCGCGGGCGGCCGCGACGTCGGGTTCGTCTACGCGCACGGCCGCGTCCTGAAGAAGGTCGAGTCAGAGACGCTGATCGACGAGCTCTTCCGCGAGATCGACGAGTGGATCGCGGACGGGATGCACAGGCCGAAGCGCCTGAAGATGGCGAAGCCGGCGGCGCTGGCGATGGCCGAGGCGTCGCTGATCCCGCTCAACGACTAGGCTGACAACAGCAAACGGAATCGGTGCCAGACTGAAGTCCGGCACCGATGTGTCTATCCATGGCCAAGGCATCACAGCTCTTCCTCCCGACGCTGCGCGAGGATCCAGCCGACGCCGAGGCGGTCAGCCACAAGCTGCTCGTCCGCGGTGGCTTCATCCGGCAGGTGAGCGCCGGACTGTGGACCTACCTGCCGCTCGGCTGGCGGATCCACCGGCGGGTCGAGCAGATCATCCGCGAGGAGATGGACGCGATCGGAGGGCAGGAGTTCCTCTGCCCGCTCCTGACCCCGATCGAGCTCTGGCAGGCGACCGGGCGCGACCGGATCCCGGAGCTCTTCCACCTGACCTACCGGAACGGCCGCGAGTACCTGCTGCCGATGACCCACGAGGAGACGTTCACGTTCCACGCACGCGAGATCCGCTCGTACAAGGAGCTGCCGCAGCTCTGGTACCACTTCGCTGTGAAGGATCGCGACGAGCCGCGCCCGCGCGGGGGCCTGCTTCGCGTTCGTGAGTTCATCATGAAGGATGCCTACTCGTTCGACCGAGACGAGGAGGGCGCGCTCGCGAGCTTCGAGCGAAACCGCGACGCCTATCACCGCATCTTCGAGCGCTGTGGGGTCGAGGCGCACGTCGTGCGCGCAGAGAGCGGGATCATGGGCGGCAAGTTGACGTTCGACTTTCTCGCTCCGTCGGGATCGGGCGAGAACACGCTCGTTCGCTGCGAGCGCGGCGACTACGCGGCCGACGCCGAGATCGCTCAGGGCGTTCCGCGCGCACCCGAGTTTCCCGCCCCGCTCGACCGGCCCGAGGAGGTCGAGACGCCCGGCGTGACCACCTGCGAGGCGCTCGGCGACTTCCTCGGGGTCGACGTGGCGGCGACGACCAAGGCGATGCCGGCGACGAAGGACGACGGGACCGTCGTGCTCGCGCTCCTGCGCGGCGACGACCGCCTCAGCGAGTCGAAGCTCCTCTCCGTGCTCGGCAGCGCGACGAGGCCGTCGACGGACGAGGAGATCCGGAAGACGTTCGGCGCGTCGGGCGGCTCGCTCGGCCCCGTGGGCGTCTCGGTCGAGGTGGTGGCCGACGAGACGCTTCGCGAGGGCCAGTTCGTCGCGGGCGCGAACCGCGACGGGTTCCACCTCCGAGGCGTGCAGGCGGGCCGCGACTACGAGCCTCGGTTCGCCGACATCCGGGAACCGCGCGAGGGCGACCGCTGCCCGACGTGCGGCGGAGTTCTCCAGTTCCAGACCGCGATCGAGGTCGGCCACATCTTCAACTTCGGTGCTCGCTACAGCGAGGGGCTCGGAGCGACGTTCCTCGACGAGGATGGGCGTGAGAAGCCGCTTCTCGGGGGAAGCTACGGAATCGGCCCGGGACGGATAATCGCGGCGGTAATCGAGCAGAACCACGACGAGCAGGGGATCGCGGCCTGGCCGCGGACGATTGCCCCCTACGACGTGCACGTCGTCGCCTTGCCCGGCCTGGAAGGGAAGGCCGAGGCGGTCGCCGCGACCCTGGAGGAGGGGGGTGCGTCCGTCCTCCTCGACGACCGTGACCTTCGGGCCGGAGAGAAGTTCGCCGATGCCGACCTGATCGGGTGTCCGGTACGGATCACCGTCGGCAAGAAGACGCTCGAAGACGGCGCGGTCGACGTCCGCGACCGTGCAACCGGCGACGAGCGCCGAGTCCCGGCGCAGGAGGTGACCGTCTGATGCCACGCAGGCGCCGTTTCAGCGAAGAGCCGTTCGGCACGACGATCGAGCAGTTGATGGACGAGACCGGGGTGACGTACCGCGGCCTGGCGGCGAAGACCGATCTGTCCGCCGGCTATCTCAACCACCTCGTGCACGGCAACCGCCCGGTGCCGTCGAGCGAGGTGATCGAGCGCCTGGCCGACGCGCTGGGCGTCGAGGCCGAGCATTTCCTCGAGTACCGCCTGCGGGTGATCACCGAGCGACTCGAGCAGCTGCCCGCGATGATCGACCGCCTGTACAAGCAGCTGAAGGCGAAGTAGCGCGCGGCCGCCTGCGGGCAGGCCCGCTATCCTCGTCAGCTGAAAGACGGGGCGTGGCGCAGCCTGGTTAGCGCGCTAGTCTGGGGGACTAGAGGTCCCGAGTTCGAATCTCGGCGCCCCGATAGAGCCGATTCAGACCTGGTCGCCCGGGTAGATGGAGTGGCGATGCGAATCCGGGAGGTAGTGACGGCCGGGAAAGGAGCCTGAGCATGCCCTTCGACCAGTACCACGAGCCCCCAGGCGAGCTGCCGCAGGAGACGCGCACCTTCGCCCGGATGATCCTGTCGATGATCGAGGAGTCCGAGGCGATCGATTGGTACGAACAGCGGCTCGCGGTCGAGTCCGACGACGAGGCATGCGCGATCATGCAGAACGCCCAGCAGGAGGAGTTCAAGCACTTCGCGATGGACCTCGAGTTTCTGCTCCGGCGCAAGCCGGTCTGGCGCGAGATCTGCCGGCGGATCCTCTTCGGAGAGGGGGACATCGTCGCCGCCGGGGAGGAGGCCGAGGAGGAAGCGTCGTGAGCAGGCCAGGCCGGGCGCACCGCCGGAGGTATGTCCGGCATCAGCTTCCGGAGGTCTTCGCCGGCGTCGAGCGCGCCTGGGCTGCAGCCGCGACCGCGCGGCTCGCCCTGCCCCCGCCTGCGAGACGAAGCGGCTCGACCCTCCGATGCTACGCTTCGTCCGAGGAGAGCCGATGCAGGCGTGTCGTCAGTGCGGCAGTGAGCTTCAGGCGGCGTTCCGCTTCTGCCCCTGGTGCGCGGCGCCGCAGCGCAGCAAGCTCGTCGAGTTCTTCCGCGCCCATGCGCTCATCCGGGGCGGCGGCGCGCTCCGCGTCTCGCGCTACACGGGCGCGGGCGAAGAGGAGCGGCACGTGCGGTTCAGCGTGTGGAATCCGACCGGGGAGGCGCAAGCTGCGGTCTCTCTGGACGACAGCGAGGCGGACCGACTCGGCCGCTTCCTGCTCGACACCGGCAGGCGGACGACCGGCAGTCGGCGTCGCCGGCCGCTCGCCGAGCGAATCCGCAGCGGAACCAGGCGGCCCTGACCGGTGTAGGTGTGAGGTGAGGTTCGCGTTCGCCATGCTTCTCGTCTCGGGGGCTGCCCTCACTGCCGTCTCGCAGCCCCGGGCGAAGGAGGGGGTGGTGGCGCGCCTCGAGAATCCGACCGTGCTGCGCGCCCCCGCCGGTACGAGGGTGGCGCTCGTCTGGACGCTGCGAGCGGGCAAGGAACCGTTCGGCGCGTCGGGGATCTATGTGCGCGTTCGTGATCGCATCGGCAAGGCGACGATCTCGGAGGCAACGGAGCTTGGCCCGGGTCGCTTCCGCGCCTGGCTGTCGATCCCACGCGGCGGAGTGAGGGCAATCGCCATCGCGCTCCGGGGCTGGGTCTCCGACGCTCGCGGCACGCGGCGTGCCGATCTGGTCTTTCCGATCGCAAATGAACCGGCGCCCGCGATGCGCACCGTCGTCATTCGCAAGCCGGCCCGGCTTGGCCACGTCAAGTGCAGGCCGCCCTCACCGCTCGGCATCTTCACCCGCGGGCTGCCCGAGGCGCGAGGCACCACGACGCGCGGGAGTGTCTGGGCGCTCTTCTTCCCGAGTCGCGGGATGCGCTGGCAGCCCGGGAGCGCGATCTTCGCCGGTTCAGTCGGCAAAGCTTTCAAGATCGTCTTCCGTGTCACCGGCTCCGGGCCGATCCGCCTCTCCGTGCGCGGTCCGAAGGGAGCGGCGCTCAGGCCCGACTGGGGACCTCAACGACACGACGGCTCGACCTGGCAGCGGCCCGGCGACGAGTGGGGCGTCGGGTTCACCTTTCCGACCGCCGGCTGCTGGCGCCTGCACGCCGAGCGAAGCGGCGCGTCCGGCGACGTCTGGGCTCTGATCGGTAGGTAGCGACGAGCCGTCGTCCGCAGCACAGGCACGCCCGGTTTGTCCGGTCGGGTGGGACGGCCGCGTGGCTGCCCGCTCGAACCGCTGGGTGATCCCGCGCAAGGAGCCCAGCATAGAGCGGGCCGTGACGCCGCTTCTCGCGCTCGTCCTCGACTTCGGCGGCTCTCCGCTGCCACCCGACGTCCAGCCGTGGCCGATCGGCGTCGGACCCGGCTATCGCCTTCCGGCCGCCCGGGCGAGCGTACTCGCCGGCCGGCGCGTCGGGCGCTTACCTGTTCGTCAACGGCCTCTAGCCGAGGCCGAAGGAACGGCGGCGGATCCGACGAAGAATGGGTGGGGGCGGGCTTGCGGCCCGGCGGTTCACCTCTCCCACCGCCAGGCGTCGAGATCACCCGCCCCCTTTTTTGCTCTCCCACATCGTGACCGATCGCCGACCATCCGACCTCCCCCATTCGAGTGATCGACGAAGGGTTCCGGGTCGCGGCGAGGGAAGCGCGCCGCCAACGATCCCTCGAACGAGCAGTGGCGCGAGTGCGTCCGCTGCCTACGCTGAGTACGGGTGTGTGGGGAGAAGGATGCTGTGGGGACTGGCTGACCGCTGCGTCGACGAGGTGATCGAGCTGTACCGCTCCCGCGAGCAGGCGGAGCGGGCGCTCGGCAAGGTGCTTCGAGACGAGCCGGGGTGGGAGGGGATGATCGAGGTCGTCCCCGTCCCCACATCATGCGATCGCCACTGGGCGCCGCGGGGCCGTCCGGTCCGGCCGCCGCGCTGCCTCCGGCCCTGAGCGGAACAGGGGAACGACTTCCCTGTTGACCCTCCGGGCGGAATGAGATGATGGGCGCGATCCGCTGCTTGCGCGCCGCCCGCCTGATCGCCGTCCTGCTCGCCCTGGCCGCCTTCCCCGCCGGTGCGCAGGCCGCTGCTCGGACATCGATCTTCTACTACCCGTGGTACGGCACCCCGACGAGGGACAGCGGTTGGGAGCACTGGGTCGCGCCGGGCGGCTCGTCCCTCGACATCGCGTCGAACTACTTCCCTGCCCGCGGCCTCTACTCGAGCTCCGACTATCGCATCGTCACCGCCCAGATGCGGGAGATCGCGGCGGCCGGGGTGAGCGAGGTGGTCAGCTCGTGGTGGGGCTGGGGCTCTCCGGAGGACGTGCGGCTGCCGCTCGTGATGAGGGCCGCTCGCATGGCCGGATTGAGCGTCGCGATTCATCTCGAGCCCTATCCCGGCCGCACGATCGACACGGTCGAGGCGGACATCGCGCATCTGGAGTCGCTCGGAATCAGCCGCTTCTTCGTCTACCGTCCGTTCGACATCGACGAGGCCGACTGGGCGGCGCTCCGCGACCGCCTCGGCGCCGGCGTTCAGCTCTATGCGCAGACGTCCCTGGCCGGACGAGCGGCCGCGGCGCGCTTCGACGGCCTCTACACCTACGACGTCCTCCTCTGGAGCGCCTCCAAGTTCCCGCGTCTCTGCCGGCAGGCGCACACGGTCGGCCTCGAGTGTCTGCCGTCGGTCGGCCCGGGCTACGACGCCTCGCGGGCGACCGGCGACCCGCGCGTCAAGGATCGCCGCAACGGCGCGACCTACGACAACATGTGGCGGGGAGCGATCCGGTCGGGGGCCGACGGGATCACGATCACGAGCTACAACGAGTGGCACGAGGGCTCGCAGATCGAGCCCGCGCGCGCGCGCCGCACCCGCAGCGCGGCCGCGGCGTCGTTCGAGACGTACGACGGCGCCTACGGGCTCGAGGGCCGACTCGCCGAGCGCGCGTACCTCGATCGCACGGCGTACTGGACCGCCGCGTTCAAACGCTCGCGCCCCGCGCGCCCGGTGCTCCCCTAGGTGGACTGGCGAACACGTCCGCCGCGCAGCCGAGGACGAGCGCGGCCGGCACGTCGGCGTCCTCCACGCCCCGGAGCGAGCGATGGCCGAGGTCGACGGCGACGTCGGGCCAGGCATCGAGCCCGAGTGCCGCCGCGCCCTCGTGCGAGCCGATCGCGAGCAGCGAGCTGACCGGCACGATGTTCCGTCGGCCCTCGATCCGCCGGGCGATTCCCTCCAGCTCGCGCAACTCCTCGAGCGGATCGATCCGGACGTTCGAGTCGGACCCGATGCACACGCCGAGCCCGCGATCGCAGAGCGCCCCTACCGGGGCAAAGCCGTCGCCGAGATTCGCCTCCGTCGTCGGGCACAGGCAGACACGGGCCCCTGCCTCCGAGAGCAGGTCGAGCTCTCCCGGGCTCGCGTGTGTCGCGTGGACGACGGTCGTGTGCGGGCCCAGGCACCCGACGCGGGCCAGAAGCTCGATCGGCCGCACGCCGTGCTCGGCGATGCACTCCTCGATCTCGCGCGGCTGCTCGTCGGCGTGGACGTGCAGCGGGAGGCCCTCGGCGGCCGCGTAGCGGCCGATCTCCTCGAGCCAATCCGCGGGGCAGGCGCGGACGGAGTGGGGGGCGAGCCCGACGCGGAGCCCGCGCTCGCGAAGCGACTCCACCTGGCCGAGGTAGGCGGCCGCCGTCTCCTGCCGAAAGCGGGGCAGGCCGCCGCGCGCGTACGCGCCGAGCAACAGGACGAGCTCGACGCCGGCCTCGGTGGCCGCTTCCGCCGCTGCCAGCGCCTCCTCGTAGCCGAGGTAGTGGAACTCGCCGACGGCCGTGTAACCTGCGGACCGCATCTCGGCGTAGGTCGCCGCGTACTCGACCCGCACGGTCTCCTGCGTCTGCCGCTCGGCCTCGCGCAGCATCGCCTCGCGCCACGCCCAGAAGTCGCCGCCCCCGGCCCGGCCGCGCAGGCGGCGCTGGAACGCATGTGAGTGCGCATTGACGAAACCCGGCAGGCTGAGACGCGGGGCCATACCCGTGATTGTCACGCTTCCGGCTCGACCGGGTCACACCCGCGTGCGAGGTGTGACGCTAGGCTCGCAGTGGGGAGGAGGCCGGGAGCGCCTTGACCGCCCGGCGGGTTCCGGAGCCCGGCGCGGCGCGGACTATCCTTGCATGACCATCGTTGCCCACTCTGCACCCGCGCCCTTCGCCGCGCACATTCCGAACGCGCTGACCGTGCTCAGGTTCCTGATGATCCCGGTGTTCGTACTGCTCCTCGTGCGAGCCGAAGGCGGGCACGACTGGGCGGCCGGAATCGTCTTCGGCGTCGCGGGCATCACCGACCAGGTGGACGGCTGGCTCGCTCGACGCTGGCACGTGGAGTCGGAGTTCGGCAAGTACGCCGACCCGCTCGCCGACCGCCTGATGATCGACGCCGCGGTGATCATGCTGGTCGTCGCCGACCGCTTGCCCTGGCCGGCGCTCGCCGTGATCGTTGCCCGGGACGCACTGCTGATCGCTGGCACGCGTGTCGCCCTCCCACGGGGCTACGAGTTCTCGGTCAGCTTCCTCGGCAAGGCGGCAACCTGGGTGCTGTACGCCGCGGTGGGCTTCGTCCTGGTCACCCACGACGGGACGAGCTGGCCGCTCTGGGTGTTCTGGATCGGCCTCGGCATGGCGGTCGGCGCGGCCGTCCTGTACGCCGGATCGGCGTGGCGAGCGATTCGTGGCGGGCGGCACGTGGAGGCGACGGGGACGTGAAAGCCGTCGTGATGGCCGGGGGAGAGGGGACCCGGCTCCGCCCCTTGACGTCGAACCAGCCCAAGCCGATGGTGCCGATCGTCGGCAAGCCGTGCATGGAGCACATCCTGGAGCTGCTCAAGAAGCACGACTTCGACGAGGTGATCGTCACGCTCGCGTTCCTGCCGCAGGCGATCCGCAGCTACTTCGGGGACGGAGAGGCGCTCGGACTCGCGATCGAGTACTCGGTCGAGGAATCGCCGCTGGGGACGGCCGGTTCGGTTCGCCTCGCATCCGGGAAGCTCGACGACACGGTCCTCGTGATCTCCGGCGATGCGCTCTGCGACATCGATCTCGGGGCGCTCGTCGCGTTCCACCGCGAGCGCGAGGCGGCGGTGACAATCGGCCTGAAGGCGGTCGAGAACCCGCTCGAGTTCGGAATCGTCGTCACCGACGAGGACGGAAGGATCGAACGCTTCCTCGAGAAACCGTCCTGGGGCCAGGTGTTCTCGGACACGATCAATACCGGCATCTACGTGGTCGAGCCCGAGGTGCTCAAGCACGTCCCGACCGACCGTCCGTACGACTTCTCCAAGGAGCTCTTTCCGCTCCTGCTGGAGATGGGCCGGCCCCTGTACGGCATGGTCTGCGACGGCTACTGGCAAGACATCGGCAACCTCGACCAGTTCAGGCAGGCGAACTACGACGCGCTCGACGGCGCGGTCGACCTCGACATTCCCGGGATTCGCCTGCGCGGCAACATCTGGATCGGCGAGGGCGTCGAGATCGACGACCTCGAGGACGTGGACGGGCCCGCGTTCGTGGGGAACTACTGCCGGATCTCGCCCCACGCGTCGATCGGGTCGTACTCGGTGCTCTCCGCGAGCGTGACGCTGCGCGAGCGGGCGCGAACCGTCCGCTCGGTGATCGACGCGAGCACGCACATCGGCCGGAGCGCACTCGTCGAGGGCTCCGTCCTCGGTCGCAACTGCGACGTCCGCTCCCATGTCCGCATCCAGGAGGGCGCGGCGATCGGCGACGAGGTCGTCCTCGGCGCCCAGAGCGTCGTCTACCCCGGGGTCCGCGTCTACCCGTACAAGGAGGTCGAGTCCGGCGCGCACATCCACGAGAGCCTGATCTGGGAGTCCCGCGCGACCTCGGCGCTCTTCGGCAAGGACGGCGTGTCCGGCCTGATCAATGTCGACCTCACGCCCGAAACCGCCGTCCGGCTCGCCTCCGCGCTCGGTACTGCCCTGAAGCGCGGCGGGCGCGTGGTCGGGAGCCGCGAGTCGCCCCGGGCCTGCAGGACGATCAAGCGGGCGATGATCACCGGGCTGAACGCCGCCGGAATCGACGTCGCCGACCTGCGCGTACTGCCGTCCGCCGTCAGCCGACATCTGCTGAAGACGCACGGCTACGACGCCGGCTTCCACGTCGGCGTCAGTCAGAACGATCCGGAGACGATCCAGATCCGCTTCTTCGAGCAGCCCGGGATCCAGATGACGACGGCGATGGAGAAGGAGGTCGAGAAGCACTTCAACCGCCGGGAGGTGCGCCGGGTGCCCTTCCCGGACATCGGCAACGTCTCGTACCCGGCCCGCGTCCGGGAGGGCTACGCACAGGATCTGCTCTCCACCCTCGACGCCGGCGCGATCCGCGGCCGCGCGTTCCGGCTGGTCGTCGACTACGGCTACTCCGGGTCGTCGTTCGTGCTGCCGCTCTTGCTCGGTCCGCTCGGAATCGAGGCGATCTCCGCACACGGGTTCACGACCGAGGCGGCGGCGACCTCTGCCTCGCTCCGGGAGTCGATCGGCCAGGCAAAGCGGCTCGTCGGAGCGATCGGAGCAGATCTCGGCGCGGTCTTCGACCGCGCGGGGGAACGGCTGTTCCTGGTCGACGAGCAAGGCCGCGAGATCCCCGTCGAGCAGACGTTGCTCCTCTACCTGCGGCTGCTCGGCGCGCGCAAGCAGGGCGGCCGGGCCGCCTTTCCGATCACGGTCACGAGTCGGGTCGAAGAGCTCGCCGCAGCGGGCGGCCTCGACGTCGTTCGCACGCCGGCCGCGCCGGCGGAGCTGATGCAGGCGGCCGCGCAGGAGAAGGTCGTGTTCGCGGGAGCGCTCGGCGGGATGTACGTGTTCCCGGAGTTCCTGCCCGCCTCCGACGCGGTCGCCAGCCTCTGCAAGCTCCTCGAGCTCCTCGCCCCCGAGCAGCGGCCGCTGTCCGAGCTCGTCGCCGAGCTCCCCGCTTCGACCGTCGCCCACCGGCAGCTCGCCTGTCCGTGGGCCTTGAAGGGCCTCGTCATGCGCGTCCTCACCGAGCGGCTGAAAGGCCGCGACCTCGACCTCACGGACGGGATCAAGATCTCCGACGAGCGGGGCTGGGCCGAGCTCCTGCCCGACCCGGACGAACCGCTGATCCACATCTACGCGGAAGGGGCGACGGACGAGGTCTCCGCGGAGCTCGAGGCCGAGCTGCACGCGCTCGTCGACGACGTCATGCAGGGGCAGGAAACCGCCCCCGCGGCGCAAATCTCAAGCTGAGGTTGAACCTTTGCCCGCTGCCTGCTTCAATGGCGTGCGGGCGCGTGCCGACAGAAGGGATGTGATGGAAGCGTTTCCGGACCTCGCTGGTCTCTCCGACTCCGAGCTCAAGGGCCTGATCAAGCAGCTCGAGAACGAGGAGAACGAGATCTCGTACCGCCGACGCCTCCTGCACGGTAGGCTCGACATCCTCCGTGCGGAGCTCGTCGCCCGGCTGCAGAAGAAGGGCGAGGGTGAGCTCGGACAGGTCGACCTCGACCGGCTCACGGAGATCCTCGCCGGCAAGACCGCGCCTCCCGGGGTGTAGCCCGGCGTGAGCCACGTCTACTGCCCCGAGTGCGGGTTCCAGAACCTGGAATCGGCCAACTTCTGCTCGCGCTGCGGCGCGCTGCTCGTCACCCGCGGCGACGCGGACGATGCGACGGTGACGCTCACTCCGGAGGAGATCGAGGAGGAGCAGGGCGACCTCGACGAGCTCGGAGTGGAGGGGCCGACGCTCGTCATCCGCTCGGGTGGCGGGCGCACCGGCGAGCCGTTCCCGCTCGCGCGCACGCAGACGACGATCGGCCGCACGCCCGACTGTGACATCTTCCTCGACGACGTCACCGTCTCACGCCGCCACGCGATCGTCGCGAAGGGTGCGGGGAGGATCACGGTCGAGGACCTCGGCAGCCTGAACGGTACGTTCCTCAACCGGCGCCGGATCGAGACGTCGGAGCTCGCAAACGGCGACGAGATCCAGATCGGCAAGTACCGGCTGATCCTCCTCGGCGCATGACCACCACCGCGCAGGCTGTCCGTCTCCACACGATCGGCTCGGTCTGCCGCCGGCTGCAGGCCGAGTTCTCCGACATCTCGATCTCGAAGATCCGTTACCTCGAGGACCAGGGCCTGGTCACGCCCAAGCGCACGCGTGGGGGGTACCGGCTGTTCAGCGAAGAGGACGTCGAGCGCCTGGAGACGATCCTCCGCCTGCAGCGGGACGAGTTTCTGCCTCTGCGCGTGATCCGCCAGGAGCTCGCCTCGCCCACGAGCAAGGAGCGCCGGCGGCGCCGGGCCGGCCTCGGCGCGGAGGCCAGGGAGATCGACGTCGGCGAGCTGTGCGAGCGGGCCGGAATCACATCCGATCAGGCCCGCGACCTCGTCGAGTACGGGCTCCTCGAAGCGCCGCTGACCGAGGCCGACACCGACACGGCGTCCGTCTGCGCACGCCTCGTCGCGGCCGGCGCCGACGCGCGCCACCTGCGCAAGTTCGCTCAGGCGGCCGGAAACCAGGCCGATCTGCTCGAGGCGCTCCTGCCGAAGCTGCGCTCGCGGAACCCCGAGACCAGGCAGGGTGCGCTCGAGGACCTGCACGGTCTCGCCGAGCTGGCGCAGGAGCTCAATCAGCTTCTCTTCTGGCGGGCGTTGCGCCAGCGGGTGACAGGTTGAGGATCGCGTTCGCGGCGGGCGCAACTTCGCTCACGGCGGGCGAATGAAGGTCGATCTCGCCGCCAAGATCCGCGACGTTCCGGACTTTCCGAAGCCCGGGATCGTGTTCAAGGACATCATGCCGCTCCTCGCCGACGCGGAGGCGTTGCGTCAGGCGATCGACGAGATCGCGGCCTGGGCCGAGCCGCGCAAGCCCGACCTGGTGCTCGGCGCGGAGGCGCGCGGGTACATCACGGGCGGGGCGCTTGCCTGCCGGCTCGGGTGCGGCTTCGTCGCCGCCCGAAAGCCGGGCAAGCTCCCCTGGCGGACGGTCGCGGTCAAGTACGCGCTCGAGTACTGTTTCGACTCGCTCGAGGTGCACGCCGACGCGATCGTGAGCGGTCAGCGCGTCCTGATCCACGACGACGTGCTGGCGACGGGAGGAACGGCGAAGGCGACGGTGGAGCTCGTCGAGCAGCTCGGCGGCGAGGTCGTCGGGCTGCCGTTCATCATCGAGCTGGAGTTCCTGAACGGCCGGGCCCAGCTCGACGGCCGCGACATCTTCTCGCTGATCCGGTACGGCTGAGCCGGCGGCAGGCTCCGTCCGCCGTTCCGGCGTACCATTGGCACGGTGTACGACGCGCTCACCTCGCGGTACATGCTCTCGTGCCCCGTGCGCGGAGAGTCGGCGGTGCGGCTGTCCTCGTTCCGGGTGCTCGAGCGCCTCGAGGGGACGGCGCATCCGGTCGTCTACCGGATCGCGTTCGACTGCCCGTGCGGCGGGCAGCATCCCGGGCTCGTCTCTCACGAGGAGCTCGACTGGGCGCCTCTCGGCTTCCGGGCCGGCCGGTTCCTGAACCTGATGACCGCCCGCCTCGAGGAGGTCGAGACCGAGCTCGGCGACCTCACCGCCCGGCGGATCGAGGCGGGGGCGTGGCCGTGGAGCTTCTTCTGCTATCCGGAGCAGCAGCCGCGGCCGGTGTTCCCGTCGGCCTTCTTCCTCCTCGCTCCGGGCGCGGCGAGGGAGCGGCTCGGACTCGCGATTCGCTGCCCCGTCTGCGACCAGGTCTCCCTGAACCTCGTCTCCCACGAGCACGTCGACCTACCGTTCCACCACGACGCCGACGTCGGCGTGGTCGAGCACGTCTTCGCACGGGACGTGGCGCGGACGGTCGAGGAGTTCCGCACCGAGCTCTACTCCGCGAGCTTCGACGTCCGCCGTCTCCAGCTCGGCTAGCCTAGTTCTCGTCGAAAACGGGAAGGTGGATGACGACGTGACGAGAATGGCCGGAGCAGTCCGGGGAGTGTCGACCCTCATCGGAGCCGGGGCCGCCGGGCTCCTGGTGTGGGTTTCCGCGCAGATCGGCCGCGGCACGCTCGGCGGCTACTGGGCCGCCTACGGGATCCTGGCCGGAGCGGGCCTGACGATGGCGCTGTCGCAGCTGGTGGTCGCCCGGACGGCGTGGGGGCGGCCGCGGATCTCGGTGGGTGTCTTCCTGCTCGGCTTTTTGCCCGTGCTGATCTGCGCCGGCTGGGTGCTCCTCAGCGGTCAGCCCGATACGAACTGGTTCCAGCGGCACACGAACTCGTGGTCGAACGACATCGCGATCGACGGTCCCGTCCACGATCTGCGCTCCTTCCTCGGCGTGCTCGCCTTCGGCCTGGGTCTCGTACTCGGTTTCACGTTCACCACCGCACGGCGGCTCCCGCCGCCCGAACAGCGCCGTGACGAGCCGGTACCGGTCGAGGAGCCGGCCGCGACGTACGCGACGCCGCCGGACGAGCAGCCGACGACCGTCGAGCGCACGCCGCCCGAGCACGACGAGGGGCGAATCGGCTGATCGTACGATCAGCGGGTCGGACGGCGCCGGCGCGGCTCGTCTTCGCCGTACATCCTGACGTACAGGAAGATCGCGCACACGGCCACCGCCGCGACGATGAACGATGTCGCCTTCGAGATCCCGATGCCGAGCATGAACGCCCAGACGAGAACGCCGAGGGCGAACGCCCAGACGAACGAGATCACGCCGTGGTCGATGCTGGGCGGACGCAGGTGCACGGGGCGATCCTAACCCGGACCAGAGATTCGCCGAGCCGGTAGCGCTTTCGTCCACTGAGCCGACTGACCTTCCGCTTGCGCGTACTGCCGTCCGACTCGGCTTCGACCTACTCGCGCTCCGTGCTCGGCGCAAGCAGCAAGCTAGCGTGCCGGCCCGGCTCGTTCAAGAGGGGGACCGAGGAAATGGGCGCAATTTGCGGACGGCGCGTCGCCGCCTCCTCCGACTTGACATAACGCCTGTTCTCGTGCATTGCCGGGGCGCTCGACTTTCCGGCGCAGACGTGTTTGAATCGCTGCGGGGGCCGGGTACGTGCCTGTACCCATGATGATGGAAGCGCCGATAGCCGCGATCGATGCCGTCGTCCAGACGGAGGAGCTCCAGCAGCTGTTCGAGGCTGCCGAGCTCATCGGCTCCGTCCGGTCCGGCGAGCTGCTCGAGGCGTTGGAGCCGCACGCGCTCGATCCGCTCGAGGTCGACGCGGTGTACCGGATGTTCGAGGAGCGGGGGATCGAGGTGCTCGAGGAGGAGCCGGAGCCGGAGACGCCTCCCCCGCCCCCGGTCGCACCGCTCGAGTCGACCACGGACGCCCTCCAGCTCTTCCTGCGCGAGACCGGCCGCCACCCCTTGCTGACCGCCGCGCAGGAGGTCGAGCTCGCCAAGAAGATCGAGCGCGGGGACCCGGCGGCGAAGCAGCGGATGATCCAGTCGAACCTGCGGCTCGTCGTCTCGATCGCGAAGAACTACCGGAACCAGGGTCTCCCGTTTCTCGACCTGATCCAGGAGGGGACACTCGGTCTGATCCGCGCCGTCGAGAAGTTCGACTGGCGCCGCGGATTCAAGTTCTCCACCTACGCGACCTGGTGGATCCGCCAGGCGGTCGCACGGGCGCTCGCCGACAAGGCGCGAACGATCCGGATGCCGGTTCATATCGTCGAGCGCCTCCAGAAGATGAACCGTGCCGAGCGCCATCTGTGGACGCAGCTCGGTCGCGAGCCGTCGCTGGAGGAGATCGCCGACGAGGCCAGCCTGCCGCTGCAGCAGGCGCGCGAGGTGCGGGCTTCCGCGCGGGCGGCGACGAGCCTCGACCAGCCCGTCGGCGACCAGGAAGACGCCGTCCTCGGTGATTTCGTCGCAGGCGAGGGACTTCTGCCCGAGGAGCAGGTCGAGCTCACGTTGCGGAGCCAGGCGCTCGCAACGGCGCTGCAGACGCTCGGAGACCGGGAGCGCGAAGTGCTGGTGCTGCGCTACGGGCTGGCCGACTACGAGCCGAAGACGCTCGAGGAGATCGGACGCCGGCTCGGTCTGACCCGTGAACGGGTGCGCCAGATCGAGGTCGAGGCGCTCCGCCGGCTCTCGACCCTCCGCGAGATGGAAGCCGTGTCCCACTGACGTTTGCATGGGGGAAACGGCCGGTTTCCCCCATGAGCCCCCTTCCCTAATCATCGGCTCGCACCCTCGCCGCCGCTGGATGCCACGCCCGCCATGTCGGTCGCGGCGGCGACTGACCGGAGCCTGTCAAGTCGAATGAGACGGTCGTCGGTCGGATTTAGGGAGCAACCTCCTCGGTCGTGGGCTTGTTGATCCAGGCGGCGGTGGGCAGGGCCGGCGGCCGCGGCCGCCGGCGGACGAACCGCTCCGGGGTGCACGCGTAC
>JBBRXG010000022.1:0-30631 GCA_038248655.1 Gaiellales bacterium
ATGCCCCTCCCGCCGCTGCCGCCCGGCGGGCTAACGGATGCCCGGCTCGAGGTCCGGGCGCCGATCCCTCCGGGCCGCTACCGGCTCGCGTTCGATCTCGTCCTCGAGCAGCGCTACTGGCTCTCGGAGATCGGGAACGCGATGCTCGAGGTCGACGTCGAGGTGGCGTCGCGAGACGCGGACGGGGCGATCGCGCACCTGCCCTCCGAGCTCGAGCCCGCAGCCGACTGGCACGACCGCGTCCGCGCCGCCCACGAGGAGGGGTACGCCGCCGTCGGCGGCTCGATCGCCGCCGGGCGCACCCGCGAGCTCCGCCCCTACCGGCCCGGCGGCGGGCGCAACCCCGGCTTTCCCGGACCCCTCGTCTGCCCGTCGCTCCTGCCCCCGCTTCGCCCGAACTGCGACGTCGCCGGGCTCCCGGCCTGGAAGCCCGAGGGGTGGGAGCCGTGGATCTACGACGGGCGGATCAGAGCGCGTCTCCGGGGGTAGCCGAGCATTCGAGGCGGACCGCGAGACCGCGTCTCGCCGGAGCGCACGATCGTCCGACCTCCTGAGGACGAAGGGGGGGTCGTGGGGGAACCATGGGGTTCCCCCACGCTGTCAGAGCTCGACTGCGATCCGATCGTCGACGCGGCTGAAGACCCACGCGCCCAGGCCGAGGGCGACGACCGCGCCGACGCCGAGGTAGACGACGTCCCACACGTGCGGCAACCGCCCGTAGAACATCGGGTCGCGCAGCGCGTAGATGGGCGGGGTCAGCGGGTTCACCCAGCGCAGGATCGTCACCACCCAGTCGTAGTGCTGGATTCCCCCGGGAAGGTCCTCGAGCCGGTAGAGGATCGGCGTCAGGAAGAACCAGGGGAGGAGCACCGCGGTGATCAGGTGCTCGACGTCGCGGAAGACCACGTTCGCACAGGCGACCGCGAGCGAGATCCCGCCGACGAAGGCGACGACGACGACCGCGAGCGGGAGCGACAGCCACACGGTGTCTCTCGTCTCCGGGATGACGATCAGGTTGGCGACGATCAGCACGACGAGCATCGCCGCGAAGGCGACCAGCTGTGTTGCCACCACCGACAACGGAACCAGCTGGCGCGGGAAGCGAACCTTCTTCACGAGCGCGGCGCTGTCGACGAGCGAGCGCGAGGCCATGGTCAAAGACGACGAGAAGAAGAGCCAGACCGTCAGGCCGACGAGCAGGTAGAGGGCGTAGTGGGGGACCGTCGCGACCTTCCAGAGGAGCGAGGAGACGAGGACGTAGATCCCCATCAGCACGAGCGGGTTGACGAGCGACCAGGCCACGCCCAGGATCGAGCCCTTGTAGCGGGTCTGCAGGTCGCGCCGGAACAGGTTCGCGAACAGCTCGCGGTAGCGGTAGAGGTCGGCGTAGATCGACACGCTCGTCACCGATTGAACAGGAAGCTCCCGCGCTGCCGCACCTCGGCGGTCTCGTCCCTCCACCTGGGCGTCTTCATCCCGCGTTCACCGCCGCCACCACCTGCTCGGCCTCGGCGTCGGTCAGCTCGGGGTAGAGCGGAAGGCTGACCACCCGTTCGCACAGCCGCTCGGAGACCGTGAGCGGGACCCGGCCGGCGAGGCGGCGGTAGGCCGGCTGGCGGTGGATCGACTCGGGGTAGTGGACGAGCGTCTCGACGCCGCGCCCGCGCAGCGACGCGCGGAACGCGTCACGTTCCTCGACGAGGACGACGAACAGGTGCCAGGCGTGGACGCTTCCCGGCCGCTCGACCGGCACGGTCACCACCCCCGAGAGCTCGGCCCGGTAGTACGCGGCCAGCCGGCGGCGCCGCTCGTTGCCGTCGTCGAGGCGCGCGAGGCGGCGGCGGAGAACCTCGGCCTGCACCTCGTCGAGCCGGCTGTTCACGCCCGGCTCGACGGCGATTCCGCGTGCGTCCGCCCGTTCGCCGTGCGAGCGCAGGCGCCGCACCGTCTCGGCGAGCTCCGGATCGCTGGTGACGACCGCGCCCGCGTCGCCGAGCGCGCCGAGGTTCTTGGTCGGGTAGAAGCTGTAGGCGGCCGCGTCGCTCGCCGCGCCGGGCCTCCTGCCGGCGTGCTCGGCGCCGTGTGCCTGCGCCGCGTCCTCGACCAGCTTCAGCCCCCGCTCGCGCGCGAGCGCGGCGAGCGCACCATGGTCCGCATAGGCGCCGTAGAGGTGGACCGGCAGGAGCGCGCGCGTCCGCTCGCCGATCGCCGCCTCGGCCGAGGCCGGATCGAGCGTCCAGGTCGTCTCGTCGGCGTCGGCGAGCACCGGCGTCGCGCCGGCGCCGAGGATCCCGGTCACGGTGGCGACGCACGTATTCGCGGCGGTGACCACCTCGTCGCCCGGGCCGATCCCGAGCGCGCGGAGCGCGAGCGCGATCGCGTCGGTGCCGGAGTTCACGCCGACCGCATGCGCGGTGCCGCAGTACGCAGCGAACTCGGCCTCGAACCGCTCGAGCGAGCCGCCGCCGACGAAGCGGCCGCTCGAGAGCACGGTCGCGAACGCCTCCTCCAGCTCCGCGCGCTCGGCGGCGACCCGACGTCCGAGGTCGAGGAAGGGGACCATCACCAGTACGACGCGGCGTGCTCGCGGTAGTAGTCGAGCGAGCGCCTCAGACCGTCGCGTAGCGGCACCGACGGGGCCCAGCCGAGCCTCGCCCGGATCTTCCCGTCGTCGGCGAAGTAGTCGCCGATGTCGATCGCGAGACGCTCGCCGGGAAACGGGACGAGCCGGAACGAGCCTGCGCCCGCGAGCTCGACGACGAGCTCGGCCAGCTCGCGCAGGCCGATCGGAGGATCGCCGCCCAGGTTGAAGATCTCCCCGTCGGCCTCGGCGCGCGCGCCGGCGAGCAGGAAGGCGTCGACCGCGTCGTCCACGTAGGTGAAGTCGCGGCGCTGGCTGCCGTCGCCGAAGATCGCCAGCTCCTTCCCCTCGACCGCCAGCCGCAGCCACGTGCCGAGGAACGTCTGCCGGTCGTCTACGACCCGCATCCGCGGTCCGTAGGTGTTCGTCAGCCTGAGCACACAGGTCCGCAGGCCGTACACCCGGCCGTAGACGAGGTGGTAGCCCTCGCCGGCCGCCTTGTTCACGCCGTTCGGATCGACCGGCGCGACCGGGTGCCGCTCGTCGACCGGCAGGTACTCCGGCCGCCCGTACAGCTGCCGGGTGCTGGCGAAGACGACCTTCGCCTCCGGGCTCTCGCGCCTGCAGGTCTCGAGGATCGAGAGCTGGCTGCGGCAGTTGATGTCGAGGTCGGTGAACGGGTCGTGGAGCGAGTCGACGTGGCTCGTCTGGCCGGCGAGGTTGAACAGCACCTCCCGACCCCGGATCAGCTCCGGGAGGCTGTGCTCGTCGCGCACGTCGGACACGTCCAGGCGGACGGCGTCCTCGATCCCGGCGATGTTGGCGAGGTTGCCGCCGTACTCCGGGATCAGCGAGTCGACGAGCACGACGTCGGCGCCCAGCTCGACCAGGCGCCGCGCCAGGTTCGACCCGATGAAGCCGAGGCCGCCGGTGACGAGCACGCGCCGCCCGCGGTACGCATCGGCGACGTCGGCCGGAAGCATCGGCGCGCAACGCTACCGGAGCCGCCGCCGGACGACCCCGACGGCCGTGAGCGGCGCGCCCGAGACCGTGTGCACGGGGATCCGCAGCTTGCGGGCGGCGGCGAGCGCGGCGAGGAGCGGCCGGCGGCGCCCGGCGCGCACCAGACCGTCCGGAACGACGAGCCGGCGCGCGCCCGTCCCCGGGAGGGAAGCCGCGATCCGGCCGGCGAACCCACGCGCGAGCTCGTCCAGCCGGTCGGTCACGACGACCGGCTCCTCCTCCGGCTCGAGCGTCGCGAGCGCCTCGAGCAGCCCCTCGGACGAGCCCGGATCGAGCACGGCGACGAGCCGGTGCGGCCGAACGTCGATCTCGACCTCGAGCGGCTGCCCGAACCGGCGCACATGCTCGTGGACGAGGTCGATCGTGAGGGTCCAGCGGCCCTCGCCCGGCGGGACGAGCGGCAGCGGAACGGTCAGGCCGGCGCCCGGCGGCAGGTCGGCGGGGAGGGGGACGTGCGCCCCCTCGAGCACGGTCTCTCTCGATGTCCACCGCGACGCGACGCGGATCGCCGGCCCGCCGGCACCGCCCCACGGCCAGAGCTCGTCGCCCCGGTTCTCGATCTCGACGTCGACCCTCTCCTCCACCCCGGCGCGAAGCACCGGCAGCTCCTCGAGCAGAGCGAGGCCCGCCTCGTAGGCAGCGTCCCCGAGCGTCCGCCCCGCCCAGTGCCGGTCGACCTCCCCACGGCTCGCCGCCGCCGTCTCGGCGATCGTGGCGGAGGCCTGCGGCGCAGCGGCGAGTACGGCCGCGATCAGCGCCGCATCCTCCGCCGGCACCTCGCGTGTGGGCGCATCGACCCGCTCCGGAACGTAGAACGCCTCGTTCAGCGGACGACCGGCGACGCGCTTGCCCGGTCGGAGCCGCTCGTAGCGCGCCGCCTTCGCCTCGCGCGCCTCCGTCGAGTTCAGGACCGTGTCGGCGTGGTACAGGCACGCGGACACGTACCTGGACGGCCCGAGCACCCGGACCGGAACGTGGGTCTCGTCGGGAAACGACAGGACGCGCGCGTCGTTCAGCACCAGCCTGGGCTGGTAGTCGGGCCGCCACGGACGGGCGTCGAGGTAGCGATCGGCGGTCGGGAAGAGCCAGCGGCGCGACAGCCAGTAGTGCGTGACGTCCCCGGCCTGGACGAGGCCCGGGAGCGCGTCGAGCAGCGCACGACCCGGAATCTCGTCGTCGTCGACCGTCAGCACCCAGTCGCTTTCGCACTCGGCGTGGATCCAGCCGAGGGGCCGATCGACCGGCTCGGCGTAGGGGTAGCGGATCAGACGATCGGCGACCGCTCCGAGCGCGGCCTCGACCTCCGGGCTCGCCCGGTCGTCGAGCGCGACGAGGATCTCGTCGGCGACCGGCCTGAAGAGCGAGAGCATCGCGGCCACCCGGGCGCCGGGCCCGCGGGTCATCACGCCGACCGAGAGGGTCATCTCAGCCTCGTCGCGAACAGGCTGACGCCGGAGTAGCCGTAACAGGTCTGCGCGAACCAGGTCGCCGCCGAGCGGCCGACGAGCGGCAGCCGGCGGAGCTTGCCGCCGATCCGCCGCCCGCAGAGGTCGGCGTCTCCCTCGGCGTGCTCGACCCGGCGCACGAGCAGACCCGCCTTCGCGAACGCCCACAGGTACGCGTACAGCGTGTGGACGTGCTCGTTGATCCCGAACTCCTTCTCCTCCGCCTGGTCTGCGACCTCGCCGCTCGCGCGAACCGCCCGCGTGCCCTCGTTCAGCGCAGCGACGACGCCGCCGCGGCGGGTGACGCGGGCGAGCTCCGAGACCATGCGGTCGAGGTCGAGGGCGTGATGGAGCGCGGCGACGCAGTAGGCGAGGTCGAAGGCGCCGTCCGCGAACGGCAGGTGCTCGCCGTCGGCCTGGATGCGGGCGAACGGCCCGACCCGCTGCTCGAAGAACACGCCCCGGCCGAGCCCGATGTTCGGATCGGCGAGGATGTCCGTCGCGACGTACTCGACCCCGCGAGGGACGAGGTGCTGGGCGGCCCAGGCCTTCGCCGCGCCGACCTCGAGCACGCGCATTCCCGGCCGGACGTACCGCTCGACGAGGAGCGAGAAGGAGTGCTCGTTCGCCCGCCAGGTCTTGTCCTCCCAGCTCAGGTCGCGCGTCAGGTACGGGAGGTGCGCGTCCACCTCGTCGTCCGGCTCGTACCACCCCTGTGCCTTCGCCATCGCCGGCCAGCCGGCGACCTCGGCCCGCTTGGCCGCGATCCCCGGCAGGCGGTCGTCCAGCATCTTCGGGATCCCGTCCTCGATCGGGTACGAGCCGCCGCAGGCGGCGCAGCGCAGGCCGCCGCCGGCCTCCGCGAGCCCGCCCCGGCAGACGGGGCAGCGCATGACGTCGAGCGCGGGGATCACCCTGTGAGTATCCCCACACAACGACCTAACACGGCTCGGTTACGCTGTTCGATCGTGCCCGCCTACGCAGCATCAGGGACCGGCTTCAGCCTGTCCCTGATCAGCCTGTCCCCGGTTCGGTGTCGATGAGCGCGGCCGCAGCGACAGTCGCCTTCCCCGTCAGCGCCCTCGTGATCTGGGCGCTCCTGCGCTCACCCCTCGCGCGACGCCTGATCTCCCAGCCGACAGGCGAGCGCTGGAGCGAGCAGGCGACCCCGACGTTCGGCGGCATCGGCCTCTACCTCGGCCTCGCGGCCGGGATCGCGGCGGCGATCGCCGCCGGCGGCGTGCACGCACACGAGGAGCTGCTCGGGATCCTCGCCGCCGTGACGCTCCTCTTCGTCGCCGGCCTCGCCGACGACCTGTGGTCGCTCCCGGCGCCGGTGAAGCTCGCCGCCCAGCTCGGGGCGGCGGCGATCGCCCTCTCCACCGGCCTGTCGGTCGAGATCGTCGACAACGGCGTGCTCGCCGCCGCGCTCGGCGTCGTCTGGCTGGTCGGGATGACGAACGCCTTCAACCTGCTCGACAACATGGACGGCCTGGCCGGGACGCTCGGGCTGATCGGCGCGACGTTCTTCGCGATCGACGCGGTCACCGTCCACCAGGAGCGGCTGCTGCTCGTCCTCTCGCTGGCCCTCGGCCTCGCCTGCCTCGGCTTTCTCCCCTTCAACTTCCGCCCGGGGAAGGCGGCGGCCGTGTTCATGGGCGACTCGGGCAGCCAGGTGCTCGGGTTCGCGCTCGGCGCCCTCGGCCTGGCGACGAGCTGGAAGGTGGCCGAGACGACCGTCGCGACGCTCGTGCTGCCGATTCTCGTGCTCGGCGTCCCGATCCTCGACACCGCCCTCGTCGCGACGATGCGCCTCGTCGAGGGGCGCCCGATCCACCGGGGCGGCAAGGACCACACCTCGCACCGGCTGGTCCGCGGCGGGCTCTCCGAGCAGCGGACGGTGATCCTGCTCGCCGCGATCGCAGCCGGGCTCGGCGGCACGAGCCTCGCCTACAGCGTGCTCGGCGACTTCCGGATCACGCTCGTCGGCGTGCTGATCACCTTCGCGCTCCTCGTGCAGTTCGCGAGCTTCCTCGTCGATCTCGAGCGCGGCGCCGTGCCCGAGGACGTCGCCGGCCGCCGGCCGCTCCGGAGCGTCCTCCTCCAGCGGCAACGGCTGCTCGAGGCGCTCGTCGACTTCGCGCTCGTGACCGCGTCGTTCTACGCGGCGTTCCGGCTCGGCGTGCAGGGAAACGGGACGCCCTACGAGCGGCACGTGTTCACCGTGGCGCTGCCGCTGATCCTGGTCGCCCGCTACCTGACCTTCATCCCCCTCGGGCTCTACCAGGGGATCTGGCGCTTCGCCGGGGCTCGCGACGCGGCCGCGGTCGTGCTCGGCGTCGTCGTCTCCGAGGCGGTCGCATTCGGGCTCGTCCTCTGGGTGACCGTGCTCGGCGACTTCCCGGCGCGGATCTTCGTAATCGACGCGCTGATCTGCACGCTCCTGATCGGCGCCTCGCGGTTCGGCGAGCGCGCGCTCCACCGGGTGCTGTCCACGCTGAAGGACCGAGGCGGCCGCCGGCGCACGCTGATCGTCGGCGCGGGCCGCTCGGGCCGGAGCCTCGCGCGCGAGCTCCGGGAGTCGCCGGGCGAGCAGGTCGTCGGCTTCGTCGACGACGACCCCAGGCTGCACCGGCGCCGCCTGCTCGGTCTCCCGGTCCACGGCGGCTCCGCCGACATCGAGCGCATCCTGGCCGCGACCAGGCCGGACACCGTGCTGGTGACGATCCCGCAGGCGTCTCCCGAGCGGCTGGATGCGGTCGTCCGCGCCTGCTCGGCGGCCGACGTCGGCTGCCGGTTCGTGCGCCGCGAGACCGACCTCGACCCGCTCGTCGTGCTGGGCGCGGCGCGCGACTAGTGGTCGACCGGGCAGCGACACCCGCCGGCCGCCTCGACCGTCTCTACCGGGCGATCCCGCTCGCGACCGCCTTCCTGTGGCTGGTCGTGCTGTACGGCTGGCAGACCCGCGGCCACGTGACCCCGTGGCTCTTCACCGACGAGCTGAAGCTGGCGCAGATCTCCCGCTCGATCGAGGAGACCGGGCGCGCATCGCAGCGCGGCCACCCATCGAGCTTCCAGACGCTGTACGCCTTCGTGCTGGCGCCGTTCTGGAGGATCCACGACGTCGGCACGGCCTACGCGGCGATCAAGTACGCGGGAGTCGTGATCATGACCTCTGCGATCTTCCCCGCGTACTTCCTCGCCCGGATGGTCGTCTCGCGGCCGTGGGCGCTGTTCGCCGCGGTCGGCGCGGTCGCCACCCCCGCCCTCGCGTACGCGCCGTTCCTGGTCGAGGAGCCGGCCGCCTATCCGTGGGCGGCACTCTGTCTGTTCCTGATCGCGAAGGCGCTCGCCACACGCCGGTCCTGGTGGGTGGTGGGCGCAGCCGGGGCGACGATCGTCGCGCCGTTCGTGCGCGGCCAGCTCACGGTGCTGATCCCGGTCTACGCGCTCGCCGCCCTCTTCCTCGTCTGGACCGCCGAGCCGGCAAGGCGCTGGCGTCGAACCTGGTCGGCGTGGGACTGGACGGGCGCGGTGGTCCTGATCGTCGGCGGGATCATCTTCTTCAGCGCCGTGATCGGCGCGAAGTCGCAGACGTGGTTCATCGCCACCGGCTCCGAGCGGCACCGGACGATCGTGTACGGCCTCTGGGCGGCGGGGGCGTTCGCGATCGGCGTCGGCCTCCTGCCCGTCGTCGCGCTCGCGTCGCTCGTCCGGCCGCGGGGGGAGATGCCGAGCCGCGAGCTGAAGGCGTTCGTCGCGCTGACGGCGGCGAGCGTGATCGGGTTCGGGCTGTACACGGCGACGAAGGCCGCCTACCTGTCGACGGTCTTCTCGACCACCGTCGTCGAGCGCAACCTGATCTACCTCGCCCCGCTCCTCTTCGTCGCCACCGCGCTCGCGCTCGAACGCCCGCTCCTGCGCTGGTGGGCCGTGGCCGGGACCGCCGGGTTCGTGCTGTACGTGATCCTGACGACGCCCTACCAGCTCGACCTCTGGCCGTACTCGGACGCGCTCGGGTTCTCGATCGTCCAGATGGCGAACCGCGACCTCGCGTTCGACGACCGCGACGTGACGTGGCTCCTGGTCGTCGTCCTGCTCGTGTCGGTCGCGCTCCTGTACGGGCCGCGCTTCGTCGCCCGTCGCCGGTGGGTGGTGTCGATCGGGGCGGTCACGGCCGCGCTCGTGATCTCGTGGAACCTCGCCGGCGAGATCTCCGCCTCGAACGGCACGAACAGCTTCTCCCAGACCCTGCGCGCCAACTTCCCGACCCCGCCGAACTGGCTCGACCGGGCGACCGGCGGCAGGACGGCGATCTATCTCGGCCAGCGGATCACCGATCCGCAGGGGATCTGGCTGATGGAGTTCTGGAACCGATCGCTCCGCTACGTCTGGAGCCTGGACGGCACCGCCCCCGGTCCGGGCACCTACCCGCCCGGCTTCGTCACCCCGGACGCGGGCCCGGACGGGCGCCTCACCGGCCGCTCGATCCCGACCGGCGCGCCGCCGGGCGTCGACTACATCGTCGCCGACTCCGACATCGAGGTCGCCGGGACGTTCGTCCTCGACCCGAAGATCCGGCACGTGATCACCGAGGACCAGTTCGGCTTCCCGATCCACAAGGAGATCGTCGAGCCCGCCCCGTGGCGGTTGCTCCGGATCGACCAGCCGCTCCGTCTGCGCAGCACCCCGATCGGGATCGAGGCGGACGGCTGGATCACGCCGCCGCCGGGCGCGCCGCGGACCGCTCCGGCGTTCAGCGCCTACGACCAGTTCTCGACTCCCGGAGACCGGCCCGGCTTCATCCGGATCGTCGTCTCGCGCGCGGCCTGGAACGGGCACGACAAGCCCGGCAACGTGACGATCACCGTCGGACGGCTGATCCGCGGCGCCGACAAGCAGCCCGCCCTCGGCCACGTGACCACCGTCCTGCACTGGGTCGTGCACGCGAACAGGACGCGAATCTTCTACGTGCCGGCGTCGCCGCCGACAAGGGTCGAGATCCGCATCTCGCCCACCTTCTCGCCGCACGACTACGGCGGCTCGGACCGGCGCCTCCTCGGCGCCCAGGTCTCCTACTCGTTCGCAGCGAAGCGGCCGTGAGTCAGGGACAGACCGCCGGGGTCTGTCCCTGGGGTCCGGACCTGGCGGCGACGACGAGGTAGGTGAACCGGGAGCGGAGGGCGAGCCGCGCGAGCGGTCCCGCCCGTTCGAGAGCGATGAGCGACCGGGCGACGGGGCGCGGGAGCGCGACGGTCTGAGGGACGAAGAACGGCCTCGCCTCGATCGCACCGAAACCGGCGGCGCGGAGGTCGGCGACGACGTCCGCCGGCCGGTACTGACGCGGGTTGAGGTCGAAGACGAGCTTCCGCTCGGTGTAGCCGGCGACGTGCCGGAAGAACGCACGGCGGTCGCGCGCGTAGTAGATCGCCCGAAAGACCGAGGTCGCGGCCACCGGGCGGTCGGGGACGAACTCGTTCAGGTCCGCCTGGGCGATCTTCCGTCCCTTGCTCCGGGCTTCCTCGACCATCCGCGGGTCGGCGTCGACTCCGAGGTACTCGATCCCGGGCAGGAAGTCGGCGAGCCCGCCATCCCCGCAGGCGAGGTCGCAGAGGCGATCGCCGGGACGGAGCGACGGACCTAGCGAGAGGATCAACTCACCGCGGTGGCGGAGATACGGCGCCGGGTCGGCGTACTCGCGGTCGGTCCAGGTCGTCATCGGCCCCGACGGTACGCAGGCCTGCGACTCGCATGTATGCGAATGACATGTTTGCGCATAAACCAGAGTGCAAGGTAGCGTTTCAGCGATGGCTCGGGCGCCCGTCAACCCCTTTCGCTTCGGCGATCTCGCGCTCGATGACGCTTTCACGGACCGCGAGGCGGAGATCCGGGAGCTGATCACCGACGTCCTGAACGGCCAGAACGTCGTCGTCTTCGCACCCAGGCGCTACGGGAAGTCGTCGCTCGTCTGGCGCGCGACCCAGCACTTGATCGTGAAGCGCGTGCTGGTCGCCCAGGTCGACCTGATGACCGCCGCAACCAAGGAGCAGCTCGCCGCCAAGCTCGCCCAGGCGATCTACGAGGAGATCGCGACTCCTCTGCTCCGTGCCCGCGAGCGCGCCGCTCAGGTCTTTGGCGGTCTTCGCATCGCCCCGGTCATGACCGTAGATCCAAGCGACGGCTCACTGGGCTTCAGCTTCCGTGCCGGGAATGCGAAACAGGACATCGATGCCACGCTCGAGAAGCTGTTTCGGTTGCCGGCGGAGCTGTCCGCGGAACGCGGCCGGCGAACCTGCATCGTCTTCGACGAGATCCAGGAGATCCTCGATCTCGATCCCGAACTGCCGGACATCATGCGCGCCGTGTTCCAGACCCAGCCGAACGTCTCGCACGTGTACCTCGGGAGCAAGCGAACCATGATGGAGCGGCTCTTCAACGACGCCAACGAACCGTTCTGGCGTAGCGCGAAGCACATGGAGCTTGGCGTCATCGCGCCGGAGAGATTCGCACCTTTCATTCGCGAGCGGTTCGAGGCGACCGGGCGCGGGATCGAGCCGGACGCGAGCAGAGCCGTACTCACGACGACGCGCGGCCATCCGTATGCGACCCAGGAGCTGTGCTACGCCCTCTGGGAGGAGACGGCACCGCGCAGGAAGGCCGGCCTCCGGGAGTTCGATGCGGCGATGGAGCACGTCCTTCGCTCGGAGAACGCGCACTTCACGCTGATCTGGGATCAGGCATCCCGGGTGCAGCGGGCCACGCTCCAGGCGCTCGCGGTCGAGCCCCTCGTCTCCGCGACCAGCGAGGATTTCCGCCGCCGACACGGGCTGCCGGGAGGCTCGAGCGTGCAACGTGCGCTCGACGCCCTCGGCGAGGACGAGCTCGTCATGAAAGAGGCACCCGGCTCGTACCGGATCTGCGAGCCCTTCCTCGCCGAGTGGATCCTGCGCCTCGCGGGCTAGCGGCCGAGCAGCCGCTCGGGGTGCTTGCGCGCGAAGCGGAGCACCGAGCGCCAGTGCCAGAGCGTGCGCCTGCTCAGAAACCGCCGGTCGCTGAGCGCGTCCCAGCGGTGGCGGACGACCGCCTCCGGCACGTACCAGCGCTCCCAGCCCGCCTTCGCCGCACGGTAGCAGAGGTCGATCTCCTCCCCGTACATCCGGAACCCCGGGTCGTAGCCGCCGAGCCGGTCGAGCATCGACCGCCGGAGGAGCAGCGAGCCGCCGAGCATCCAGTCGGCCCGGACGGGCTCCGTCGGTCGCTCGTCGAGGTTGTAGTGCGAGCGCTGCCGCTCGAGCGGCGGGAAGAGCAGGCGCAGCGGCGTGCGGCGGACGAGCGTGCCGCCGACGGTCGGAAAGCGCCTGCGGGAGGGCTGCCACGCCCCGTCCGGGTCGAGGAGCTGCGGCCCGGCGACGCCACAGCGCGGATGCGCCTCCATGAACGCGACGAGGGCTGCGACAGCACCCGGCTCCGGCACCGCGTCGGGGTTGTTGACGAGCACGAGCTCGCCGGTCGTCTCGGCGATCCCCCGGTTCAGGTTCGCCGCGTAGCCGAGCGGCCGCTGGCCGGCGAGCACGCGCGCGCCGTGTGCGTCGGCGGGCGCGCTCCCGGGGATGTTCGCGATCACGACGACCTCGGCCACCTGTGGAACGACCGCGGGCAGCGACCGGGCGAGCTCGTCGCGATGGCCGTGGGAGACGACGATTGCGGAGACCTTCACGCGGTCGCCTCCCGGTAGACCTCGAGCGTCCGCCGCACGGTCTCCTCCCAGCTGAAGCGGCGGGCGCGGGCGATCCCGGCGGCGGCGAGCCGTTCGCTCTCGCTCAGAGCGCGGCGGACCGAATCGGCCAGCAGGCCCGGCTCCGCGTACAGTGCCGCGTCGCCCGCGACCTCGCGCACCCCAGCATCGGGGTACGCGACCACGGGCGTCCCGGAGGCCATCGCCTCGAGCACGGGCAGGCCGAAGCCCTCGTACCGGGAGGGCAGGACGAGGCAGGCGGCGCCGCGGTAGAGGCGCGCGAGCTCGTCCTTCTCGACGTACCCGCGCAGATCGGCACCGCGCCGCTCGAGCTCCCGGGCGAGCGCCGGCTCACGCTCGGGCCCGGCGACGACGAGCGGCAGCCCGACCGCGGCGGCAGCCTCCACGGCGGCGAGCGGATCCTTCCTCCTCTGGATCGCACCGACGTACAGCAGGTAGTCGCGTGCGCTGTTCCCGCCGGGCGCGAAGGCGAGGTCGACGCCGTGCGGGATCACGACGATCCGTGCGGGCCCGATCCCGTAGAGGTCGACGAGATCCCGTTTCGTCCGCTCCGAGACCGCGATCACGCGCCGTGCCTGCCGCGCTGCGCGCGGAACGGCCCGTTTGAAGACCCAGCGGTCGAGCCGCCCCATCGCCGCTGCATCGCGCTCGAACGACAGATCGTGCACGGTGACGACCGCCGGGCAGGGACAGCGGAGGGGCAGCGCGTGCTGAAAGTGGGCCAGGGGCGGTCTCAGTCGACGGAGCAGGCGAGGCACCGCCAGCGCCATGCGAAGCTCCTGCGAGCGGGCACCGATCTCGATCGCCTCGACGCCGTCCGGGACGAGGTCGGGCCGGCGCGTGATCGCCGCGAAGCGAAAGGCGTCGCCGCCGAGCACCGGCAGCAGCCGGAGCAGGTTCTCGACGTACGTCTCGTCGCCCGTGCGGCGGCGTCCGAGCACGTCGGCGTCGACGACCACGAGCGGCCTTCCCTTGTCCACTCGGGCCATGTCAGAGGTCAGACCCCTGACATGGCTCATTCCGACACCTGCTCGTAGACCTGGCGCGTCTCCGCAGCGACGCGCTCCCACGAGAAGCCGCGTGCGTGGGCGAGTCCGCGGGCGACGAGCTCCGCGCGGCGCGACGCCGCCTGCTCGAGGCCGGCGGCGATCGACGCGACGTCGAGCGGATCGACCAGCACGGCCGCGCCGCCGGCGACCTCCTCGGTCGCGCCGCCGGCGCTCGTCACGACCGGGGTCCCGCAGGCCATCGCCTCGAGCACCGGGATCCCGAAGCCTTCGTACAGCGACGGATAGGCGAGCGCGCGGGCGCCGCGATAGAGGGCGGCGAGCTCGTCGTCGGAGACCTCGCCGAGGAGCGTCGCGCCCGCGAGGTCGACGTCGCCCCAGCCTCGCGCGCCGACGACCCGCAGCTCGACGCCGAGGCGACGTGCCGCCTCGATCGTCCGGGCGAGGTTCTTGCGCGGCTCGAGCGTGCCGACGGCGAGCACGTAATCGCCCTGGCCGCGCGGCCCCTCGGGCCCGAACGGCTCGCCGACCGCGTTCGGGATCACGCTGATCCGCTCGACAGGCACGCCAAGGAGCTCGACCACCTCGCGACGCGTGAACTCGGACACGGCGATCAGACGTCGCGCCGCCCGCGCGACCCGCGGGACGGTAAAGCGGCTGTAGCGCCTCGTCCACCGGTTGAACGTCCCCGGGTGGCGCAGGACAGCGAGATCGTGGACGGTGACGACAACGGGCACGTCGCTGCGGAAAGGACCTCGGAAGGTCGGGCAGTGGAGGACGTCGAGGCCGAGCCGCCGCGCCTCGCGGGCGAGCGCACGGGGGTACCAGTACGCATCGCGGCCGAGCGCGGCCACGCGCCCCGGGCCGGCGAACGAGAGCCGTTCGTACGCGTTGTGGGCGAGGAGCCCGCCGATGTACCGCGCCGTGCCCGCCCGGGTCTGGACGAGCGGCGAGACGTCGATGCCGACGCGCATCAGGCTCCGAGTATTCCGGAGAACGCGTCCAGCATCGTCCGGCCGGTCGCGGCCCAGCGAAAGCCCTCGACGTGGACGAGCCCACGCCGGACGAGCTCGTCCCGCCGGCGGAGCGCCTCCTCCAGCCCGGCGGAGATCGCCTCCGCGCTCTCCGGGTCGGCGCGAATCGTGGCGTCGCCCGCAGCCTCGTCCATCGACGGGTGCGCCGACGCGACCACCGGCACGCCGCTCGCCATCGCCTCGACGATCGGCATCCCGAAGCCCTCGAAGCGCGCCGGGTAGACGAAGACGGCGGCGCCGCGGTAGAGGCGCGCGAGCTCCTCGTCGCCGACGTAGCCGAGCCGGATCACGTCGGGCCGGTCGAGCGGCGGCTGAGGCCCCCACCCGGCCGCGCCGGCGATCGCGAGCGCGTGCCCGTCGGGCAGCCGCGCGGCGAGCAGCGTCTCGAGGTTCTTGCGCGGCTCGAGCGTCGCGACGGTGAGCACGTACGGCCGGTAGAGCTCGGCGCGTTCGCCGTCCGGCGAGAAGCCGTCCACTCCCGGGTACGCGACCACGACCCTCTCGGCCGGGACGCCGAGGAGCTCGACGACGTCGCCCCTCGTGTACTCGGCGTTGACGAAGATCAGGTCGCAGGTGCGGGCCGCGTTTCGGTACTTCGCCCCGTGCATCCTCCTCGTCCGGCCCTGCACCCAGTGGGGGAATCGCTCCGGGACGAGGTCGTGCACCATCGTCGAGCGGATCCCGCCGGACTGCGGGGGGTACATCCAGTCGGTGAAGTGGAGCACGTCCACCGGTCCGAGGAACCGCTCGACCGGAGGCCGTCCGAGGCGGCTCCACCCCTGTCTCCAGGCGTGCGCGAACGGGAGGACGCGCAGACGCAACTCGACAGGTATCCCGGCCAGCGCCTCCGGGATGCGTTTCGCCCCCTGCGGGCTCGTCGGCGCGAACGCGACCACCTCGTGCTCGTCTCCGGCCGCCTCGACGAGGCCGGCCAGGGAGCCGAGGATGTAGTTGCCGACCCCCGTCCGCGGGTGGGACAGGGGGGAGACGTCGAACGCGATCCGCACGCTAGATGATTGATCGGAGATTCATAGATCGATCATCTAGACGATTGGTCGACGTGTCGATCAATCGTCTATGGCTTGTAGGCGAACTTGGTGAAGTGGATCCCGAGCTCGCGCGGATCCGGGTTCTGCCCCTTCGTCGCCACCGCCGGGATCGCCGTCGGCGAGACCGCGAAGTCGGCCGTGCACGTCTTGTGAGCCCGCCGGAGCGGGACGGTCAGGGACCGGGTCGCCCCCGGCGGCACGACCACCCGACCGGCGATCTGCTTCCCGACCGTCGCGACGACCGTCTGCGGCTCGGTGAAGAGCGACGGGTCGCCCTGCACCCGCACCGTCAGCGAGCCGCCCCGGCAGCCGAGCCTCGTGTACGTGACGCTCGGACCCGACCAGGTGTCCTGCGGGTAGAGGCCCGTCACGTAGGACGTCTGCCGGACCGGGCCGTGGATCCGGTAGACGTACATCCCCTTCCGCTCGTCCCTGGCGACGACCGTGCCGTCCAGCTCGACCGAGCTGTCGATGAGGACGTACCGTGCGTGCACCGGCCCGCCGTTTGCGCTCATCACTCCGGTCTTCCGGTCGACGGTCAGAGCGGTCTCGGGCAGATCGCCGGAGAGCTGGGAGACGAGGTAGTAGAACGGCCCCACCGACCGGTTGAAGATCTCGTTCTCCCAGATCGCGTAGCGGTCGGTGTTCCCGGTCCAGATCGCCGCCACGTGCGCGTCGCGTCCGACCGCGCGGTCGATCCAGTCGCGGTGCGGGTTCGTGATCCCCGAGAAGAGGGCGCCGACGGACGCCGTCCGGTGCTTGCCCGCGATCGGCTTCTGCGAGACCGCGAAGTAGACGAGCACGAGCAGCGGCAGGGCAAGCGCGTACCGCTTCGGAACCGAGAGGAACACCGCCCCGGCGGCGATGCACGCGAGCACGACGACGAGCGCAACCTGCTCGAGCGGGAAGAGCGCGGAGTGCAGCGACCAGATCGGGAGCAGCGCCGGCGTGTCCGACACGGCGTTGAGCGTGATCAGGTGCTCGTACGGCAGCACACCCGGGAGCGCCCCGGCGGCGAGCGCGGCCACCCCCGCGAGCCGGCCGGGTCGCGGCGCTCCCCGGTCGGCCCACACGAGCAGGGCGATCAGGAAGATCGGCGCCACGTAGAACGTGTTCCGCTCCTCGACCCGGAGCTGGTGCACGGACGCGAACGCCGACACCTCGAGCACGAGCCAGACGGCGACCGCGATCCCGGCGGCGAGAAAGGCCTGCACCCGCCGGTCGAGCCCGCGCGCGAGCGCCGCGAGCACGATCAGCGCAGCGAAGGGCACGACACCGAGCGACAGGTCGAGCTCCCCGATCTGGTACCAGAGCCACTCGACCACCTGCCAGAACTTGTAGTGCGTCTGGCCCGCGACCTCGTAGGCGCCGAGCACGCCGAGCGGCGACCGACCGCGCGCGCCCTGCACGGCGAGGATCCCGATCGCGCCGGCGGCGACGATCGCGTACATCAGCCGGTACTCCTTCAGCGACCGCCAGCCCCGCCGCTGTGTCCAGTTGAAGAGGAGCGGCGCGGTCAGGATCGCCGGCCCGAACGCCAGCGCCTGCGCGCGCGTGAGGTAGGCGACGCCGACGAGCGCGAGCATCAGGACGGTCAGCTTCGCGGTCGGGCGCTCGAGCCAGACGACGATCGCGAGCAGGGTGGCGAGGAAGATCGGGTAGAACGCGTTCTCGGTCATCAGCGTGGCCGTGTAGACCATCGACGGCACCGAGACGGCGAGTGCGGCGGCCGCGAGCGCGAGCGGGGCGGAGAGCATCCGGCGCGCCAGTAGGTAGGCGGGCACGGCCGCGAGCGACATCACGACCGAGTTGATCGCCTTCGCGGCGGCGTACGCGTCCGGGACGGCCTTGAAGACCGCCCACGCGGGCGCGATCAGGAGCGGATAGACGATGCCGTAGGCGGCCGTCTGCTGCCCGCGGATCAGGAAGTGCCCGGTCGACGCGAAGCTCTTGGCGAGCTCCGAGTAGATCAGCTCGTCGACCATGATCCATGGCGCCACCGCCTGGCGGGAGAGCGCGTAGCGGATCAGCGCGGAGACGACGACGAGCGTCGCCACCCACGCCCAGGCCGGGACCGCCCTGGCGAACTCGAGAACTGCGACGCGCCGCGACTGCACGGTCGTCCTAGCGCTCGCCAAGGCCCACCTCCCGCAGCCTGGCGGCGATCAGCGCCGCGTCCTCGTCCCCGATTCCGACCTCCGCTCCCGCCCGGGCGACCTCCTGCAGCACGTGCTCCTCGACGGCGCCGCCGCCGGCGAGCTCCTCCAGCGCCGCCGCGTACCCCTCGGCGACCCGGTCCAGACGGTGCTCGCGCTCGACCAGGCGGAGTGCGGCCCGACTCATCCCGCTCCGGATCCCCTCGTCGGAGAGAGTCTCGAGCGCGGCGGCGATCGTCTCGACCTCGCGCTTGTCGACGGGCACCCTGAGCACGGCGTCGCCGGGCAGCTCCGAGAACCAGCCGACGTCGCTGACGACGAGCGGCTTGCCGAGCGCGAGCGCCCGGATCGCGGTCCCGGAGGTCTCGCCCATCGTCGGCGAGCGCAGGCCTACGACCGCGTCGCAGGCCCCGATCAGCGACCAGAGCCGCTCCTCCGGAACGTACTCCTCGCGGATCACCCCCTCCGGAAGCTCGAGCCGCCGGACCCGGCCGGACGCGCCGCCGACGAGGAGGAGCCGGGCCCCGGGCCGCCGAGCCTTCAGGGCCGCGAACGCCTTCAGGAGCTCCGGGATGCGCTTGGCCTCGTTCAGATGACCGAAGCAGCCGAAGACCGGCCCGCCCTCGACCCCGGCCGGCTCGATCGGCGGCACGGGCCACGCCGGGTGCGGGACCCGCCGGATCGGGCCGCGAAAGCCGGCCTCCCGCGCGCAACGCTCGACGTAGCGCGAGTGGACGATCAGCCCGGTGGCGCGATCGAGCACCTCGCCCGCCAGCGGGAAGTCCTCCGGCCTCGTCTCCCACAGCGGCGGGAGCTTGTTGTCCAGCACCGCGTAGGCGAGCAGACGGCCGACCAGGCCGGCCTCGCGCTCCATCGCGGCCAGATAGGCGGCGGAGTCCCCGCGCGCGAACGTCAGCCCGACGACGAGATGGTGGAGGACGAACTCGTGCAGGACGACGACGCCCTGGCGGCGGCGGAGGGCGTCGACGATCCAGCCGTGCGCATCGGCGTCGTTGCCGACGTGGTAGAGAGCGACGTCCGCTCTCGGCTCGCGACGGAAGCGTCCCGGACGCGCGACGGCCACCTCGACGCGCTCTCGGAGGGCGGGCAGGAGCAGCGCCGAGTAGTCCGCGATCCCGGAGCGGGACGGCGGCAGCGGGCTGTAGTAGGCGACCTTCATGCGGCGCGGGCGGCGTCGACCGATTCCGTCAGAGCGGCAGCATAGGCATCCGCAACCCGCTCCAGCCGGTGCTCCGTCTCTGCGAGCCGGCGGGCTGCGGCGCCCAGCTCCGGGCTCGTCGCCGCCCGCTCGAGCGCCCGCTCGAGGGCGTCGATCTCGCCGTCGCCGACCGGCACCTTGATCGCGACCTCGTCGGGAAGCTCTCTGAACGCGCCGACGTCGCTGACGACGAGCGGCTTGCCGAGCGAGAGCGCGCGCACCGCGGACGCCGACGTCTCGCCCATCGTCGGCCAGCGAAGCCCGACGACCGCGTCGCACGCCGCCAGGAGCGACCAGAGCTCGTGCTCGGGGACGTAGTCGCGCCGGATCACGCCTCCGGGCAGCTCGATCGGCGGAAGCCGCTGCGACCAGGAGCCGACGAGGAGCAGGCCCGCATCCGGCCGGCGTTCCCGCAGCCGCGCGAACGCCGCCGCGAGCTGCGGCACCCGCTTGCTCTCGTTGACGTGCCCGAAGCAGCCGAAGAGCGGCGCGCCCGGCACGTCCGCCGGGGCGACGTCGGGGACCGGCCAGGCCGGCATCGGCACCTTCCAGACCGGCCCGCCGAAGCCGGCCCCCCGCGCGCGAGCCTCGACGTAGGCGGAGTGGACGACCAACCCGGTCGCGTGCCGCAGCACCTCGCCCGCGAGCGGGAAGTCATGTGGACGGGTCTCCCAGAGAGGCTTGATCCGGTCGTCGATCACGGCGTGGCCGAGCAGCCGTCCGACCAGCCCGGAATCGCGCTCCAGCGCCCCGAGGTAACCCTCGACGTCCCCGCGGGCGAGCGTGATCCCCGAGATCAAGTGGTGGAGGACGAACTCGTGGAGGACGACGAGGCCGGGGCGTCGGCGGAGCGCGTCGACGATCCAGCCGTGCTCGGCCGGATCGTTGCCGACGTGGTAGAGAGCAACGTCCGCCCTCGGCTCGCGGCGGAAGCGCCCCGGCCGGGCGACGGCGACCTCGAACCGGTCGCGCAGGGCGGGTAGGAGGAGCGCGGAGTAGTCGGCGATTCCGGACCGGGAGGGCGGAAGCGGCGAGTAGTACGCGACCCTCATCTCAGGAGAGCAGCTTGGCGATCGTCGCATCCCACGTCACGCGCTGCGCGAGCTCGCGGCCGGCCCGGCCCCAGGCACGCGCGTCGTCCACGTGCGCGCCGAGCCATGCGCAGGCGTCGGCCAGCTCCTCCGCCCGCGGCTCGACGACGAGCCCGGTCGAGCGGTCGGCGACGACCTCGAGCGGCCCTCCGGCGTCGGTCGTGGTCACGACGGGCTTCTCGGACAGGAAGGCCTCGTACGGAACCATCCCGAAGTCCTCGTCGACCGGGGCGTAGAAGACCGCGAGGCAACCGGCGTACAGGTCGGCCAGCTCGGCCTCCGACACGCGGCCGACGAAGCGCACCGCGTCGTTCGCGATCGACTCGAGCCGCTCGCGGTCGGGGCCGTCCCCGGCGATCACGATCGGGAAGCCGCCGTGCTTTGCCGCCTCGATCAGCAGGTCGATCCGCTTCGCACGGTCGAGCCGGCCGACGGAGAGGACGAACTCCCCGTACCCGTCGCAGCGGTAGGCAAGCTCCTGCGGCGGGTGCGGCATCACCTCGGCGGCGATCCCCGTCGAGCGCTCGAGACGGTCGGCGACGTTGCGCGAGGTGGCGAACACCCTGCGGGCCTCGCCGAGCGCGACCCGGTCCAGCCCCTGGACCCGGCGGCGGATCGCCCGGTCCTCCGGTGACTCGCCGAACTGGCCGAGAGTCGTGCGGTCGAGCTCGTAGGCCTGGCGGAACTGGTGGACGAGCCAGACGACCTTGTTCGGGTGCCGAACGACGTACGAGGGGAACTTGGTCGCGATCACGAGGTCGACCCGCCGACCGTCGGCCTCCTCCAGGTCGAGCAGGCGCCAGAGAAATGCCTGCGTAAGCACCGTCTCGGCCGGATACCACTTGAACGGCACCGTGACGAGATCCGCATCGTGACCGCGGCCGCGGAGCTCGTCGACGAGGTCGTCGACGAAGATCTCGACGCCCCCGCGCGCGAACGGCACCTGAGGGCGGCAGACGGCGATTCTCACGCCATTTCCGCCCCTGCGGGCCGGAAATGGTCAGCCATGCCGGGCGTTCTCCTAACCATCTTGCGAAGCAAGATGGCAGACGATCGCGTAGTCGAGCGGCGCGAACAGGATCTCGCGGATTCGCTCGTCGACGTCGCCGGCGTGCTTCGGCTCGTTCAGGAACCTGATCTCGACCCGGCGGAAGCCCGCCTGCCCGGCGAGCAGCTCGAGCGTCTCCGGCACGAGCGGCTGCGCATGCGTGAGGTCGGCGAAGTACGAGCGCAGCGCGAGCGGCGAGAGCGGGTTGATCGTCTCCGCGACCAGCAGACCGCCCGGACGAAGCTTGTGCGCGGCGAGCTCGAGCAGTCGGGCGAGCGCCGGCACCGGAAGATGCTCGACGACCTGTGCTGCGAAGATCCCGCCCAGGGTGCCGTCCGCCAGCTGCTCGAGGTAGGCGACTGCGTCGGCCTGCTCGACCGCGAGGCCCTCCCCCTGCGCGTAGGCGACCATGTCGGCGTCGGCATCCACTCCCCGCGCCTCGATACCGGCCTCGCGCAGGAGGCCGAGGAACTCACCGCGGCCGCAACCGAGGTCGAGCACCGGCGCAGCGTTCCGGAAGTCCTGAACATAGGGACGCTGGCGCTCACGGATCTCGACGGTCGAGCCGCGCATCCGTGCCTCGAAGGCGAAGTAGTCCGGCAGCGCGGCGGCTGCGGGCTGCGCGGCGACCGTGGCCGGAGCCGAGGGGGATGCCGGGCCGCGGCGCTCGACCCGCAGCAGGCGCTCCTCGAGCTCGCCGATCGTGCGGCGCTGCGCCTCGCGGTCGGTCTCGGCGGCGTCGAGCTCCGCCGAGAGCCCGTCCAGCACCTTCAGCATCGCGTCGTTGAACATGCGCTGCTCGGCTGCGAGCGGCTCGACGTACCAGCGCAGGAACGGCCGCAGCGCCCGCTTGACCGGGTAGGCGATCCAGCCCTTCGGGCCCGGGTTCCGCTCGATCGGACGGTCGGAGGTGACCGCCCAGACGCGCTCTGCCCGGTGACGGGCGGCGAGCAGGCGTCCGCGACCCGCCTCGGCTCCATCGGCGCCGCCCGCGAGCTCGTCCCTGAGTCGCGCCGCGAGCGCGGCGACATCGATCTCCCCGGGTGACGAAATAGGCGGTTCAGCAGGGGTTTTCTGCTCGGGCCCGGGCATCGGCCCATTCTACCGGGGGCGGGTTACGGCCTTGTAAGCTCGCCCGGTGGTCGGGATCTCGCTGCTCACGCTCGTCCCGGGTCTCGTCGGGGGCTCGGAGACGTACGTCCGAGAGCTCACCCGTGCGCTCGCCCGGGTCGGCGAGCTCGAGTACCGCGTCTTCGTCCCCCCGATCGCTCCCGACGCGGGCGACGGCCTTCCGACCTCGGTCGTCCCCGAGTACCGCGCGAGCCGAACGACCCCCGGCCGGATCGCGGCGATGGCGCAGGCCGCCCTGCTTCCCGGCCGGCTGCGGCGGGCCCTGCGCCTCGAGGAGCTGGACGCGATCCACTTTCCGCTCAGCGTGATGCTCCCTGCCGTGACGACGCGGCCGGCGGCGTCGACGGTGCTCGACGTCCAGCACGAGGTCTTCCCCGAGTTCTTCTCGCGCGCGGAGCTCGCCTACCGACGGCGGGTGTACGGGTGGACCGTGCAGAAGAGCCGGATCGTGATCACGATCAGCGAGCACGCGCGGGAGGCGCTCGTCGAGCGGCTCGGGCTCGACCCGGAGCGCGTGCGGGCGATCCACCTCGGCGTCGACCACGAGCGGTTCCGGCCCGACGACCGGCCGCGGGAGGACTTCTTGCTCTATCCGGCCAACGGCTGGCCGCACAAGAACCACCCGCGCCTCTTCGAGGCGTTCACGCGTGTGCGCCGCGACCGGCCGGAGCTGCGGCTGGTGCTGACCGGCGCGGCGCACGGGGGTCTGTCCCTCCCCGACGGCGTCGAGACGCGCGGTCACGTCTCGCCGGACGCGCTCGTCGACCTCTACCGCAGAGCGCGCGCGCTCGTCTACCCGAGCCTGTACGAGGGGTTCGGGATCCCGTGCGTCGAGGCGATGGCCTGCGGCTGCCCGGTCGCGGCCTCGGACGTCGCCTCGCTCCCGGAGGTGTGCGGCGACGCCGCGGTCTACGTCGACCCGCTCTCGGTCGAGTCGATCGCGCAGGGAATCCGCGACGTGCTCGACCGCCCCCCGGCGGGCGGGATCGAGCAGGCCGCCCGGTTCACGTGGGAGCGCTGCGCCCGCGAGCACGACTCCGTCTACCGCGAGCTCCGGGAGGGACAGGCTTCAGCCTGTCCCTGACTCTCGACAGGGCGACGCCACGGGCGACGAGCCATCGCTTCAAGCGCCGACCGTAACCGTTTCGCCCCGCATGCGCTCGAGGTCCGCGTCGACGAGCAGCCGCACCAGCGCGTCGAAGCCGACGGTCGGCGACCAGGCGAGCCGCGCTCTGGCCTTCGACGTGTCGCCGACGAGATCGTGCAGCTCTGCCGTTCCCCGGCGCAGCGACTCGTCGATCCGCACGTACTCGCGCCAGTCGAGCCCGACGTGGCCGAACGCGAGCTCGACGAGCTCCTGGACGCTGTGCAGCACCCCCGTGGCGATCACGTAGTCGTCGGGCTCGTCCTGCCGCAGCATCAGCGCCATGGCGCGCACATGGTCGCCCGCGTACCCCCAGTCGCGCCGCGCGTCGAGATCTCCGAGCCGGAGCTCGGTCGTCAGACCGAGCGAGATCGACGCGGCCGCGTGCGCGACCTTCCGGGTGACGAAGTCGAGCGGCCGGCGCGGCGACTCGTGGTTGTAGAGGATCCCCGAGCAGGCGTAGAGCCCGTACCGCTTGCGGTAGCTGCGCACGATCAGGTGGCCATACGCCTTCGCGACCCCGTAGGGGGTGACGGGCGCGAGCGCCGTCTCCTCCGTCTGCGGCACCTCGCGCGGCTCGCCGAAGATCTCGCTCGACGAGGCCTGGTAGAAGCGGACGTCGGGGTCGACGAGCCGGATCGACTCGAGCAGCGCGGTCACCCCGACCGCTGCGAACTCGGCGGTCAGCACGGGCTGCCGCCACGACATCGGCACGAAGGACGGCGAGGCGAGGTTGAAGACCTCGTCCGGCCGGCACGTCTTCAGCGCATCGACGAGCGAGAGCTCGTCGAGCAGATCGGCCTGGACGAGCTCGACCCGGTCGCGGATCGCCTCCAGGTTCTCGAACTGCTCCGAGGTCGGCCGCCGGACGACGCCGAAGACCTCGTATCCCCCGCCGAGCAAGAGCTCGGCGAGGAGCGAGCCGTCCTGCCCCGCGATGCCGGTGATCAGCGCGCGACGGGCAGCCATCAGGCGCAGACGATAGCTTCCGCCCGTGTCGTTGACCGACGAGCTGCGCTCCGCGCCGCCGGGACTGCACGGCAGCTCCGAGTTCTGGGGTCTCGCCTGGGAGGCGCTCGCCTTCCTCGAGCGGACCGTCCGTCCCGGGATGGCGACGCTCGAGACCGGCGCGGGCGCGAGCACGATCGTCTTCGCCGCGGGCGGGGCCGAGCACGAGGTGGTGACGCCGTCCGAGGAGGAGGCGAGGCGGATCACCGCCGAGTGCGAGCGCCGCGGGATCTCGACCGAGCGGCTGACCTTCAGGATCGGCTCGTCCGCCGACGTCCTCCGCAGCCGGGAGCCGCGCCCGCTCGATCTCGCCCTCGTCGACGGGGCGCACGCGTTTCCGTACCCGACGCTCGACTGGTGGTTCCTCGCGCCCCACCTGAAGATCGGGGGCCTGATGCTGCTGGACGACGCCTACATGCCCCCCGTGGCCGCGGTGGTCGACTACCTGCGCACCTCCCCGGCCTGGGCGCTCGAGCGACCCGTCAGCTTCCGCACCGCAGCCGCGCGGAAGCTCGGCGACGAGATTCCGCCCGCGGAGTGGAAGGGCGAGCGGAGCGGCGGCCGGATGAGCTTCCGCTACCTGCCGCCGGGCGCCAGGGCCGCCGCCTCCGCCAGGCAGCGCTTCTTCGCCACCCGGCCGGGCCTGAAGACTGCCGAGCTCCTGCGTGCCTTGCTCGGCCGCTCCGGACGCAGCGCGGGCTAACCTTCACCGCGCATGGCCGAACGCGTGCCTGACCTCGCCTGGACGGATCAGGCGCTCGCCGATCTCTCGAAGGAGTTCGGGGGCGTCTACGGCGGGCGGACCGTGCTCGTCACCGGCGCGGACGGCTTCATGGGCTCCCACCTGACCGATGCGCTCTGCCACGTCGGCGCCACCGTGCACGCCTTCGTCCGGGCGACCTCCAGCGGGGCGCTGAACAACATCTGGCACCTGCGCGACCGGCTGAAGGTGCACTTCGCCGACCTGACCGACAAGACCTCGATCGACTACCTGATGCGCGATCTGGCCGGCTCGGCGGATCGGCCGTACGTCTTCCACCTCGCCGCCCAGGCCCACGTGGGCGAGTCGTGGCACCGCCCGTACGAGACGGTGATGGCGAACACGGTCGGCACTCTCAACCTGCTCCAGTCGATCGTCGACCACGGCGTCGACCTGGAGAAGTTCGACACCGCGGGCACCTCGGAGGAGTACGGCAACGTCCGCGAGTCGGTCGCCCACCACCACGACTTCGACGACGCCGGCAGCCTGATCCTGCACGAGCGCTCGCCGATCAACCCGAAGTCGATCTACGCGACCGCGAAGGTCGCGGCCGACTTCCTGACGATGAACTACCACGATGCCTTCGGCATTCCCGGGATCGTCACCCGGATGTTCAACAACTACGGCCCGCGCCAGAACCCGCGCTACGTCACGGGGACGATCATCACCCAGGCGCTCGAGCGAGCGGAGGTCGAGCTCGGCCAGCTCGATCCGCTGCGCGACTTCTGCTTCTGCACCGACGGCGTCCGCGGCCATCTGACCGTGGCCGCGCAGGGCATCCCCGGCGACGTCTACGTGTACGGGCAGGGCGAGAACATCTCGATGGCCGACTGGTGCGACCTGATCCTCCGCACGGGCGAGGAGGGCGGCTTCTGGCCCGGCGACCGCCGGGTCGTCTCGACCGCTGCCCGCTACCGGCCGGGGGCGAGCGAGGTGATGGCGTTGCGGGTCGGCTACGAGAAGCTGAACCGCGAGACGGGCTGGGTGCCGAAGGTCAGCTGGGAGGAAGGCGTGCTCCGCACGATCCGCTGGTATGCCGAGAATCGCGACCGCTGGATCGGCCGCGTCGACTGGACAACGGCCGAAAGTGCTTCGCACTTTCGGCCGGTAGAGACATGAGAGTCCTCGTCACCGGCGGCGGCGGCTTGGATCGTGGGGGAACCCAGGGTTCCGCCACGGGCCCCCTCCTTCCACACCGTGTCGCAGCCGGCCGCTACCTGTCGGGCGCGAGAGCGCGGTCTCGAGCCCTCTGCGAAGCAGCTCGTCTTCGAGGGCCGGGATGAGGGTTCTGGTCACCGGCGGCGGCGGCTTTCTCGGCTCGCACCTCGTCGAACGGCTTCAGAAGCAGGGCGACGACGTCTTCGTCGCGCGGCGGGACGACTACGACCTGACGCACGAGCACGACACGGCGCGGCTGTTCGCCGACGCGACGCCGGAGCTCGTCTTCCACCTCGCCGCCGAGGTCGGAGGAATCGGCGCGAACCGCGCCAACCCGGGGCGCTACTGGTACGCGAACCTGCAGATGGGGGTGAACATCCTCGAGCAGGCGCGGCTGCACGACGTCGGCAAGCTCGTGATCGCCGGCACGGTATGCGCCTACCCGAAGCAGACGCCCGTGCCCTTCCACGAGGAGGAGCTCTGGAACGGGTACCCGGAGGAGACGAACGCGCCCTACGGCGTCGCCAAGAAGTCGATCCTCGTCGGTGCCCAGGCCTACCGCGACCAGTACGGGACGAACGCCGTCTTCCTGCTGCCGGCGAACCTGTACGGGCCGCGCGACAACTTCCATCCCACGAATGCGCACGTCATCGCCGACCTGATCCGAAAGATGCACGAGTCACCCGAGGAGATCGTCCTGTGGGGCGACGGGACGCCGACGCGCGAGTTCCTCTACGTCGAGGACTGCGCCGACGCATTCGTACTGGCGGCGGAACGCTACGACGGAGCGCAGCCCGTGAACGTGGGCACGGGCGAAGAGATCTCGATTCGAGACCTCGCCCACCTGCTAGCGGATCTCACCGGCTTTTCCGGTGAGATCAGCTGGGACACGTCGATGCCGAACGGCCAGCCCCGCCGCAGCCTGGACGCCTCGCGCGCGAAGGAACTGTTCGGGTTCACTGCGCGCACGCCGCTCCGCGAGGGCCTCGAGCGGACGATCGCCTGGTACCGCGATTCTCCCCTGCAGCGAGAATCGTTAGAACAGGTTGAGGGCTAGGCCGTGGTCCTAACCAATCTTCGCGGCGTCGCCGCGAAGATTGGCGAGCCCTGGATCGTCCTCGGGCCGCTACTTGCCGTCCAGTGGCTGGCGCTCCTCGTCTTCGCGCTGACCGTGCGGCACAACTCGTGGCTGTACTACCAGGGCGGCGACCAGACTTACTACTACACGGACGCCTGGCTCTTCTCGCACTGGACGCTGCCGACCGCGGAGGTCGGCTGGGGTTGGTCCTACGTCCTGACCCCGATCGCCGGCCCGGCCGGAGACAACGTGCTCGCCGGGCTGCCGGCGATCGTCGTCCTGAACACGGTGGTTCTCCTCCCGGTCGCCCTCGTCGCCGTCTACGGGATCGCGTCGCGGATCGCCGGGCGTGCGTTCGGCTACTGGGCGGCGGCGCTGTGGGTCGCCGTCCCCTACATCGCGATCCCGCTCTGGGTGGAGCGCTACCACGGCAAGTACGTCGAGCAGACGCTGCCGCAGACGTTCGGGATGACGCCGCTGGCCGACTTCCCGTCGATGGTGCTGCTCCTGGTCGGGGCGTACCTGGTCTTCCGCGCGCTCGACACGCGGGACTGGCGCGAGCCGGTGCTCGCCGGGCTCGTCCTCGGCTTCGCGATCTGTGTGAAGCCGTCGAACGCGATCTTCCTGATCGCGGGCGGTCTCGCGTTCCTGCTCGCCGGCCGGTGGCGGCAGCTGGCGGTCGCCGGCGGCTCGCTCGTTCCCGGGCTGCTCCTCCTCGTGCTCTGGAAGCAGCGCGGACTCGGACAGCTGCCGCTCTTCGCCGCCGGCGGCGCCGGCGAGAACGCGCTCGCAGCGGTCGGACTGCCGCTCCCCTCCGCGCCGCTCGCGTCGATCTCGCGCTACCTCCACATCGACTGGGACCAGCTGCGGGCGAACAGGGATGCGCTGCGGGAGTTCTTCTGGGCGGTCCGGCCGCTCGAGTGGGTGCCGGTCGCGGGGCTGCTCGCGTTCGGACGGCGTTCGTGGCCGAAGGCGTCGTTGATCGTCGTCTGGTTCGGCGCCTTCCTGCTCGTCAAGGGGGCTTCGAGCAACTCCCGGGTCGAGGACGCCAGCTTCTTCCGCCTGATGATGCCCAGCTTCCCCGCGTTCGTCCTGCTCCTCGCCTCGGTGCCGCTGCTCGTGCCGAGGCTCGGAGAGACGATCGCCGCTCGGTTTCCGCCCTCCGCCGGAACCGGCTGGCGGCTGAACCGCGCGATCGTCGTCTGCGCCTGCGCGTTCGTCGTCGTCCCGCTGATCCTGATCGCCGCCACCCGCACCCAGGTCGGGCCGAGGACGGTGAAGAACGACGCCCAGCACACGAGCATCCCCGTCGGCGGCGGGCTCGGCCTGGCCGCGTCTGCGGCGGACGGCCGGACGACGCTCTCCTGGCGGGCGCCGTACGACGGCCCCGTCGGCGTCTACTACGCCGTCCTCCGCGCGCGGCCGTCATACCCGGATCCCTCGAACCCGGAGCAGCGGACGGTGAGCGAGGGGGTGGCGTGCCGGCCGCGGCGGCACGGCGCCTCCCAGGACTGCCACCTGTTCATGCGCCAGGTCGGCGCGACGAAGGAGCTGCGCTTCGTCGACCAGCCGCCTGCCGGTCGCTGGACGTACCGGGTCGCGATCGGGGCCAACTGGCTGAACGATCCGGCCCGCGGCGACCTGCTCCTCGTCAGCAAGCCGGTCACGCTGACCGTTCGCTAGATTCACGGACGTGTCGCGCGTGGAGACGTTCTCTCCGCCCGAGCTCGACGACGTCCAGCGGCGCGTCCTCGAGACGTTGCGCTCGGACGGGATCGCGCTCGTTCCGTTCGGAGACCTCGTCGGAGACGGCGGCCTCTGGGAGACGCTCCGCGACGACATCGCGGCGTTCTACGCGCCACACCGAGGACAACCTCGCCGAGCTCCAGGCGCAGCAGAAGAAGAAGTCGTACCTGATCAGGCGCTTCCTGAAGAGCGGCCGGCCGTTCGGCCTCGACGACCCGTGGCTCCGCTTCGGCCTCTCGGGTCGGATCCTCGACGTCGTCAACAGCTACCGCAACGAGCTGACCTGGCTGATCGACGTCGACAACTGGTACACGATCCCCGATCCGGATGCCGAGGACCGGATCGCCTCGCAGCGCTGGCACCGCGACCCGTGGGACAACCACATCGTCAAGGTGTTCACGTACTTCTCCGACGTGGGCGAGGATGCGGGGCCGTTCGAGTACCTGCGGGGAAGCCCGGCCGGCGGTCGGACCGCGCACCTCTGGCCGTGGGAGGGCGACGAAGTCTACGAGGCGCACGGGCTCTACCCGCCGCAGGACGAGTTCGAGAGCAAGGCGCCCCCGGACGAGATCCTCACCGCGACCGGCCCGGCCGGGACGATGGTCTTCGCCGACACGAGCGGCTTCCACCGCGGCGGCTGGACGCGCAGCACTCCCCGGATCCTCGCCTACTGCTCGTACGTGTCGACCCGGTTTCGCCTCCCGCCGCGCTTCGAGGTCGACTGGTCACGCGGCGACGGCCTCTCTCCCCAGGCCGAGTTCGCCCTCTCCTGGTCGCGCTAGCCGGGCCCGGTGCGCTCGCGGAGCCGCTGCTCGAGGAGCGCCAGACGCTGCGCCAGCATCGTGTTCTGGTCGCTGAGCCTCGAGATCACGGTCGAGTAGTCGAGCAGAACGAGCAGGATGAAGAGCGTCGCGACGGCGAACAGCACCGCGGGTGGATAGCCGGTGACGCCGACCCAGCCGGCGATCGTGTTCAGCCCGCTCCGCCAGGCTGACAGCACGAGCAGGACGATCCCGGTCGCGAGCCAGAGCAGCGCGTAGCGCTCCCGGAGGCGGCGGCTGCGGATCAGCTCGAGCACGACGACGAGTAGGACGACCGACGCGGCCGCGGCGACGACCGAGACGACGAGAGGGGTCATGTGAGGTCCTCCAGTGGTGTGACAAGACGTGGGGGAACCCATGGTTCCCCCACGGACCC
>JBBRXG010000023.1:0-30423 GCA_038248655.1 Gaiellales bacterium
AGACGAGGACGACGCGGTCGACCTCCTCCTGCACGTACAGCTCGGCGACCTTGTGGGCAAGCGCCTGCGCGTCGGCGTAGGAAGGCCGGTCCGAGAACCCCGTCCACGCCTGGAGGATCTCGTAGCGCCGGAACCGTAGGGTCGACGAGCCTTTGCGGCCGGAGACGAGCCAGCGGACCGGCTTCCCCTCGGACTCGAGCTGGCGGCCGAGCTGGAGCGCGTGCCTGAGCACCTGGGCGTTGAATGCCCCGGCCAGGCCGCGGTCGCCGGTCAGCGGCAGGATCGCAACCGACCGAACCTCCTCGCGTTGCTGCAGGAGCGGCAGACCGCGAACCGACGAGGCGGCACGAGCCGTGCCGATCATCAGCTCCATCATCCGATCGGCGTACGGGCGCATCGCCTCGATCCGCGCCTGCGCTCGACGCAGGCGGGCGCTGGCGACCAGCTCCATCGCCTTCGTGATCTTGCGCGTGTTCGTGATCGAGCGGATCCGCCGCTTCAGGTCCTGGACCGATGACACGCTACGCGTGTCCTCGGTCGAAAGGATCGCGGCCGACTTCGGCGGCGACCATGCCTCCGATCGCGGAGGCGCTCAAACGAGCGTCTCCTCTGCGACATTGAACATCCCGACGAACTTCTTGAGCTCCGCATTCAGCTTCTCGGTCAGGTCGTCGGAGAGCTCCTTCTGATCGCGGATCTCGCCGAGGATCGACTTCTCCGTGCGCATGTGCTCCCGGAGCTCGTCCTGGAAGCGCGGGACCTGCGGCGGCGGCACCTCGTCGAGGTAGCCGTGGATCCCGGCGAAGATCGCGACCACCTGCTCCTCGGTCGGCCAGGGCGTGTACTGCGGCTGGTTGAGCGTCGCGACCATCCGCTCCCCACGGGCGAGGGTGCGCTGCGTCGCCTGGTCGAGCTCGGAGCCGAACTGGGCGAACGCCTCCAGCTCGCGGTACTGCGCGAGGTCGAGCTTCAAGCGGCCGGCGACCTGTCGCATCGCCTTCATCTGGGCGTTGCCGCCCACGCGGGAGACGGAGATGCCGACGTTGATCGCCGGCCGCACGCCGGAGAAGAACAGGTCGCTCTCGAGGAAGATCTGACCGTCGGTGATCGAGATCACGTTGGTCGGGATGTAGGCCGAGACGTCGCCGGCCTGCGTCTCGATCACTGGGAGCGCGGTCAGCGAGCCCCCGCCGAGCTCGTCGGAGAGCTTGCACGCGCGTTCGAGCAACCGCGAATGCAGGTAGAAGACGTCGCCCGGGTAGGCCTCGCGGCCGGGCGGACGGCGCAGGAGGAGCGACATCTGCCGGTACGCATCGGCGTGCTTGGAGAGGTCGTCGTACATGCACAGCGCATGGCGGCCGTCGAACATGAAGTACTCCCCCATCGCGCAGCCGGCGTACGGGGCCATCCACTTGATCGGCGCCGCCTCGGAGGCGGGAGCGGTGACGATGATCGTGTACTCCATCGCCCCCTCCTCCTTCAGGCGCTCGTACACCTGCGCGACCGTCGAGGCCTTCTGGCCGATCGCGACGTAGATGCAGATCACGTCCTGGCCCGCCTGGTTGAGGATCGTGTCGACGCAGATCGCCGTCTTGCCGGTCGTCCGGTCGCCGATGATCAGCTCGCGCTGGCCGCGTCCGATCGGGATCATCGAGTCGATCGCCTTCAGGCCGGTCTGGAGCGGCTCCTTCACCGGCTGGCGGCTGACGACTCCCGGCGCCTTGAACTCGAGCGGGCGTGTCTCGGTCGCCTTCAGGGGTGGACCGCCGTCGATCGGGTTGCCGAGCGGATCGACGAGGCGGCCGATCAGGTCTTCGCCGACGGGGACGTTCGCGACGCGGCCGGTGCGGCGGACGGGCTCGCCCTCCTTGACGTGCTCCCAGTCGCCGAAGAGCGCCGCGCCGACGTTGTCCTCCTCGAGGTTGAGCGCGATTCCCGTGACACCGTGCTCGAACTCGAGCATCTCCAGGGAGGCGGCGCTCTCGAGGCCGTAGACGCGCGCGATGCCGTCGCCGACCTGGAGGACGGTCCCGACCTCGGCGAGGTCGGTCTCGACCTCGAAGTCCTTGATCCGCTCCTTGAGGATGGACGTGATCTCTTCCGGTCTCAATTTCATAACGTGGGGGAACCCGTGGTTCCCCCACGGGCCCCCTCCTGCCCTCCTTCCGTCAAACCCTCGTTGTCAAGTCCCTGCGAAGTCTTTCGAGGCGCCCGCGGAGGCTGGCGTCGACCCGTCGCGAGCCGGCCTCGATGACGATGCCGCCGATCAGGTTCGGGTCGACGGTGCGCGTGGCCTCGACGGTCCGGCCGGAGGCCTGCTCGATCTGGGCGACGATCGCCCTGGCCTCGCCGTCGTCGAGCTCGAACGCCGTGGTCAGCGAGACGGTGAGCTGTCCCTCCTCGGCCGCCGCGAGCCGCTCGAACTCGGAGGCGACCTCCTCGACCTCGCCGCCCCGGCCCTTCTCGACGAGCAGACGCAGCAGGTTGCGGACGAGCGGGTCCGACTCGCCCGCGACGGCGTCCAGGGCGGCGGTCTTCGCCGCCGGAGCGAGCTGCGGGTTGCGGAGCAGCTCGTGCAGCTCGGGCACCTGCCTCGTCGCCTCGACGAAGTCGGCGAGGTCTTCGCGGACGGAGGCGAGGCGTCCCGCCTCCTGGGCCGCCTCGAACAGAGAGCGCGCGTAGGTGCGATGCACGACGCTCATCAGTTCTCGCGGCCCTCCATGGCGGAGAAGTCGAGCTCGCCGATCGCGTCCTCGATCAGCTTGCGATGGTCGTCGCGGTCGAGCACCTTGCCGGTCACCTTGGCCGTCGCGATCAGCGTCAGGCTCGCGACCTCGGCGCGGATCAGCTCGAGCGCCCGCTGCGTCTCGGCCTCGATCTGACGCCTGGTCTCGTCGAGACGCCGGGCACGGTCGGCCTCGGTCTCCTCCTTGACCCGCTCCCGCTGGGAGTCGGCGATCCGTCGCGCCTCGGCGAGGATCGCCTCGGCCTCGCCCTTCGCCCTGCCCACCAGCGCGCGGTGCTCCTCGAGCAGCGTGCGGGCCTCGCTGCGGGCGCGGTCGGCCTCCGCGATCGACTGCCTGATCTTCTCGCGCCGGTCGTCGATCACCTTCTGGATCGGCCCGAAGGCGTACCGCTTGAGCACGAAGAACGTGATCGCGAACGTGACCAGCGTCCAGACCATCAGGCCGGGGACGACCTTGATCAGACCACTGGCGGCGAGCGGAAGCGTCATCTCAGGTGTTCGAGACGAGGACGAAGCCGAGGAAGCCGCCGACGAGGCCGTAGAAGACGACCGCCTCGGTGAGCGCGAAGCCGAGCCACATGATCCCCTGCAGCTCGCCCCGCAGCTCCGGCTGGCGGGCGACGGCCTGGATCATCGAGGCGAAGACGGTGCCGATCCCGATCCCGGCGCCGAGCGAGCCCAGGCCCATCCCGAGCGCGAGCCCGAGCGCCTTGCCGGCCTTGATGTTCTCTCCCGCTGCGGCGAGAAGCGTCGAGAGCATGAGAGTCTCCTCCTTTTCCTAGTGAGCCGGCTCGATCGCCGAGCCGATGTAGATGGCGCTGAGAGCGGCGAAGATGAACGCCTGGATCGTGACCACGATCACGACCTCGAAGATGTAGAAGACGCTTGCGAAGACGATGCTGACGGGCACGAACAGGATCGTGCCGAGTACGAAGGTGAGCCCGATGAAGAGCAGGATCAGCATGTGGCCGGCGAGCATGTTCGCGTAGAGCCTGACGCTGAGCGAGATCACCCGGAAGGCGTGCGAGATCGTCTCCAGGAGGGCCATGAACGGCACCATCAGCTTGGGCACGCCCGCCGGTACGAAGCTCTTCGGGTAGCCGGGGCCGTTGAAGCGGAAGCCCTCGACGTGCGTGAACACGACGCTGAGGATCGCCAGCGTCAGCGTCACGGAGAGCTGGGCGGTCGCGGCGTAGATCCCCCAGGTGGGGAGCGCGACACCGCCGACGTGGAACTTCTCGTTCGTCAGCGGCAGCGGGATGAAGCCGACCAGGTTCAGCACCCAGATGAAGAGGAAGAGCGTGGCGACGTACGGGAACCAGATTCCGATCGCCTTCGAGGGCAGCCCCTGCTCGGCGATCTGGGTCTGGACCATGTCGTAGATCGTCTCCCCGACCGTCTGCCGCCGGTTCGGCTTGTGCCGCAGCCGGACCCTCATCAGCACGATGCCGATCAGGATCGTCAGGATCGCGCCGAGCCAGAGATAGGCGACCGCCTTGTTCACGGACAGGTCGAGCGGCCCGAGGTGGATCGGCAGCCAGGCGTGGAGCTCGAACTCGTCCTCGGGGTGGTACTCGTTGATCGCGAGCGCGGGCGCGGGCAGCGCGAGCGCGAGGAACCCGCAGAGCGCCAGCATGCGCCTCACGGCTTCCCGCCGAAGTAGAGGAGCAGGGAGAGCGCGAGCTCGAGCGAGTAGGCGGCGACGAATAGGAGACCGGCCGGCAGCGCCAGCGCCTGGTCCGAGGCGGCGACCGCGATCAGCACGACCATGACGATGATCACCCGGAAGGTCATCGCCACGCCGACGAAGCCCGACGAGACGAGGTGGCCGAGGCTGAGCTGGAGGCGGCCGACCGCGAACGCGAACGCCTCTCCGGCGAACCAGAGGGCGGCGCCGAGACCCCAGGCGGCGAGCGACCAGCCGGCGGCCGCGAAGACGGGGAGCGCGGCGAGCACGAGCAGCGACCCCGCGGTCGCGGGCAGACGGCGGCTCGGAACGGGCCGCGGAGTGGACAGCGCCTGCCGGATCATCCGGTGAAGTATCCCCGGTAGCGGCGGTAGACCGATGCGATACCGAGCGGGACGCCGGCGACCGCCCCGCCGAGGATGCCGTACGGCACCGATCCGGCCGCCCAGCCGATCAACGCGCCCGCCCCGATGCCCGCCACGGTTCCCGTCACCAGCAGAGCGCCCGCGCCGGCAGGATCGAACGTCTGGCGCGCAGGCTGCATCTAGATCGGCGAGCATATCAGGCGAGTTTGTGACACGTGAACATCGCTTCTGGAGCGGCTTCCCGCCGACTTTGTTTCACATCCTGGAGCCGTCGGATCAGAGGAGAGCGCTTTCCTGCGCGCACCTGAGCGTATGCGGCCTGCTGCAGGCCCGAAAAGCCGGGGGAGCTACGCTGTGCGCCGCTCGGCTTCGGCCTGCTCCCGACGCCTTCGCCGGATCCGCGGATTCGCCAGCTTGACGATCTCGAGCAGGTAGACCATGTAGACCGACGCGCCGACGGCGAGCGCGCCCAGTGCCGCGGCGCCGAGCGTCGGCCACGTGTGCCAGTGGCCGCCCTCCCGGAACGGAATGTAGCGAGTGCCGAGGGCGGCGGCGGCGAGCGTCGCGACCCAGAAGTAGATGTACAGCACGGCCCGGCGCTGGGAGAAGCCCATGTTCACGAAGCGGTGGTGCAGATGCGCCAGGTCGCGGCCGGCGACCGGCTGGCGGTACTTGAGCCTCCGGGCGACGACGAACCCGGTGTCGAGGATCGGCACCGCGAGCACCAGGAGCGGAAAGAAGAGGGCGACCGTGGCAGCCGTCTTGAGCAACCCCTCGACGGAGACGGTGGCGAGCGAGAACCCGAGCAGGAGCGCGCCGGAATCGCCCATGAAGACGCGTGCCGGGAAGAAGTTGTGGCGCAGGAAGCCGAGCGTGGCACCGAGGACGATCGCCGAGAACGCCGCCGCCGTCGGCTTGCCGAGCGAGAGGGCGACCAGGGCGAAGGTGAATCCGGCGATGCCGCAGACGCCCGCGGCGAGCCCGTCCAGGCCGTCGAGGAAGTTGACCATGTTCATCACCGCCACGATCCAGAACACGGTCAGCGGGGCGCCGAGCCACACCGGCAGGTCGTAGACGCCGAGAAACGGCAGGGTGAAGTGGTCGATCCAGATCCCGAAGATCGGCGGGATCGCGCCGGCGAGGATCTGGCCCGAGAGCTTCTCCCACCAGCGGAGGCCGCGGAAATCGTCGATCGCCCCCACTCCAGTCGCGATCGCCGCACCGACGAGCAGGCCGCGCATCGAGCGGCTCAGGTCGAGGAAGGCGAGCGAAGGGACGATGATCCCGAAGAACAGCGCCAGGCCGCCGAGTCGCGGTACCGGCATCCGGTGGATTCGCCCTTCGTCGGGCAGGTCGACAGCCCCGAGCCGGCGGGCCATGCCGGCAACCGCCGGAGTGAGCAGGACGACGATCGCGAGCGCAACCCCGGCTCCGTAGAGGACCTCCAGGTGATCGCGCAGCTGATGGAGCGTCATCGGCTCACTTCGTTCCGTAGAGGCGGTCGCCGGCGTCGCCGAGGCCGGGAACGATGAAGCCGCGCCCGTCGAGGCCGCGATCGACCGCCGCGCAGACCACGTGCACGTCCGGAAACGTCTCGTGCACCTTCGCCATCCCCTCCGGCGCGGCAACGAGACAGACGAGCGTGACCGAGCGGGCGCCGGCATCCTTCACCTGCGCAATCGCGGCGACGCTCGAGTTGCCGGTCGCGAGCATCGGGTCGAGCACGATCGCGTCGCGCTCGCCGAGATCGTCGGGCAGCTTGACGTAGTACTGGATCGCCTCGAGTGTCTCCTCGTCGCGGTACATGCCGATGAAGCCGACGCGGGCGCTCGAGATCAGGGAGAGCGTCCCCTCGAGCATCCCCACCCCGGCCCGCAGCACCGGGCAGACCGCGACCTTCTTCCCGGAGATCCGCTGCGCAGCCATCCGCTCGAGCGGAGTCTCGATCTCGACGGGCTCGGTCGGGAAGTCCTTCGTGGCCTCGTAGGTGAGAAGCAGCGTGAGCTCGTTGACGAGCTTGCGGAAGTGGACGGTGGGCGTTTCCCGGTCGCGAAGGTACGAGAGCTTGTGCTGGACCAGCGGGTGGGTGACGACCGTGAGCCGCGGCTCGCTCAAGGGGTCAGACCCCGATACCGAACCGCGACGGAACGCGCGCGAGTCGGTGCCGAAGCGGGCTGAACAGCGCCGGTACGAGAGTCGACCGCACGTGACACTCTCGTAACGGGGTCAGACCCCGCTACGGCGAGGTGACGGAAGGCGCACGGATGTCTCACGTGTCGTAGGTCGTCCAGCCGCGGAAGCCGGGATACAGCGGCCGGCGTTCACAGAGGGCGGCGCTGCGTGCGACGAGGCCGACGAGGTCCGGCTCGCGCCCGAGCGCCTCGACGGCGATGCCGGCGACCTCGCGGAAGTCGTCCTCGTCGAAACCGCGCATGGTGCATGCGGGCGTCCCCATCCGGATCCCGGACGCGACGGTCGGCGGCCGCTCGTCGAACGGGACGGTGTTGCGGTTGGCGGTGATCCGGACCTCGGCGAGACGCTCCTCGGCGTCCTTTCCGGTCCAGGCCGAGCGGCGGAGGTCGACCTGGAGAAGATGCGTGTCCGTGCCGCCGGTGAGGACGTCGAGCCCGCCCCGCTGGAGCTCCTCGGCGAGCGCGTCGGCGTTCACGCGGACCTGGGTCTGATACTCGCGGAAGGCAGCCGAACCGGCGATGCGGAAGCAGGTCGCCTTCGCGGCGATCACGTGCTCCATCGGCCCGCCCTGCATGCCCGGGAAGACGGCCCGGTCGAGCGCCTGCGCGTGCTCCGCGCGGCAGAGCACGAACCCCGATCGAGGCCCCGAGAGGGTCTTGTGCGTCGTCGAAGAGACGAAGTCGCAATGGGGTGTCGGGTTGGGATGCAGGCCGGCGGCGACCAGGCCCGCGAAGTGCGCCATGTCGCACAGAAGCATCGCGCCGACCTCGTCGGCGATCGCACGGAAGCGGTCGGCCTCGACGGTCCGCGGATAGGCGGATCCGCCGCAGACGATCAGGCGCGGACGGTGCTCTTTCGCCAGCGCGAGCACCTCGTCGTAGTCGACGACGTTCGTCTCGCGACTGACGCCGTAGTGCGCGATCGTGTACAGACGGCCGGAGAAGTTCACCTTCAGGCCGTGGGTGAGGTGGCCGCCGTGATCGAGGCGGAGCGAGAGAATCACGTCGCCCGGCTCGAGTACCGCCGAATACACGGCCATGTTCGTCTGCGCACCCGCGTGCGGCTGGACGTTGGCGTGCTCGGCCCCGAACAGCTCCTTTGCCCGGTCGATCGCCAGTCGCTCGATCTCGTCGACGACCTCGCAGCCGCCGTAGTAGCGCTTGCCGGGATAGCCCTCCGCGTACTTGTTCGTCGGGACGCTCGAGACCGCCTCGAGGATGCTCGGCCAGGTGAAGTTCTCGGAGGCGATCAGCTCGATCTGGCCGCGCTGGCGTTCGAGTTCACGGCCGAGGAGGTCGGCGATCTCGGGATCGACCTCGGAGAGCCCGGCGCTGCGCAGCTCGTTGAGCGTCTGCTCGGCGACCGCCATCGCCCGCATCCTAGTCTCGACCTCGGCTCGTCCGAGCCGCGGCGCGGCCGTCACCGCAATACCGATAGGCGAGGATACTATACGCATGGTATGAGTAAGCGACTCCAGGTCGTCCTCGACGAGGCAGAGCTCGACGAGATCCGCCGCTCGGCGGAGGCGCGGCAGATGACGGTGTCGGAGTGGGTGCGGCAAACGCTGCGGGTCGCCCGTCACCGTGAGGCTGTCGGCGAGGCCCCGCGCAAGCTCGCGGCCGTCCGCGCTGCCGTGCGCCACGAGTTCCCGACCGCCGACATCGACCGGATGCTCGAGGAGGTCGAGTCGGGCTACCTCGCTCCGCACGCGTGATCCTCGTCGACTCCAACGTCCCGATGTACCTCGTCGGGGCGCCCCACCCCCACAAGGCGGACGCGCAGCGCCTCCTCGAGTCCGCGATCGCCGCCGAGGAGCGGCTTGTCACAGATGCGGAGGTCTTGCAGGAGATCCTCCATCGCTACGTTGCGATCCGGCGTCCCGCCGCCGTTCAGGTCGCGTTCGACGCCACCCTCGGCGTCGTCGACGCCGTCTACCCGATCGAGATCGAGGACGTCCAGCGCGCCCGGGAAGTCGTTCTGGGCCGGTACGGCCTCTCCGCTCGCGACGCGGTACACGTCGCGGTGATGGAACGGCACGGCGTCGCCCGGATCATGTCGTTCGACACCGCTTTCGACCGCTTCCCGGGCGTGACTAGACTCGGTTGAGGGTCCGCCCGGCGACGGGCCGCACAGACGTGCCGGTCATCGGCGACGAGTCAGTCGCCTTCCGGAGAGATCACCCCTCATCGAGCATGCTCCCGATCTCGGCCCGGAGCATCCGGGAAGCGTCGATGAAGCCGAGCCGTGCGTAAAACGCGCGCGCGGCCTCGTTCGGCGTGTCGACGCTGAGGACGACGTACCGGCGACCTTCGTCCCGCAGCGCGGCGGCGATCGCCCGCATCAGCGCCCGTGCAATCCCACGACGACGCGCGGTCGGCAGCGTGTAGAGCCCGAACACGTAGCCGAAGTGCGGGCTGCCCAGGTTGGCGTAGACCGTCCCGACCATCCCGCGGCCTTCCTCGGCGACGAGCGCGACGTGCTCGACGAGCAGCGTCGGGTCGAACGGAATACCCGGATACGGTGAGTAGGTCGCTTCCGCGGTGAACTCGTCCCACCGCCGCTGCAGCACGCCAGCGTCGGCCCCGGTCGCGCGCCGGATGCTCACGGGCAGAGTCACGCGGACACGGTAGCCGCGAGCGCGAGCGCCTCGACGGCCGGAATAGCGCCCTCGCGGAGCACCCTCGGCGCGTCGCCGGTCAGGTCGAGCACGGTGGACGGGACTCCGGGCAGCTCGCCGCCGTCGATCTCCGCGCCGCAGCGGTCACGGATCGCGCGCGGGACGTCCTCGAGCCGTCGAGGGTCCGTGTCGCCGTGGCGGTTCGCGCTCGTCGCCGCCAGCGCGCCGACCTGGGCGAGGACGGCGAGGGCCGCTCCGGCGGCCAGGGGCACGCGCACCCCGATTGTGCCCTCGCCGCGGAGCGAGGGGAAGCGTCCGGCCGGATTCCGGAACACGAGCGTGTACGGGCCGGGGAGCAGCGCGCGCGCGATCGCCTCGGGCCGGCCGCGGAGCTCCGGCACGAGCCTGACGAGCGTATCGACGCCGTCGGCGACGAGCGCGACCGGTGTCGTCCCGGCACGGCCTTTCAGCCGGGAGAGCTCGGCGACCGCCTCTGCCCGGGCGGGATCGGCGCAGAGGCCGTACACCGTGTCGGTCGGGATGATCACCGTCCGGCCGGCCCGGACCGCGGCTACGACGCGCTCGACGTTCCCCATCGTCCCTCGACGACACGATCGCGACCGGCCAGGTCGACGTGTGCGGCCACGCGTTCGTACCCGAGCCGGTCGAGCAGATCCGAGACCGCGCCGGCCCGCGAGTCGGCAACCTCGAGCACGAGCCATCCACCCGCCCGCAAGACGCCGGACGCGGCCGTCGCGATCGCCTCGGTGTGGCCGGCGCCGACCGTCGCCGTCCGCGGCTCCCAATCGCGGACCTCGGGCTCGAGCGCCGCGATCTCATCGGCGCCGACATACGGGGGATTCGAGACGACGAGATCCCAGCTTCCCGAGAGACCGGTCAGAGCGTCGCGATGCTCGAAGGCGACGGCGAGGCCCGTCGCCTCCGCGTTCTCCCGGGCGACCTCGAGCGCGTCCTCCGACACGTCGATCGCCGTCACGCGGGCGCCCGGGTGCTCGTCGGCGATCGCCAGCGCGATCGCACCGGAGCCTGTGCCCACGTCGAGCACGACCGGCGCCTCGATGCCGCGCACGAGCTCCAGGCATCGCTCGACGACCGCCTCCGTCTCGGGTCGGGGGACGAGCACGCGACGGTCGACCTTCAGCGTCAGCCGGCGGAACCCCCACTCACCGAGCACGTACGCCAGCGGCTCGCGACCGGCCCGCCGCGCGACGAGCGGGTCGAACGCCTCCACCTCGGCCGCCGAGAGCATTCGCGCCGGGTCGAGGTAGAGCTCGGTGCGGCTGAGGCCGAGCGCCTTTCCGGCGAGAAGCTCCGCATCGAGTCGCGGAGCATCGACCCCCGCCGCCTCCAGCCTGCGCTCGCCCTCGTCGAGCAGCTCGGCGACGTTGACGCCTTCGGCGTCACGACATCGCCTCGCGCCAACCTCGACAGCTTCGCTGTCGGCTTTGCGCTCGGCTTCGTCTCTCACGCTTCGAGCTGGCGGCGCCGATCCTCGGCGGTCAACGCCGCTGTGAACTCGTCGAGATCGCCTTCGAGGATGCGGTCGAGCTGGTGCGCCGTCAGCTTGATCCGGTGGTCTGTCAGCCGGTTCTCGGGGAAGTTGTAGGTGCGGATCTTCTCGGCACGCTCGCCGCCGCCGATCTGCGAGCGTCTGGTCGCCGCGAGCTCCCGCTGCATTCGCTCGCGCTCCTGCTCGTACAGGCGTGCCCGGAGGACGCGCATCGCCTTCTGCTTGTTCTGGAGCTGCGACTTCTCGTCCTGCATCGCGACGACGAGGCCGGTCGGGAGGTGAGTGATGCGAACAGCGGAGTCGGTCGTGTTCACGCTCTGGCCGCCCGGACCGGTCGAGCGGTAGACATCGATCTTCAGGTCGTTCGGGTCGATCTCGACCTCGACCTCCTCCGCCTCCGGCATCACCGCCACCGTCGCCGTCGACGTGTGGATACGGCCCTGCGACTCCGTTTCCGGCACGCGCTGGACGCGGTGCGTGCCACCCTCGTACTTGTAGACCGAGTAGGCGCCGTCGCCCTTGACCGCGAAGACGAGCTCCTTGAAGCCGCCGCCGTCGTTGGGGCTGGAGGAGAGCTCCTCCCACTTGAAGCCGCGCCGCTCGGCATACCGGGTGAGCATCCGGAAGAGGTCGCTCGCCCAGAGCGCCGCCTCGTCGCCGCCCACCCCCTGCCTGATCTCGACGATCACGTCCTTGCGGTCGGCGGGGTCCTCCTCGACGAGCGCGAGCCTCAGCTCCTCCTCGAGCCGCGCCGCCCGCTCCTCGGCCTCGGCGACGAGCTCGCGCAGCTCGGGATCGGCCTGCGCCGCCTCGACGTCGTCACGAGCCTCCCGCCACTCGAGGGCGAGCTTCACGGGCCCCTCGAGCTCCTTCAATCGCCGCCCGACCTCCGCCGCCTCGCGATGATCGTTGTAGACGGCAGGGTCGGACATGCGCTCCTCCGCCTCGCGATACGAGCGCTCGAGGTCGTCGACGAGCTGATCGATCCCGGCCATCCGCCGACAGGGTAGACGGAGGCGGGCCCGAGCCCGCCTCCGTCGCCACGTCCTCCTGGCCGCCGCAGGCGGAGGCTAGATCAGCTTCTGCGCCTTCCACTTCGCGTAGATCGTCCGGAACTGCCCCTGCATCGACCGGGCCGCATCCTCCGGCGTCGTCTTCCCCTGCGCCACCTGCGCGAACATCTGCGGGACGAGGAACTGGTTGAAGATGTCGCCGACGGCCGCGTTTGCGAACCCCGGGTAGCCGACGTTGGTCGTGTACTTCTCGGCGATCGTCGTCAGGATCGTGTACTTGCCGAGCGGCTTGTGCTTGTCGGCCGCCGCCATCCTGTTCATCGCCTTGAACCCGCCCTTGACCGCGTTCGTCCAGGCGGGGAAGTTGTAGAACTTCGACTGGACGAAGTGGTCCCGGTAGGCGAGCTGCTGGTCAACGAGGTACTTCTTCGCCGCCTCCTTGTTCTGGGCGAACTTCCAGATGAAGTAGATGCCCATCACGTGCTCGTTGCCGAGCCGGCGAACCGAGCCCCGGGGGATCGGGGCCAGCCAGGTGTCGTCGGAGAGGGCGGTATTGCCCGAGTCCTCCGCCGAGCGTGCGATCGAGATCGCGTTCACGGCGAGCGACAGCCTCCCCGCCAGGAACGCCTGGTTGTTCGACGAGGCCGTCCAGGCGAACACCTCGTCCGACTCGCCGTTCTTGAAGATGTCGCGCATCACCTTCAGGGCCTCGATCGTGCCCTTCGTGTTGATGTTCGGCACGCCTGCGGCGGTCTGGAGCGAGCCGCCATAGCAGTAGAGAAGCGACATGAGGAACATGTTCGAGTCGAGCTCGTTCGACATCCCCAGTCCGACCGGGTGGCACGCCTTCTTCAGCACCGCCGCCGCCTTGCGGACGTTGTCCCAGGTGCTGGGGGCGACGCCGGCGTTGAACCAGTAGCTTCGCCGATACTGGATCGGGTCGGGCACGTAGTTGTCGGCGAAGCCGAAGTAGCGCTTCGTCTTCGGGTTGTACGTCGAGCGGTATGCGACGCTGCTCATCTTCCCGAGCTTCTTCGTCACCTCCTGGACGATGTCGTTCACGGGCAAGACCTGCCGCTCCAGGGCCGAGGGCGGGAACAGGAACTGGACGATGTCGTGACCGCTCTGCGCCGCGACCTCCGAGGCGGCGGCGCTCGGCAAGAGCGCGTTGTTGATGTGGTCGACGTGCACCTGCACGTCGTTTCGCTCCCCCCACGCCTTCGTGTACGTGTTGTCGAACCACTGGTCGTAGGCGGGCACGAAGTGCGCCCACTGAAGGATCTTCAGGTCACCCTTCAGGTCCTTGTTCTTGAACTTCAACGGCCCGGCGAACGCGTGGGTCGTCTCGGCCAAGCCTCCGAACATGCCGACCGCGAACGCGCCCGCGGCGCCCCGCTTGAGCAGGTCGGCCCTGCTCAGGCCCGTGCCCGGCTGCTCGAGCGCGTCGTCTGCTTCTGCCATTGCTACCCCTCCTTTCAGTCGTCGATTACCGGAAAGCACCACCCGTGAAGCCCTTGATGAACCTGTCGAGGAACGAGTTGTAGAGCAGCGCCAGCGGGATGCTCGGGATCAGCACCGCCGCCATCAGCGACTGCCAGAAGAAGACGTCGCCGCGGATGAGCTCGTTCGGCACCCCGGCCGCCAGCGTGCGCTCGGCGGTCGACGACGTGAACGTGAACGCGTAGATGAACTCGTTGACGCAGAGCGAGAACGCGAAGATCACCACCGTGAGAATGCCCGGCAGCGAGACCGGGAAAACGATGCGCCAGAGCGCGCGCAGCCGCGAGCAGCCGTCGACGAGCGCGGCATCCTCGAGCTCCTGCGGGATCGTCTTGAAGAAGCCCATCAGAAGCCAGGTCGCGAACGGAACCGTGAACGAGGGATAGACGAGGATCATCGCCCAGAGGGTGTCGCGGAGGTGCAGCTCGGCGATGAGCCGCGACAGCGGCAGGAAGAGCAGGGTCGGCGGGACGAGGTAGACGAGGAAGATGCCGACCCCGGCCGTCTGCCCCCAGCCGCCCGACAGCCGGGCGAGCGCGTACCCGGCGGGGAGCGCGAGCACGAGCGTGATCGCGACGACGGCGACGCCGACGATCACCGTGTTCTCGAGCCAGGTCGGATACTGCGTGTGCTTGAACAGGAACGAGACGTGGCTGAACGTCATCTCGTGCCAGAAAGCCCAGCGCGAGTGCCCGTGCGCGTCGTTGTACAGATAGGGCACGTGCTGCGTGTTGTAGAGGTCCAGGTCGCGCTTGAACGTCGTCGTCAGCGCCCAGTAGAACGGAAACGCGAGCACGATCGCGAACGGACCGACCACGACCCACGTACCGGCCCGATGCCAGATGCGCGCCATCGCCGTCATGCCACCTGGGCTCGCTTCGCGAAGAACAGCATCAGGACGGTGACTGCGGCGAGCAACGGGAAGAGGTAGAGCGAGATCGCCGCCCCCTCGCCGAGCGAGCCGGACTCGATCCCGATCTGGTAGGCCCAGGTCGTCAAGACCTGCGTCGAGTTGAACGGGCCGCCGTGCGTGAGCACGAAGACGACGGCGAAGTCGGCGGCCGTGAACACGATCCCGAAGAGGACGGCGACGAGCGCGATCGGGAGCTGGAGCGGCAGGTCGACATACCAGAGCTTCTTCAGCGCCGTTGCCCCGTCGATCTTCGCCGCGTCCTCGACCTCGGTCGGGATCGACAAGCGCCCGGCGATGAAGATGATCACGGCGAAGGGCAGTACGCGCCAGGCGTGAACGACGATGATCGCGAACATGGCCAGCTTGTCGTTGCCGAGCCACTGCGGCGGGTTGTTCGGTCCGCAGCCGTCGATGCCGAACGCACCGCAGACCACGCCGAGCAGGTGCAGCTGCTTGAGCGTCCAGTTCACGATGCTGAACAGCGAGTCGAAGATCCAGAGCCAGGCGATCGTCACCAGCGAGACCGGCGCCGCCCACGGCAGGATCACGAGCAGCCGCAGGAACCACTTGCCGCGGAAATCGCGCACCAGGAAGTGGGAGAGGATCGCCGCGCCGACGACGACGAGCACCTGGGCGGCGAACGTGATGATCAGCGTGTTCTCGAGCGCGTTGCGGAAGTTCTGGTCGTGCCAAGCACTCGTGAAGTTGTCGAAGCCGACGAACTTCCCGGACAGCGAGCCGCCGATCGCGTTGGTCATGCTCAGGTAGATCGCCCAGCCGAGCGGCACGCCGACCACGACGATCACGAACAGAACCGCAGGCGAGATCAGGAGCGGCCCGAGGACGCGCCGCTCCTCGAGCAGGTGACGCCAGCGCCTGGGGCGCGTGGGAGTGAGTCCTCCCGCTGCGACTGACACGGTGTCCGAGGATATGCGCGAACGGCCGGTGAAGCAACTCGCGCAGCCGGCGGCGATGTCGTCTACATTCCGCCCGACGCGAGGGGGCGGTGTGGCGGAGATCGAGCTCGACAACCTGACCAAGGTGTACGGGGACGGGACGCAGGCCGTCTCCGGCCTCGACCTCTCGATCCTCGACGGCGAGTTCGTCGTCTTCGTCGGCCCCTCCGGGTGTGGAAAGACGACTGCGCTCAGGATGATCGCCGGTCTGGAGGCGATCACCGACGGGACCGTCCGGATCGGAGAAAGCGTGGTCAACACGCTGCCGCCCAAGGAGCGCGACCTCGCGATGGTGTTCCAGAACTACGCGCTCTACCCGCATATGAGCGCCTACGACAACATGGCCTTCGCCCTGAAGATGCGAGGGATCCCCAAGGACGAGATCGAGCGGCGCGTCACGGGAGCCGCACGCATCCTCGGGCTGTCGGAGATCCTGAAGAAGAAGCCGCGGACGCTCTCCGGGGGGCAGCGCCAGCGGGTGGCGATGGGTCGCGCGATCGTCCGCGAGCCGCAGGCGTTCCTGATGGACGAGCCCCTGTCCAACCTGGACGCGAAGCTCCGCGTCGAGATGCGCGCCGAGATCTCGCGGATCCAGCGCGACCTGAGCGTGACCACGATCTACGTCACCCACGATCAGGTCGAGGCGATGACGATGGGCGACCGTGTCTGCGTGATGCGCGGCGGGCTCCTCCAGCAGGTCTCCTCGCCGCAGGAGCTCTACGACCGTCCGGCCAACCTCTTCGTCGCCGAGTTCATCGGCTCGCCCGCGATGAACCTCCTACACGCTCGGCTCGAGCGCGACGGCGACGGCGCGCGGGCCCGGTTCCGGAGTGGTGAGCTTCCCGTCCCGGACGCGGTGTACACGGCCCGTCCCGCGCTCGTGGGCTACGACGGCCGGGAGGTGATCGTCGGGATCCGGCCCGAGGATCTCGAGGACGCGTCGCTCGACCGCAGGGACGGAAGCATCCTCGCAGTCGAGGTCGACATCCGCGAGGACATGGGCTCGGAGGTCTACGTCCACTTCTCGGTCGACGCCGACGCGGTGGAGACGCGCGAGGTGCTCGAGGCGATGGAGGAGGAGGACGTCGCCGGAGCGGTGCACGAGCGCACGAGCGCAGGCGTTCCATTCATCGCCAGGCTCGATCGCGAGACACGCGCACGCGAGGGGGAGCGGATCGAGCTCGCGGTGGACACCGCGCGCCTCCACTTCTTCGACCCCGAGACCGGGGCGGGGATCTACTCCTAGCGCCCGACGGCCGTCAGGCCATCACCTCGACGCGGCCGGCTCGTCCGCCGGCCAACCCTTCCCGCTCCAGCACCTCTTCCAGGGCCCGGATCGAGACCTCGAGCTGGTCGAGCGCCGGCTCGCGCGTCGTCAGCCGCTGCAGCCACAGCCCGGGGGCAAGGAGCCACAGCAGCCAGCGCCGGTCGGAGTGCTTGCCGGCAAAGCGGATCAGCTCGTAGGCGAGGCCGGCGATCACGGGCAGCAGTGCGATGCGCGTCACGATCAGCCAGTACCAGGCCGGCCGCCCGAAGAGCGCGAAGACGAAGATCGCGATCACCATCACCCAGAGCAGGAAGGCGGTGCCGCAGCGGACGTGGATCAGGCTGTGCCGCTGCACGCGCTCGGGGGTGAGCTCGTCGCCGGCCTCGTAGGCGTTGATCGCCTTGTGCTCGGCGGCGTGGTACTGGAACACCCGCCTCAGATCCGGAAGCAGCGAGATCAGGCCGAGGTAGACGATGAAGAACGTGACCCGGATGCCGCCCTCGACGAGGACGAAGATGCCGGTGGTGTCGATCGGCAGCCAGTTGGTGATCAGCGCCGGCGTGACCTTGAACAGCATCACGGCGAAGCCGATCGCGATCGCGAAGGCGAAGATCATCTGGCCGCGAGAGAGCTCGGTCGTCACCTCGCCGTCCTCGTTCTCCTCCTGGGCCGCGTAGTTCGCCGAGATCGCGAGCGCCCGGAAGCCGATCGCAAGGGACTCGCCGAGGGCGATCACGCCGCGGACGACGGGCAGGCGCCAGATCGGACGCCGAGCCATCGGCGAGTCGATCCCGTTCACGACCTGGGCGATCGCGCCGTCGGGCTTGCGGACCGCGACCGCCCAGCTCGACGGCGAGCGCATCATCACGCCCTCCAGGACCGCCTGCCCCCCGATGGCTGTGCTCATGGGATCAGGTGCGGCGCGCCTGGGCGCGCTCGAGCTTGCGCTGGAACCGCTCGACGCGACCGCCGGTGTCCATCAGCTTCTGCTTGCCGGTGTAGAACGGATGGCAGGCCGAGCAGATCTCGACGTGCAGCTCCGGCTTCGTCGAGCGCGTTCGGAACTCGTTGCCGCATGCGCACCGGACGGTGGCGAGCACGTATTCGGGATGGATGCCGGTTTTCATCAGCGCCGAGCCAGGATAGCAGAGGCGGTTTGGGGCGCCGCGTTGCCTCCCGAGACGACGGCGACGACGGTCTGATCGGGACGCAACGCGATCCTTCCCGCGAGGAGCGCCGCCGTCGTCGCCGCTCCGGCGGGCTCGCAGGCGAGCTTCGCCCGCCGGTAGAGAAAGCGGAAGCCCTCCTCGATCTCCTCCTCGGAGACGAGCACGGTCTCGACGCCGAGGGCCGTGCACACCGCGAGCGCGTGGTCGCCGACGAACGGCGCGCCGAGGCCGTCGGCGACCGACCGCGGCTCGACCCGGACGACCCGTCCGGCCTCGAGCCCCTCGTGGAGGGCGGGCGAGAGCTCCGGCTCGACCGCCACGACCCTTGCGCCGGGTCGCAGCCCCTTCACCGCCGTGGCGACGCCCGAGATCAGGCCGCCGCCGCCGACCGGAACGACGACGACGTCCACCTCGGGCACGTCCTCGACGAGCTCGAGCCCGACCGTGCCCTGCCCGGCGATCACGAGCGGGTCGTCGAACGGGTGCACCAGCGTGCGACCGGTCTCCTCGACGAGCTCGGACAGACGATCGAACGCCTCCGCCGGCCCCGGCGCGGCGAGGTCGACCTCGGCCCCGTACCCCCTCGTCGCCGCGACCTTTGCCGGGTTTGCGTCTGCCCACATCACGACCAGCGCGCTCACCCCCTCCTCGCGGGCGCAGTACGCGAGCGCCTGGGCGTGGTTGCCGGCGGAGATGCCGATCACGCCCCGGCGCCGCTCCGCGGGCGAGAGCGAGGCGAGCTTGTTGAGGACGCCGCGCGGCTTGAACGAGCCGGTGCGCTGGAAGAGCTCTGCCTTCAGGTGCACGAGCGCGCCGGTCAGCTCCGAGAGCGTCGCGGAGCTGAACATCGGGGTGCGGTGGACACGTCCCGCGATCGTCTCGCGTGCGGCGAGAACCGCGTCGAGCGTGATCTCAGGCCGGGTCGAGACGGTAGAGCCCTCCGTCGGTGGAGACGGCGTAGATCCGCCCCCGGCCGTCGAGCCCGAACGAGCTCAGCGCTCCGAGGGTGAGCCCGAGGTCGCGAACGTCCGTCGCCTTCCCGTCGACGATCTGGAGCGTGCGCAGCTTGCCGTTGCAGTAGTCGCCGAACAGGTAGCGCCCTCCGAGTCCCGCGAGGCGGGGATCGCGGACGACCATCCCGCCGATCACCGCGCAGCGTCCGTCGCCGTGGTCGTACTCGAACACCGGCCCGACCGGCTGGTCGCACTGGCGGGTCGCGTCGAAACGGTCGCTCCCCTGGAAGCACGGCCAGCCGAAGTTGAGCCCGCCCGGGTTGCCCTGTGCGTAGTCGATCTCCTCGGGACCGCCGAGCCCGGGATCGCCGATGTACAGGTCGCCCGTGACCGGGTCGATCGAGAACCGCCAGGGATTGCGCAGGCCGAAGTCCCACACCTCCCCACGCGCGCCGGCCACGCCGACGAACGGATTCGAGGCGGGGATCGAGTACGGCGCCCCATCGGTCGGATGGAGCGGGTCGATGCGGAGGATGTTCCCGAGCAGGTCGTCGAGCGTCTGCGCGAAGGCGCCGGGGTCGTGCAGGACGCCCGAGTCGCCGTCGCCGACGCCGACGTACAGGTAGCCGTCGGGGCCGAACTGGAGCAGGCCCGCGTTGTGGTTCTCGTCGGGCTCCTCGATCGTCAGGATCGGGCGGGCCGAGCTCGGGTCGGCCGCGTCCGGGTCGCCGGCCGAGCGGCGGTACTCGGTCACGTGCACGTTTCCGCTGCCGACGTTGTCGGTGTAGTAGACGTAGAACCGGCCCGAGCGCTCGTAGTCCGGCGCGAACGCCATCGACAGGAGCCCGCGCTCGCTCACCTCCTCGACCTCGTTCCGGAGGTCGAGGAACAGGCTCGGACCTGCCCTGCCGGCGACGAGCTCCTCGATCGTCCCGGCCTGCTCGACCACGAACAGCCGGTTCGCGTCGCCGAGCGGCGCGGTCACGAACACGGGCCGCTCGAAGTCGCCCAGCTTGGTCAGCTGGACCTGGCCGATCGCGCTCGTCGTCGGCGGCGGGATCGCGGTGGCCGTCGGTTTCGTCGTCGCTCCGGGCGAGGCTGCCGGCCTGCCGACCGTGAGCACCCCCTTCATCCCGAGCGCGGCGTGCCCGGGGACCGTGCAGCGATAGGCGACCGCCGCAGCCCGCGCGAAGGTCACCTCCAGCGTCGCCGAGCGCCCCGGCCGCAGCACGGCCGTCCGGCGGGCGCCGATCGCGAAGTCGTGTCCGATCGTGCCCCGGTTGACGACGACGAAGCGCACACGCCCGACGGGCACGGTGCGCCGCGAGAGCGTGAACGAGAAGTCCCTCGCGGTCACCCGGACGATCGTCAGCGGCGCCCGGGCGCTCGGGCTCGCCCCCGAGGAGGCAACCCCGTACCCGCCGACCGCGAGTGCGACCGCCGCCCCGAGTGCCAGCGCCGGACGCAACGCTACGTGCGCGTGTACTCGGGGCCCGAGCCGCCCTCCGGCGGAGTGAGCCGGCCGCCCTTGGCCGTGATCGCGCCGCACTGGACGCAGTTCGACGGCGTCATCTGCACGGAGACCTTCCCCGCGTCCTCCGGGCCGACCTCGTACACCTGCGCCGGGCACATGTGCGCCCAGAGCTCGGCGACGTCCCGGGGAACCCGCGTCTCGATGCGAATGTGACCGGGCTGGTCGTCTCGTGTCTTGTTCCCCGAGGCGAAGACGGACGAGAGCTTGTCGAACGTGAGCTTCCCGTCGGGCGCGGGATACGACCTCGAGCGACGCGTGTCGATCAGGGTCTGGTCGGCGTCGCGCTCGAGCTCGAAGTCGCGCGGCGGGAAGCGGCCGAGCGTGGCGGTCATCGCGCCGGCGAGGGCGCCGCCGACCCAGAGCCCCCGCCCGAAGGCGGGGCGCAGGTTCCGGACGCGTTCGAGCTCCTTCCAGACGAAGCTGGCCCTGATCGCCTCGTCGTAGCGATCGAGGGCTCCGCGCCTGCCCACCGCCTCGCCGCGCCCGAGCGCCGCGAACGCCGCCTCCGCGGCGAGCCGGCCGGACTCGATCGCGTAGTGGATTCCCTTCAGGGCCGGCACGTTGACGAAGCCGGCGCCGTCGCCGCAGAGGAGCAGCCCGGGGGCGTTCAGCCGCCGGGGGAGGGAGAGGAAGCCCCCCTCGGGGATCGTCTTCGCCCCCCACTCCAGGCGCTCTCCGCCGTCCAGGATTCGACGCACGCGCGGATGGGTCTTCAACTGCTGGAGGAGATCGTGCACCGACAGCTCGGGGTCGCGGTAGTCGAGCCCGACGACCATGCCGAGGGTGACCAGGTCGGCGCCCATCGGGTAGACGAACGAGCCGCCGAACTCGCGGTACTCGGCGGCGGCGCGCAGCGGCCAGCCCATCGTGTGGATCACCCGGCCGAGCGGCTTCGCCACCCGCCAGACCTCCTTCACCCCGAGCGCCCAGACCTGCGGGTTCGCGCCCCGGAGCCCGAAGCGCTCGATCGCCGCCCCGGTCAGGTGGCCCTGCGTCCCCTCGGCGAGCACCGTCACGCGCGCGAGCACGTCGGAGCCCGCCTCGAAGTTGGGCAGCTCCTCCCCGCTCCGCCCGCGCCCACGATCGCCGGTGCGAACGCCGCGCACGCGCCCGTCGGCGACGAGCAGCTTCACGGCCGACGTCTCGGGCAGGACGGTCGCGCCGCCCGCCTCGGCCTCGGCGGCGAGAAACCGGCCGAGCTGCGAGAGCGAGGCGACGAAGTTGCCGTGGTTGCGCATCGTCGGCGGGGCGGGGATGCGGATCGCCCGCTTCGGGGTCAGGAAGTAGACGGACTCGTGCTGCACCTCGCCGTAGAATGGGAGCTCGTCGGTGCGCTTGCGGTTCCCGAACAGCCGCCGCAGCCCGCGCGGGTTGACGACCGCTCCCGAGAGCAGGTGCGAGCCGGGCTGCTTCCCCTTCTCGAGCACCGCGACCGGCACCTCGCCGAGCCGCTCGGCCGTCTCGGGGTCGTCCTCGATCAGCTGGCCGAGCCTGATCGCGCACGCGAGGCCCGCAGGCCCCGCTCCGACGATCAGGACGCCGACCTCGATCGGGTCGGCGTCGGTCGGAACGCCGAGCGCCTCCTCGATCCGCCACGGCGGCGGAAATGCGGCCGGGATCGAGCCCATTCAGCCGCCCCGCCTCGCGCGGACGAGCTCGGTCAGCTTCGGCACGACCTGGTGCACGTCGCCGACCACACCCAGATCGCAGAACTCGAAGATCGGCGCGTTCGGATCCTTGTTGATCGCGACGATCACGTTCGATCCCTGCATGCCGACCTTGTGCTGGATCGCGCCCGAGATCCCGCAGGCGACGTACAGCTTCGGCGAGACGCTCTTGCCCGTCTGTCCGACCTGGGTCGAGTACGGGTACCAGCCGGCGTCGACGACGGCGCGGGTCGCCGCGACCGCACCGCCGAGCGCCTTCGCCAGCTCCTCGACCAGGCCGAAGTTCTCGGGGCCGCCGAGCCCGCGCCCGCCCGCGACGATCACCTCCGCGTCCTCGATCGACGGGCCGGCCTGCTCCTCGTGCGCCTGCTCGAGCATCGTCGCCCGGGTGGAGAAGTCCTCGAGCTCGACCGGGATCTCGGCGACCTCGGCCTCACCGCCGGTCGCGGCCGGCTCGAACGTGCCCGAGCGGACGAGGCCGATCTTCGGGTCGCCCGTCCAGCCGACGTCGACGTACACGGAGTCGCCGAGCGCCGGGCGCTTGCCGATCAGGCGGCCGTCCTCGCGGACGAGATCGACGAGGTCCCAGTTCAGGCCGGCGTCGAGGCGTGCGGCCAGCCCGGCGGCGACGTCCGCGGCCAGCACCGAGGCGGCGAACAGGACCGTGTCGTAGCCGCCCTCGCGGACGAGCCTGGCGAGGACGTCGACGCGCGGCTGCGGCAGCGGAGCCTCGAGCGTCGGGTCGTCGGCGACCCAGACCTTCGACGCGCCGAACCGGCCGGCCTCCGCCGCGAGCCCGCCGACGCCGGAGCCGGCGATCACGCCGGCGATCCCCGAGTCGTCCAGCGAGGAGGCCTTCGCGAGCACGCCGAGCGGCCCCTGCTGCAGCTCGTCGCCGTGGTGCTCGAGGAAGACCAGGGTCGGCATCAGACGAGCTTCTTCTCGGCCAGGAAGTCGAGAACCTGCTGGGCGGCGGAGCCGTCGTCCTCGATCTTGCGGCTCTCGCCGCGGGGCGGTGGGCTCGCGAGCGCCAGCACCTCGGTCTTCGAGCCGGCCTCTCCGACCTGCGCCGGGTCGAGGCCGAGATCGGTGACGGTGACGGTCTCCTGCGGCTTCGACTTCGCGCCCATGATCCCCTTCAGCGACGGGTAGCGAGGCTCGTTGATCGCGTCCGAGACCGCGACGACGGCCGGGAGAGGCGCCTCGATCCGGTCGTAGCCGAACTCCGTCTGGCGCTTCACCGTCGCCGTGCCCTCTCCGACCGCGAGCTCAGACGCCTGCGAGACCAGCGGCAGACGGAGGCGCTCGGCGACCGCGGCCCAGAGGACCGCGCCGTCCGAGTCGGAGGACTGCTGGCCGAAGAGCACGAGGTCGGGCCGCTCGCGGTCGAGGAGGCTTGCGAGCGCGCGACTCGTCGCGACGAGATCCGAGCCGGCGGCCGCCTCGTCCCCGATCAGCACCGCCCGGTCCGCCCCCATCGCCAGCGCCTTGCGCAACGAGTCGATCGCGCGAGTGGGCCCGAGGGAGACGATCGCGACCTCGGCGTCGCCCTGCGCCTCCTTGATGCGCAGGGCCTCCTCGACTGCATTCACGTCGAAGGCATTCAACGCGGTCTCTCCCGAGCGGTCGAGCCGCTTCGTCTCCGGGTCGATCCGACGGGCGGCGCCGGCCTCGGGAACGCTCTTGACGCAGACTACGATCTTCACCGCCGCGGAACTCTAGTTGTTGGAGCCGCCCGGGCCCGCTGGTAAGGTCAGGCGCTCGGACCTGCGTATGGCACTGCGCCTACCGAAAGCCCGAAGGGCCCTCACGATCCTGATCGCCGCCGCCGCCGCGGGGTCGGCCGCGGCGTCCCCAGGCGTCGGCCACGGTGTTCAGGGCCCGATCGTCTTCCCGGTCGTCGGGCCGTACCGGTACACGAACGACTTCGGCGACCCGCGGCCTCAGGGCAGGCACGAGGGCAACGACATCCTCGCCCCGAAGCGCTCGCCCGCGGTCGCCGTCGAGGACGGGAAGATCACGTTCTGGACGACCTCGGCGCGGGCGGGCTGCATGCTCTATCTCTACGGCGTGAGCGGCACGACCTACCTGTACATCCACCTCAACAACGACCTGACGAAGGGGAACGACAACCGGGGCAGGTGCGTCCCCGGTGTCTCCTACTGGCCGGGTCTGAAGGACGGAGCGAAGGTGGTCGCCGGCCAGCCGATCGGCTTCGTCGGCGACTCGGGCGACGCCGACGGCACGCCGCACCTGCACTTCGAGGTGCACCCGCACGACGGGGGGGCGACCAATCCGTACCCGCGCCTGAACCGGGCGACGAGGCTCCTGTTCGCCGCGACGCCCGGCGCCGCCGTGACGCTCTCGCTGAAAGGCTCGATCGTGGCGGTCGAGGCGGACCAGATCTCGGTCAAGGTCGAGACGGTCACCGTCTTCCCGCTCGGGCTGACGCTCCTCGGCCTGAAGAAGCCGATCGTGCTGACGCTCCCGCCGAGCGCGCTCGTCGACCGCGGGACCGGCACACCGGCAGGGCTCGCCGCGAACCTCAGCGCTCCCCTCCTCGGCCGGCCCGTGATCGCCCTGACCGAGGCGGTGCGAACGTCGCTCGAGGCGGAGTCGGCGAGAGCAGGCGTCTTCGCCGTCGCCCGGATCGTGCTCCGCTCGAAGTAGGCAGATCGCCTCGTACGAGAGGCCCGACGATCTGGCCGGGGCGCGCGCGGCTGTCCGCTCTCTGGAGGTAGGTAAGACGGAATCCCCGAGCTCTTTCGGCTCAGCGTTAGCCATTGGCTGCGTTACGAGTAGGCAGCGGCGCATAGCATTCGGCGACGTTTCCATGTTGCGGAGCTCCGTCTCGAGCCGAATCCGCTTGTACGAGTAGCACTGACCGAAGAACATGGAGACGACCACGTTGACGTCTGGACAGGCAAAGACGAGCCCCGTCTGAGTCGTCGACTCCTCTCCGCTCGCGCCGCTGAAGACCGCTCCGATCCGCGAGCGTCCCGGTTAGTGCTAGCCGCGGAGATCGAGGCGGCCGATCCTGCCGAGCAGGTTGTCGCCCGCCTTGCGCTCGACCGCGACGTCGTCGACGACCCTGCCGTCGCGGAGGGTGATGATGCGCTCGCAGCGGGCGGCGACGACAGGATCGTGGGTGGCGACGAGCACGGTCATGCCGCGTTCGTCTCGCAGGCGGAGGAGCAGCTCGATGATCTCCGAGCTCGTCGCCGAGTCGAGGTTCCCGCTCGGCTCGTCGGCGAGCAACAGTCCGGGGTCGTTGATCAGCGCACGCGCGATCGCGACCCGCTGCTGCTCTCCGCCCGACAGCCGGGAGGGAACGGTAGCCGCCTTACCGTCGAGTCCCACCGCTCCGAGGAGCTCGCGCGCGCGGCCGAGCTTGTCGAAGTCGGCGTGGCGCGGAAGGAGCGGCGCGGCGACGTTGTCCAGCGCCGTCAGCGCCGGCAGGAGGTGGAAGCGCTGGAAGACGAAGCCGATCGTCCGCCGGTAGGCGACCTGCTCCTTCCGGCTCAGGCTGCTGACCTCCCGCTCGCCGACGCGGATCGAGCCGCTGTCGGATTCGTCCATGCCGCCGACCACGTGCAGAAGCGTCGACTTGCCGGACCCCGACGGCCCCGCGACGGCGACCATGCTCCCAGCGTCGATCGCGAAGGTCACGCTCTCGAGCGCCGCGGGCACTTCGGCCGATGCGGTCGGATAGCGTTTCGACACGCCATCGAGGCTGACCGGGAAGCCGCTCATTCGGCGGCGAGCACCGTCGGCGGCGTCAGCCGCCGGAGCTGGGCCAAGGGCAGAAGCGAGGCGAGCGTGGCGGCGAGAACGCCCCCGGCGGCGGCGATCGCCGCACCGGCGAGCAGCGGCAGCACGGGAACGCCGAGGAGCAACGCGCCGACAGCGACGCCAACTGCGGCACCGGCGAGGCTTCCCGCCGAGGCGAGCAGCAGCGCCTCCGCCTCGACCAGGGCGGTCAGCTCGCGCTCGCTCCACCCGACCGTCCGCATCGTCACCAACTCCGCGGAGCGCTCCTTCAGGTTCAAGTAGAGGACGTCGGCGACCGACAGCGCCGCCAGGGCGATCGTCAGCCCGATCGCCAGGAAGTCGGCGCCGCGCACCTGCACCGACAGGGCGTTCCCCAGCACCGTCCCCACCAGCGTCCCCTGGAATGCGGCCTGGATCCCGACGAGCACAGTCAGCGCCGCCGCCCCGATCGCCAGCCCGGCACCTCCGACCAGCGCCCGCGCCGGCAGCCGGCGCAGGTTCACCAGACCCATCCGCATGATGCTCCGCACCGGCCGCGCATGATCGCCGCCGGAGACGGGTGGTCGAATCGCATCCAGGGGGCTCCCGCGCGCCGCCCGCCAGGCCGGCACAAGCCCAGCCATCAGCGCGAGGCCGACCGCGATCGGCAGCACGTACAGCACGTTCACGAGCGGGAAATCGAGCGACAGCGCCCCCACCAGCACCGCCGCCACCGCGCTCCCGGCACAACCGGCAAGCACTCCCACCAGCGCCAGCTCGCCCAGCACCGCCGCGAACACCTCCGGCCGTGACCAGCCCAGGGTGAGCAGCGTGCCGATCTCCGCCCGCCGCGTCCGCACCGCCGCGAACGCGCTGTTCGCGAGGAAGAAGCCGCAGATCACCAAGATCAAGCCGAAGAGGGCGAGATCCTTCCGGTCGAGCGCCTTCAGGAAGCTCACCGTCGCCCCCTTCTTCGACCAGCCCTCGCTGAGCAGGAGCGGCGGCCGGCCGAACTTCCCCGCCGGCAGCGAGATCGACACTGGATGCGGCGACGAGCCCGCCGTGATGTCCACCGCCAGGCCCGTCTCCTCGTGGATCCGCTGCGCGACCACCCGGATCCGCTCCAGCGAGAGCGGATCCGGCCCCTGTACGCCGGCCACCCTCACCCGGATCGCCGAGATCGGCGCCCGCCGCTGCGCCGGCGGGATCGCGCTCGCAGGAGAGATCCCGCTGAGATGTGCGCGCAGCTTCCCGATATTGCTCGCGGGAAGGCCGATGCGCGACCAGTTTCCGGGGACGAGAAAAGCACGAAGCGCCTGCAACGTCGTCAGGAGCAGCGGCGGCTGCTGGATGTAGTCGCCCAGGTTCTGGCTCGGAAGCAGCCGGCGGCCGCGCAGCGCGCGCTCGGCACGCTCGTCGCCGGGGAGCAGCACCGGCGGATAGTAGGTCTCGAGCGGAACCTTCGACAGCGGCGAGAAGCTCGGCAGCTTCTCCGGATCGAACTCGCCGACCACCCTCAGCGGATTGAACTGGGCGCTGCCCCCAATCACCAAGTTCGCAGCCACACGCTCGTGCAGGCGCCGAAACTGGGTGTCCAGGTTGTCGTGCGGCGGCGTGATGTAGTTGGAGGACGCGCTGCGCCAGATGGTAGGCGGGTTGCGCACCGGGATCGGCGCGAGCCGCTCGGGGCCGAGGGATCGGTAGCGCGCCGGCGATGTCGTCCAGTAGGAGTCAGAAAAGAAGGTGCCCGCCGGCCAGGGCCTTTCCGGCGGCTTTGTGAGCAGATCGGAATAGACGGTCGCTGCGGGGATCGCGCGTCTAGCGATCCGCGCGCCCCGAAGCGCCTTGACGAACTGTCGCGCGTTCCCATACCAAGCACCCGACGGCGGTGTGACGGCGTCGGGGCAAGGAATTACGTTCCGTAGGCAGGCTCCGCTCGCGAGCGCCCGCGGAAGGTCCGTTCCGAGCGGGATCTGGAGCCGATCGATCGTCAACTCGAGCCGCTCGTCCACGTACGTCCGCGAGCTGGCTAGAATCGGCACCACCTTGTAGGTGATCGGCGGCTCTTCCGGCAATGTCCACGACGAAAGTCCTTCGCTCGGGCGCAGATATCGGCCTCGAACCACAGCACGATTGAGATGCACGAGCTTCGCTTCCTGCAGTGGATCGATCGCGCTGATGTAAACGGGGAAGAACACTTCCACTTGCGTTCCCACGAACCTGGAATCCGGTGGTAGAAAGGAGTTGACCGCGATAACCGCACCCGTCCTCGTGCGCAGGGTCGTCGTGGGGAAGCAGCTTAGGCTCGACTGTGAGGCGAGCGGGGGGAACGGCGACGCCGGCTGCCTTGGGCCGGACTCGCTGAACCCAGCACAGGAGGGCTGCGGCGGTCGAGCCCCTGGTCCGATCTCCATGAACGGCGCATAGGCGGCCCCGGAGACGAAGCGGTCACGCGGCGTGTAGTAGACGTACAGGCTCGGCGCCGGATAGCGCGACAACCCACCGTTCGCAACCCATGACTGCCTGATCCGGTAGAGCTGGTAAGGCGCGTCGTCGACCAGATCGGTGATCGGAATCGTCACCTTCGCGAACGGCAGGATGTACCCGACGTTCGCGATCGGCGCGGCCACCGCGACGCCCCGGATCCGCTCGATCCGGTGCCACTGGCCGAAGCTGATCCCGCCGAACACACCGGAGAGGAAGTTCGGGCGGACGAGGCGCTGGCGCCGCTCCAGCGGCGTCTGCGACCCGGGCGGCCGCACCAGGATGTCGTAGGCGGGCCGGAACGCGCTCTTCAACGTTCCGCGGACGTGCAACTCACTCGTCCGAGTCGCCGCGGACAGGAGTACGAACGCCACCGCGGCGACGACGATCCCAGAGCCGAGGGCCGCAGTCCTGATCGGTTGCAGGCGTAACTGCCCCCCGACGAACCTCAGCATAACTGTCGCTCTAAGCGCACGCTCCATTCAGCAGATGCAGTACTGGCTGGAATAGCAGTGTCCTACGTCTGACTGGCAGAGGCAGCATGAGGGGCAGCCGCCGTTCGCGTAGCAGTAGTAGGCGATGCCACTTGAGCACGACCTGCAGTTCTGACGGCAGCACTGCTGCAGACCTCGGGTGCCTGCGTGCACCCGACCTGGGGCGAGCGCCACCCCGAGGCCGACCGCGAGCGTCAGACCGAGCCGGCGCAGGAAGCCGAGACGCGTCGCCACGTCCTCGTCAGTCCGCTGTGGCTCGGGTACTCGATCGTGAAGCTCCATTCTTGGTTCCTCCTTCATAGTGCTAGTCGTAAGCCGCCGCTGCAGACAGGGATCGATGGGCATCACCCCTTTCTCGCTGGAACCTCGCCATCTCCTGCAGGTCTCGCACGGACGCAGGGATCCTTCTCGCCAGGATGATCCCGCCCGTGTCGATCACGTAGGCCTGCGGCGTGGCGCGATTCCGAAACGCGTGGAAGACATCGCCGTGACGCTGGTAGAGAACGCGTACGCCGTCCTGAAGTGCAAACGCGCGCCCACGGTGGGAATCCTCGATGACGATTGCGAAGGGGACTCCATCGAGGCTGGCACCGGTGCCGTCGAGCTCCTGCACAAGCTCGCGGCACGCTCCGCAACCGGGCTCGACGAGGAGCAGAAGGACGGGGTCCGCGACGTCATCGCGTGCGAGCACAACCCGTCCCCTCTCGTCGTACAGCTGGAAATCAGCGACGATGGAGCGAACCGGCGCACCAAGCTCGTTTTGCGCGCTGAGGCGAGCTTCCGCCGCCTCGAGGACAGCGCTCACACGCCGAAGGATCCCGAGAACAGCGAAGCCGATGACGAGGGTGACGACCCAGAGGACGGCGAATGCGGCGATCCATGGGCCACTCATGTCGGCACCTCGGTCAGGGAGACGACGAGCCTTCGCACCCTCCAGGCCTCCTGAGCGAGAAAAGCCGCAAGCACGGCGATGGGGGCCGTGAGGAGTGTGGCGACAGCCTCCGGCTTCGTTACCGCGCCTGAGCTCGCCGCTGCCCACCCCGGCCATAAAGCGAGGGTCACGGGAGGCGAAGCCAAGACCAGGAGCGCCATCGCGAGGAGCAGCGCATTCCTGGCCACTACCCACCAGGTCATCCGTCGCGGGGCGCCGGAGCCGCCGAAGCAGCCGCAGTCCATCTCCTTCTTGCGCAGCAGGCTCGTCCCTACAGCGCCGATGAACACGGCGAGCAGCATCACGACGAACGCCGTCACTGGAACGATTGCGACGCCCAGGCCTAGTAGGAGCGCGGCGCCGACTTCAGCCGCAGGAAGCCACCGAGCAACAAGCCTGGCAGCAAAGGAAGGGAGCAAATCGTAGTTCCGGACGGCACGCGCGAACTCGTCCCGCTCAGAGAGCTTCGCCGCACCGGCCAGCAGAAACACGGTCGCAATGGCGAAACGACTCGCGTGCGCCGCAAGCTCGACGAGCTCCTGCGATGCCTGAACAGCCACCAATCTCCCTGACGACATTGGAGCTAGATAGCACTAGGGTACATAGTGGCTATGTAATCGTCAACGTCTATCCTACGGCCGTTCCTCGCCAAA
>JBBRXG010000024.1:0-29802 GCA_038248655.1 Gaiellales bacterium
GACGACCTTCGCGCCGAGTACCTTCCTCATGGCGGTTCCTCCTGTCCTCTCAGACGTGGTTGGCGCCTGTCACGCTCGCAACGCGAACGGACAGGGCGGGAGGACCGCCGCTCAAACTTCTACGAGATTCCGGACAACCTCCGGTGTGGAGGAACTCGTTCCAATGTCTGCGTACCCGCCCCTGCGGCCAGCCCGTCGCCAGCATGACCTCGATCTCGCGCCGATGCGGCGAACGGCATACCTTGCAGCGTGGCTCAAAGGTTGAGAACTGACTCCCTTCGGACCGGCCTTCGGCTTCGGTGCGGTCATTCATCAGCCGTCTCATCCTCGCCGAAACGCCACTGGCTGCACCCAGGGAAACATCGTGTTGGGATCCGGGTTCAGGATCGGATGGAAGCGATCGTCCTCCCGCGCTGAGTAGAGAAGCAGGAACTCTGCCTGGGCAAAGGCGGCTTCCAACTCGCCGCGCACGATCAGAGCCTCTTGTCTCTTTCGCCCACGGGGTGCGGGGCAGCTTGTGAACAGCTTCCGCGCGAAGCGCAGTAGCAGCGCGGCCCGTACCGGCGGGCGAGCACTGCCCGGCCGCGGCGGGTGACGACGTACATCCGTCTGCGCCGATCGGACTCGCCGACACGTGCGTCGACGAGCTTCGCCCGCTTGAGGATCGCAAGCGCATCCTTCGCCGCCCGCTCCGAGCAGTGAGAGCGCTCCACGATTTGAGCAACAAGATCCCCGGCGGCATGGGCTGAACCCGAGATCATCTCGAGCAGCGCTCGAAGCTCGATCTTCTCCACTCCGTAGTGCCTAGCCATCGTCATGCCGCCGGACGGCGTAGGGGCGGAGAATGCAGTCGCGCAGCCGCTGCACCGCCGGGCACGGAGGCGTCCACCGAGTCCCGGTCACGGCGAGCTCGTGAAGGTTCTGCAACGGTTGGCTGTACTCGGTGGTGACCCGCCCGCAGGCGAGGCAGAGAGTGCAGGTTCCGATCCAGAAGGGTCGCGGGCAGACCTGGAGTTCGAACCGGACTCGTTCGGCGCATGCCGCACACGGTTCCTCTGAGTAGCGCCATCGGGCTTTCCAGGGCTGTTCGGTGCTGCGAAGAAACAGCCGGATCCACGGCGGCGCCGGCGGAGCGACCGTACGCCTCGTGCCGAGCAGAAACGCGGTCAGCGGATCGTCGAACTCGAGGTGCGGCTCGTCCGGCAGAAACGCCTGCAGCCAGCCGCAGCGACACACGGCAAGCCAGCGCTCCCCATAGATGTCAACGACCGACTCCCACTCGGTGCGTGAAGCACACCGCGGGCAGCGCGCTGCCACCGGCCGATCGTCATCGAGGCTCGAATGGTCCACCGCCTCTCCCCTACGCCACGAACGCGGCGAGCATCTCCGCCCGGATCGTCGCGTCCTCCAACCTTGCATACGCCTTCTCGGTGATCGCGGTCGAGGCATGCCCGAGCAGGCGAGAGACAACCTCGAGGCGAACACCCCGGTTGACGAGGTCGCTGCCGAAGGTCCGCCGTAGCGTGTGCGGCGTTACCCGCCGGGCCAGCCCCGCGCGAGTGGCGACCCGGGCAACAACCTGCTCGACATACTGAGGCTTCATCGCTGTCCGGTTGCGCGTGACCAGAAACGGCCCGTCAGCGTGGTACAGGCCCTCACGCTTCGTGAACCCAAGCCAGCGCTCGAGGTGTGGCCGCAACTCAGGGCTAATCGGAATCGAGCGATAGCCGGCAGCGGTCTTCGATTCGCGCACGCCGATCGCCCCTGCCGCCAGATCAACATCGCGGTTCAGCAACCCAAGCGCCTCGCCAAGACGCAACCCGGTGAGACGGAGAAAAAAGACGATGATGTCTTCCCGAGCGTTCATCGCAACGTCCAAGAAAGCGGCGTCCTCGTCCGGGCGCAGCCAGTCGAGCTCAGGCTTGACCGGGATCACCGGCAGCTCCAGCGCGAGCGCCGGGTTCCGCACGAGCTTCCCGTCTGCGTCCGCCAATAGCCCGAACTTGTCGCAAAAGCCATAGAAGGAACGCAGCGCCTGCATCACCGCCCGCGTCGAGTTCAGCGACGGCGGCCGAGCGTTGCGATCCTCGAAGCTCGACTCCCACCACCCGAGAAAGCCAAGTTCAAGATCAGCCGCGCTGACTTCGGCGAACGGCCGCTCCCCCACCCACGCCACGAACCGCTCCAGCTCCGACCGCCAGCGTTTCACCGTCCGAACAGACTTCCCACGCCGACGAAGATGCACGAAGAACGCCTCAACGAGACCGTTCAGCCCAATAGAAGAATCTACGTCCATTGCTAAACATAGTTTAGCAAGACTGTAAGATTTGTCAATTGTTTGTTGGGAAGAGCTGGTGCTCTCCCAACTGAGCTAACCGCCCTCGCCCAGCGATTCTAGCGTCGCCGGAGCGCCGGGTGCGTTTCGGTTCCGCCTATACGGGCGACCACCTTGTATGGGTACGCTCACCCGTATGCGCCTCGCGATCGTCGGAGCCTTCGTTCTCGGCATCGTCGTGGCGGTCGCGGCCGCCGTGCTCGTCGGCCGGCACGGCCCGTCACGCTCGGCCGAAGCAACGCAGCCGGCCGCTCCGACAGGCTGCGCCGAGCGGCTCCTCGCCGACTGGGCCGACGGGCGCATCGACGGCGTCTACCGCCTCCCGTGCTACCGGGCGGCGATGCGGTCGCTGCCGACCGACCTCCGCGTCTACTCGAGCGCCGCCGACGACATCGGCGCAGCGCTCTCGAAGCGGATCGTCCAGAGCGCGTCCTCGAACGCCAGGCGCGCGGCGGGCTAGCTCAGAAGATCTCCGGGCACCAGGGCGCGACGTCCGTGCGGAACAGCGCGTCCGCGCGGTCGAGCCCGCCCTCGCGGAGCTCCTCGACGCGACCCGCCCGCCAGAGCTCCCGGAAGCTGAAGCCGCCGAGGTAGGCCGAGCCGAGGTCGGCGACGTCGAGGGCGAGATCGGCATCCGCGTCGGTTCGCGCCGCCTCGCCCGCCTCGAGCCTCCACCGGCCGGCGTTCCACTCGCAGAACCCGTCGCGGACGTCGAAGACGACCTCGCCGGCGCCCGCGTACGACCTCGCCGACAGGGCGGCGCCGACGTCCACGAGCCGCACCCAGAGACCGTCTGAGAGCGCCGGCCGTGAGAGGTTGAGCCGCGCCAGCGTGAGCAGAAGCGGATGGTCGGCCGGAAGGAGCTGGGCCGCGACCGTCTTCGTCCAGTCGACGTCGAGCAGGTAGCGCCAGATCGACGCCGTCGCCGCGCCGGTCGCGCCCATCACCTCGATCGCCTTCACCCTCGTCTCCGGGCCGAGATTCCCGAACGTCACGTGGAGCCGGTAGATCGCGTACGCCTGCGGCTCGCCGTCGACGTCGAGCACGGCGAGCAGCTTCGGGCCGCCGCCCGACCGGAACTCGGGCTGGTCGGCGAGCAGCCGGTGCTCCCACCACGAGGGGCTGCGCTCGTACATCCCGGGCGTCGAGCGCCGGACGACGTCGTAGACGGCCGGCATCGACTTCGCCGCAGCCCCGGCGTCGACCAGACGTACGCGACCGACCAGCTCGATCCCGGGGCGGAAGGCGCCGTGGCTGGTCGGGATCTCGAAGCCGAGCGAGAGCGACGCGAGCCCGTAGCCGTACCGGCCATAGATCGTCTCCTCCGATGCCCACAGGACGGCGAGCGGCTCGCCGCGCTCGCGGACGTCGTCGAGCTGCGCCCGCATCATCGACCGCAGGATCCCGCGACGCCGGTGCGTGGGCAGGACGCCGACGATCGTCACCCCGGCGCACGGCAGCGCGACCGCGCCCGGGACGGTCAGCCTGAACGAGAATGCGCCGGCGCCACCGACGATCGAGCCGTCGTCGTCGACCGCGGCGAGCATGCGCCCGAGCTCGAAGTTCCTCAGCCAGCGCTCCGCCCACGCCTCGTCCGGCGGCTCGCGGCCGAAGTAGTGGACGATCGCTCCGGCCGCGCCGCGCAACTCGTCGACGCTCCCGACGGTGCGGACCTCGGTCACGCGATCCTCTCCAGCGGCGCGTACTCGAGCATCAGCCGCCGGTCGGCCCCGTCGCCGGCGAACCGGACGACGACGACCCCGCCCGGCTCGACGCCGACGACCACGCCCTCGCCGAGCGTGCCGTGCCGCACCGAGTCACCGGTCGAGAGCGAGGGCACGTCCTGCCGCGGGTGGACGGGCGCGCCGTAGCCGCTCCACGACGCTGGTCGCAGGCGCTCGCGGACGACCCCGTCCTCGGGCAGCTCGTCGAGGAAGCGCGAGGGGAGGTTGAACGCACGGTTCCCCCACAGCGACCGCGACGTCGCGTGCGTGAGGACCAGGCGTTCCTGCGCCCGGGTCATGCCGACGTACGCCAGGCGCCGCTCCTCCTCCACCCCCTGCTCCTCGATCGAGCGGACATGGGGAAAGATCCCCTCCTCCACGCCGATCATGAAGACCGCCCTGAACTCGAGACCCTTCGCGTTGTGCAGCGTCATCAGCGTGACGAGACTCTGCTCGCCGCGGATCGCATCCTGGTCGGAGTAGAGCGAGATCTCCTGGAGGAAGCCCGACAGGCTCGGCTCGGGGCTGGAAGCGCCGGCGGCCGAACCGCCGACGCCCGGCCGAAGATCGGAGCTGGAAGCACCGGCGGCCAAGCCGCCCACGCCCGGTCGAAGATCGGGGCTGGAAGCACCGGCGGCCGGCCGAAGGTCGGGGATGCCAACGGCGCCGCCCCGGGCCTGCTGCCGGTACTCCTGCGCGACGCCGACCAGCTCCTGCAGGTTCTCGATCCGACCCTGCGCCTCGATCGTCCGCTCGGCCCGGAGCGCGTCCAGGTAGCCGGTGCGCTCGAGGACGTCCTCGACGATCTCCGGCACCGTGCGCTCGGATGCGGTCGCCTGCAGCGAGACGAGCAGTGTGCGCAGAGCCGAGACCGCCTTCAGCGGCGCGGCGCCGATCCCGGCCTCCTCCGGGTAGGCGAGCGCCTCGAAGAGCGGCATCCCACGGCCGTCGGCGAACGCCTGCAGACGCGACAGCGACGCATCGCCGATCCCGCGCCGGGGGCGGTTCGCGACGCGCAGGAGCGAGACCGCGTCGAACGGGTTGTCGATCACCTGCAGGTAGGCGATCGCGTCCTTGATCTCGGCCCGCTCGTAGAACCGTGGTCCGCCGATCACCTGGTAGGCGATCCCCTGGCGGACGAGCACGTCCTCGAGCACGCGCGACTGCGCGTTCGTCCGGTAGAAGATTGCGACCTCGTCGGCCGAGTACCCCTCCTCGACGAGCGCGGCGATCTCGGCGGCGACGAACCGCGCCTCGGCATGCTCGTCCTCGACCTCGATCGCGTGCACCGGCCGACCCTCGCCGAGCTCGGACCACAGGGTCTTCTCCTTGCGCTCGCGGTTGTTCGAGATCACGGTGTTCGCGGCGCGGAGGATCGTGTTCGTCGAGCGGTAGTTCTGCTCGAGCGGGATGATCTTCGTCTCGGGGAAGTCGCTCTCGAACTCGAGGATGTTGCGGATGTCGGCCGACCTGAAGCTGTAGATCGACTGGTCCGGATCTCCGACGACCATCAGGTTCCGGTGCTCGCCGGCGAGGAGCTGGAGCAGCCGGTACTGCGCGTGGTTCGTGTCCTGGTACTCGTCGACCATCACGTAGCGGAAGGCCTTGCGCCAGCGCTCGAGCGCCTCCGGGAAGCGCTCGAGCACCTCGACCGTCAGCATCAGCAGGTCGTCGAAGTCGACCGCGTTGCACGCGTGCAGGCGCCGCTGGTACAGCTCGTACACCTCGGCCACGGTCTGGTCGTAGAACGAGTCGACGCGTTTCGCGTACTCGGCGGGGCCGACGAGCACGTTCTTCGCGTTCGAGATCTGCGCGTGGATGCCGCGCGGGACGAAGCGCTTCGGGTCGCGGTCGAGCTCCTCCAGGCACTGCTTGACGAGCCGCACCTGGTCGGCCTGGTCGTAGATCGTGAAGTTCGACCTGTAACCGAGCCGCGGCGCCTCGCGGCGCAGGATCCGGCCGCAGGCGGCGTGGAAGGTGAGGATCCAGATCGCGCGCGCGACGCCCCCGAGCAGCCCTTCGAGCCGCTCGCGCATCTCGCCGGCCGCCTTGTTCGTGAACGTGATCGCGAGGATCTCGTTCGGCTTCACGCCGCAGGTCGCGATCAGGTGGGCGACGCGGTAGGTGAGCACGCGCGTCTTTCCCGACCCCGCCCCGGCGATCACCAGCAGCGGCCCCTCCGTCGTGCGGACCGCCTCCTGCTGGGCGGGATTCAGGTCCGCGAGGTACCGATCGGGAGCGACCGCGCTCACCCCCCGATGCTAGCGGCGCAGACCCAGCCTCTTTCCGAGCGCGAGGAAGCCGACGACGAGGAACACGACCTCGGCGACCGCGTTGCGGATTCCCTCGTGGCCGGGCGCCGCCGCGAGCAGCGCGACCGCGAGAACGGCCGCGGTTCCGCCGCAGAGAAGCCAGGGCTGCCTGGGAAGCGGCAGCGGCAGGTCGTCGAAGACGTCACCCGCCTCGCCCGGTACCGACGACCTGACGGCGGCGGCCCGGCCCGCGACCAGCGCGGCCGCGACGAGCGGCGTCTCGAGCATCACGGCGGCGACGGGAACCCAGGTCCCGTAGCCCGCCGGGAGCGACGCGCGGAACTCGAACGCGTACAGGGCGACGGAGGCGAGCGTCAGGCCCCCGAAGGCGAGCGCAACGCGGGTCCGGGTCAGGAGCAGGCCGACCTCGGCGCCGGGGAGCCGGCACTCGCTTCGGCGCCGGACGGCGCGGAGGAGCGCCAGCGAGCCGGCCGCGAACGAGACCTGGGGAAAGACGATCATCCCCACCGCGGCGAGCACCCCGAGCGGAGCCCACTCGGCGGAGAGGATGTCGGCCGAGCCGCCCGGACGGGTCACCGTCAGGATCCACGCGGCCGCAAAGCCGGCAGCCGCGAGTCCGAGCGCGGCGAAGGAGGCGAACGCGGCGCGGCGCGAGCGGTCGGTGGCGAGCTCGTCTGCGAACCGCTGCGCGAGCTCGGCCGGGTCGCCGAACCGGCTCTCGTCTCCCTCGGCGAGGTGGTCGGCCGCCTCCGCCAGGATGCGCGTCCGCAGCCGGCCGTGGATGCCGACCCGTGCGAGCTCCGCGCCCAGCCGGTCGAGATACGTCACGCGAGCACCGCCTCGACGGCGCGTGAGAAGGTCAGCCATTCCAGGCGGCCGGCGGCAAGGCTCCGGCGACCCGAGCGTGTGATCCGGTAGACGCGCCGGCGCCGGCCGCTCGCATCCGTCCAGCGGCTCTGCACCAGCCCGTCGCGCTCGAGCCGGTGGAGCGCCGGGTAGATCGTCCCCTCGGGCAGCGTGAAGACCTCGCCGCTCCGGTGTCGCAGGCGCTGGATGATCGCGTATCCGTGCGCGGGCTCCTCTTCGAGCGCAGCGAGGACGAGCGAGTCGAGATGCCCTTTCAGAACCTCCGCCCTCATACCCTCGCCATTCTATACCTCGCGTTGCGAGGCGTCCAGCTCGGGCTCGATCCAGGCGACGGCGGCGGCCAGCGCCCGCCCGTCCGCCGACTTGAGCACGACCTCGACCTTGCTGCCGCCTGGCCCGAAGCTGGGGTACGAGCCGACGAGGACGGCCGGGTGGAGGTCGGCCATCGCGGCCAGCACGGCGACGATGCGGCTCTCCGTCGTCCGGTAGGTGCGCCGCCAAGAGCCGATCGGCGCGCCGGCGCGGAGCTCGTCGGCGAGCGTCTCGAACATCGCCTCCATCTCGGCCGGCAGGCCGGGCAGCACGTAGACGTTGCCGATCACGAACCCGGGCGCGCCTCCGAGCGGGTTCTCGATCGCGCGGCTTCCCTCCGGCAGCTGCGCCCAGCGGGCGACGTACTCGGGATCGCGGCCGAAACGCGCGCGGAGCCGCTCGGCGAGATCCGGCTGCTCGACCTGCGGCACGCCGAACCCGGCCGCGATCGCCTCGCGCGTGACGTCGTCGGGAGTGCCGCCGAGGCCGCCGGTGACGACGACGAGGTCGGTTGCCGCAGCCTGCTCGCGGACGAAGGCGGCGACCCGGTCGATCTCGTCCGGGATCACGGCGATCAGGCCGACCTCGACGCCCAGCCCGGCGAGCCGCCTCGCGAGCCAGCTCCCGTTCGTGTTCTCGACGTCGCCCGAGACGAGCTCGTTTCCGACCGTGACGAGCGCCGCGCCTCGCATCTCGGCGAGTATACGAGCGTGCTGTCCGAGCTCCGGGAGCGGCGCGACCACGAGTGCAGGCTGGTGCCGGAGCGGGCCCTCGAGACGATCGACGAGGCCGGGGCGTTCCTCCTCGACCGCGGCCTGCTGACGCGCAATCCCTCCGGATCGCTGCCCAGCCTGTTCGGAGCCTGCCACGAGGAGCCCTACCAGCCGGGATCCGGCGGGTTCGGCGAGTGGCCGAGCACGAAGTGGCCGTGGAGCTTCGAGCTCGCCCTCCGCCCGGGCGTCGTCGCGCCGAAGATCCACCTCGGCAAGACCCTCTACCTGAGCCCGGCGGTCGCCCGCCTCGCCGATCCGGTCGTCCGCGCGGAGCTCGACCGGCTGACGGAGGCGGACGCCGACTGGGCCCGCCTCCTCGCCCACCTCGAGGCGGCCGGCCCGTCGAGCCCGGACGACCTGATCGTCGAGCTCGGCCTGCGGCGGCAGGAGCTGAAGGCGATCCGCTCGCCGCTCGAGCGCTGCGGCGCGGTCGTCGCCCGCTGGGAGTCAGAGCAGAGCGTCCTCTACCGCTGGGACCATCTCCACCCGGAGGTGGTGGGCGGCGAGCCCGATCTCGGGCCGCTCGTCGTCGCCGCGGTCCGCGCGGCGGTCCTCGTCCCGGAGGATGAGCCGCGGCGCTGGTTCTCGTGGCGCTGGCGCTGGGAGACGGACCTCGTCGATGGGCTCGTCGCGGACCGTGCGCTCACCCGGCCCGAGCCCGGCTGGCTCGCCGCCCCCTAGATGATTGATCGGAAATTCGTCGATCAATCATCTAGCAGGTGATGTGACCGGAATTGGCAGCGTTGAGCCCTGCCGTAGCGTTTGTGCATCGCCCCTGGGATCTCGGATTCCGGCTTCTGCTAGACGATTGGTCGATCTATCGATCAATCGTCTAGCCCGATGCGACGAGGTCGCAGAAGACGAAGCCGTCACGCTCGAGCACGTCGCCGACCTCGAGTGCGACCGCCTCCGTGAAGACGGGACCGGAGTAGACGAACGTGTGAAACTCGCCGTTCTCGCCGCAAGGATCGACGTCCCCCGGCAGGTCGGCGAGGAAGGAGGCGTCGTAGGCACGGCCGGCCCACGAGGGGTCGAGGCGGCGAGGGTCGACGCACACGATCGCGGCTCGGAAATCGGCGTCCACGAACTCATGCGCCAGGGCGGCAGTATCGCTGCCCCAGAGCGGGAAGATGCCCTCCTTGCCGGCGCGCGCGAGCTGGCCCTCGCGGTACGAGCGCACGTCTTCGAGGAACAGATCGCCGAATGCGACGCCCTCGACGTCGCGGAGCGGAGGGGCGTCGAAGGCGCGGGCGATCCGTTCCTCGTAGACCTCGTTCACGCACGCGGGCGGAATCCTGATCTCGACCAGCGGAACTCCGACCGCCTCCGCCTGGCGCACCAAGAGCGAACGGCGCACGCCGTGCATGCTGATCCGGTCGAAGCCGTCTGTCAGCGTCGTAAAGAGGGCGCACGGCTCGTCTCCCTCGGCGCGCAGCGCGCGCAACGCCAGCGCCGAGTCCTTCCCGCCGCTCCACGAGAGCGCAAGGCTCACGAAGGTCTGACCGGCACGACCGCGAGACCGTCGAGGATCCGGACGTGGGCGCCGTAGTGAGCCCGGATCAGCTCCGGGAGGAGGACGTCGCGCGGAGCGCCGTCCGCGACCGCACGGCCCCCGTCGAGGAGGAGCAGCCGATCGGCGTACTGCCCGGCCAGGGTGAGATCGTGCATCGCCGCCAGCACGGTCAGCCCATGGTCTCGCCGGAGCTCGTCGACCAGCTCGAGCGCCTGCTGCCCGCGCCCGACGTCGAGGGCGCTCGTCGGCTCGTCGAGCAGGAGCAGCGGCGCCTCCTGGGCGATCGCCCGGGCGAGCACTGCACGCTGGCGCTCGCCGCCGGAGAGGGTCCCGAGCCGGCGCGCAGCCAGGTGGACGAGATCGAGCCGCTCGAGGGCCACGTCGGTCGCCTCCAGGTCCGATCGGCTCTCACGTCCGAAGTAGCCGGTGTACGGCGTCCGACCGAGCAGCGCGTAGTCGGCAACCGCCATCTCGGAGGGCATCTCCGGCACCTGCGGAACGAGCGCCACGCGTCGCGAGCGTTCGCGGCGGCCGAGCTCCGCTGCGTCGTCGGCTCCGACCTCCACCCGCCCGGTATGGGGCACGAGGCCCGCGATCGCGCGGAGGAGCGTGCTCTTCCCGGCGCCGTTCGGGCCGATCACCGTCAGCCACTCTCCGCCGTGGAGCTCGAGCGACACGCGATCGAGGACGCGGACGCCGCCGAGCGCCACCGAGACGTCCCGAAGCGCGACCGAGACCTCCTGGACCGCGACGGCGCTCACGTCCGGCGGCTCGTACGGAGGACGACGGCGAAGAACGGCGCTCCGAAGAAGGCGGTGACGACTCCGATCGGGAGCTCGCCGGGCGCCATCAACGTCCGCGCCAGCACGTCGCAGAAGACGAGAAACCCCCCGCCGACGAGGATCGACAGGGGCAGGACGAGCCGGTAGCTCCCTCCCGCGAGCAGGCGGACGGTGTGCGGCACGATCACGCCGAGGAAGCCGATCAACCCGCTGACCGCGACCGCCGCCGCCGTCCCCAGCGTCGCCGCGGTGACCAGCACGAGCCGGAGCCGCGCGACGTTCACGCCGAGGCTCGCCGCCTCCTCGTCCCCCAGGGTCAGCACGTCGAGCGAGCGCCGGTAGAGGAGGAGAGTCGCGCCGCTGACCGCGGCGTACGGCAGGAGGAGCAGGACGTCGTGCCAGCCTGCGGTGTCGAGCTGCCCGAGGATCCACGAGTAGACGGCCTGCAGGGTGTCCGCGTGCCGTTGCTGGACGAAGGTCTGGATCGCGGTCAGAAACGACGCAACCGTGACGCCGGCGAGTACGAACGCGGCGGGGCCGGCGCTGCGGCCCGCCGCCCGGCCGATCACGTAGGTCATGGAGACGGACGCGATCCCGCCTGCGAACGCCGCCAGGGGGAGCAGGTCCCCGTCGAGCGTCGCGCCGCGGGCGTAGGCGATCGCAAACGTCGCTCCCAGCCCCGCGCCAGCCGCCACGCCGAGGAGATACGGGTCGGCGAGCGGGTTCCGGAAGGCGCCCTGGTAGGTCGCGCCGGCGGCCGAGAGGAGCGCGCCGACGAGCAGGCCGAGCACGACGCGCGGAGCACGCAGCTCCCAGACGATCGCCTGCTGGCTGGCGGAGGCATCGGTGTGCGTCCCGAGGACGTGCGAGCTCAGGACATGGATGACCGTGCCGAAGCCGACGTCGACGGGCCCGATGAGCAGCCCGGCCGCGGCCGCTCCGACCGCGAAGAGGGCGGCTCCGGCCGCCCACGCCCACGGCCGACCTCTCGCGTGCCGGACTGCAGAGGCTGCGGGGAGCCGGAGCTTCGCCGCCTCGGTGCTCATCGCCCGGCGACCGCCCGGAGTGCGCTCTCGACGGCGCGGACGAAGTTGACGAGCCGGGGGCCCCAGCGGGAGGCGATCGAGTCGTCGATCACGGCGACGGTGCCCCGGCGCACGGCCGGGATCGTGCTCCAGCCAGGGCGCTGGGCGACGGTTGCACGGCTCTGGTTGCAGCACCGGGTGTCCGAGAGCACGATCAGGTCGGGCTTCGAGGCGATGATGTACTCGGCGGAGAGCTGCACACCGCCCAGCGACGTCCCGCCCGCCGCGTCGGCGATGTTCTCGAGCCCGAAGAGCCGGTAGACCGCGCCGATGATCGACCCGGACGTCGCCGAGTAGTAGTCGGGGCTGATCTCGTGGTAGACGGAGACCGACCTCGTGTCGATCCGGGCACGGGCCGACCGGACGAGGGCTGCGATCCTCGTCCGCATCCGCCGGACCAGCGCGGTGGCGCCGCGGTCGTGGCCGGTCGCACGGCCGAGGGCGAGGATCTGCGCGTAGGCCTGGGGGAACGTGGTCGCCGGCAGCTCGAGCAGCACGCGGACGCCCGCCTGGCGGAGCGCGTTCGAGAGCCCCTTGGGGTCGTACGAGAGGACGACCAGGTCGGGGCGGTAGCCGACGATCGCCTCGGCGTTCGGGGTGAAGCCGGACAGCCGCGTCCGCGGCGCCCGCTTCGGGTAGTCGGAGCGATCGTCGACGGCGATCACCTGCTTGCCGGCGCCGATCGCGAACAGCGTCTCGGTCGCCGTCGGCGACAGAGAGATGATGCGCTGGGGCGCTGAAGCGGCCGGCGAGCCGGCGGCGGTCGAGAGCACCAGCACGAGTGCTACGAGGAGTCCGAGGAAGAGCCTGGACACGAATCCTCCTTCCGCGAGGGGTTCGATGGTTTCGCGGCGGGCGGCAGGTCTTCTGACTCGGGGCTCCCCCTCCACCGCCTTCCCGGCGTCGTCCGCCAGTGGCGTTCCGGCGGAGGGCATCTCCCCTTACAGCGGCGGGACCGTCCCGGACTCACACCGGGTTCCCTCACCGCTCGCCTATCGATCCGAGCCTACCATGGTCCGGACATGCCTTCCGTGCGGCTGCTCCGGGCCTGGGTTCCGGTCGTCCTCTGGGCCGGGCTGATCTTCGCGCTCTCCTCCATGCCCGATCTGGGCACCGGCCTCGGCACCTGGGATCTCGTCCTGCGCAAGATCGCGCACTTCGGCGAGTACGCGGTGCTCGGCCTCCTGCTCGTGCGCGCGACCGGCCGCGAGCCACTCGCCGCCCTCGCCGGCGTCGCCTACGCGGCGAGCGACGAGCTCCACCAGCACTTCGTCCGCGGCCGGCATGCGGCCTTCCGCGACGTCGCGATCGACGCCGCGGGCGTCCTCACCGGGCTCCTGTGCGCCCGGCTCGTACAATCCCGGGCATGGAGCGCAAGGAGGTAGGCGACCGGCAGCTCGACGCGCTGCTCGAGCGTCTCGACCGCCTGACCGGCGAGCTCCGGGCGCTGAACCGACGGCTCGACTCGGGCGAGAACCTCGCCCCGCTCGTCTACGAGCTGCGGTCGTTGAACGAGTCGCTGACCGCCCTCGCGTACGCGGCGCTCGGCCAGCAGGGCCCGAACGTCCGGCGCCGCCGCGCCTCCTAGCCTGCGATCTTGTAGAGGATGCCGCGCTGGGAGACCGCGTACAGCCCGCCGCGCGCGTCCTCGCCGAACGAGGTCAGCTCCGGGATCGTGAAGCGCTCGCGGCGCAGGCCCGTCGCCTTCCCCTTGCTCACCCGCAGGCTCCAGACCGTGCCCGAGCAGTAGTCGCCGTAGAAGTAGCGGCCGACGAGATCGCGCCGCACCTTTCCGCGGTACACGTAGCCGCCCGTGATCGAGCAGCCCGCCGCGTGGCTGTAGACGGCGATCGGCCCGACGAGGGTGCCCCGCGAGTCGACCGAGCGGGTCCGGTCGTACGGCGCCCGCCCTTCGTAGACCGCCCAGCCGAAGTTGTTCAGCCGGCCGAGGTTCGCGCGCGCGACGTAGTCGACCTCCTCCCAGGCCCCCTGCCCGACGTCGCCGATGTACAGGTCGCCGTTCGCCCGGTCGAACGAGAACCGCCAGGGGTTGCGCAGCCCGTACTCGGCGACCGCCGGCCTGGCGTTCGGGTCGTTCACGTTCAGCTTCCAGATCTTCGCGAGCTTGGTCGTGAAGGTCTGGCCGTTGTTGTTCGGGTCGCCGCCCGAGCCGCCGTCGCCGAGGCCGATGTAGAGGAGCCCGTCGGGGCCGAAGGCGAGCTGTCCGCCGTTGTGATTCGCGAAGGGCTGCTGCTCGAAGAACAGCTCGCGGGCCGACGACGGGATCCCGCGGGTGCCGTCGGAGCGGTATTCGACCACCCGGGTGTTGCCGGCGGTGTCGGTGTAGTCGACGTAGAAGAGGTGGTTCGTGCCGTAGCGCGGGTGGAACGCGACCGACAGGAGGCCCTGCTCGCCGCCGCTTCGAACCAGGCTGCGGATATCGAGGAACGGCTCCGCGCGGAGCTTGCCTCCGGCGACGACCCTGATCACGCCTTGCTGCTCGACGACGTACAGCTTGCCCGGCTCGCTCTTCGGGGCGGTCACGTAGGTCAGTGGGGCGAGCCCTCGGACGACGACCGCTGGAGTCGCTGCCTGGAGCGCCGCGGCATGGGGGACGCCGCCGAGCGCGAGGACGGCGACGACGAGGACGGTAACGGTGCTAGCTCTTGAGGAGGACACGGCGCAGCTCGTCTTCCTTTCCCGGCTGGAGGATCGCAAGCACCTGGTCTCCCGGACGAAGTGTGGTCGCCTCACCGGCCAGCTCGAACTGCCCGTCGCGCTTGACCGAGATCAGCTTCGCTCCGTCGGGGAGGTCGAGCCGCTCGATCGGCGTGCCGGTGCAGTCGGCGCCGGGCGGGATCTGGACCTCGACGATCTCGACGTTCTCCTTCGGCAGCTCGAGCAGATGGACGAGGCCGTGCTCGGGAACCTCGTGCTCGATCAGCGCCATGATCGACGAGGTCGCGCACACCGTCGGCGAGATGCCGAGCAGGTCGAAGTGCACCTGGTTGCGCGGGTCGTTGACCCGGGCGATCACCTTCTCCACCCCGTACTTCTCGCGGGCGAGCTGGCAGATGACGATGTTGTCCTCGTCGTCGCCGGTGACCGCGACGACGATGCTGGGCGGCCGCTGGATCCCGGCGCGCTCGAGCACGAAGAGCTCGGTCGCGTCACCCTGGACGACGACATGCTCGAGCTCGTCCTCGAGCCGCTGGAAGCGGTCCCGGCGCTGCTCGACCAGCGTCACCTCGTGGCCGGATCTGAGGAGGCTCCGGGCGAGGTTCGCTCCGATCAGGCCCCCGCCTGCGATCAGGACGTACATCAGGCGCGCTCGGGGACGCGGCAGCTCCGAACGGCGTCGTTGAGGGCATCGATCGCGATCGAGGTCGGGCAGAAGGTGTTCATCCCCTGCGCGGCGTAGAACTCGGCCCGGTTCGGGTCGAGGATCCGGACGACGACGCAGTCGATCCCGAAGCGTTTCTGCACCACCTGGGCGACGACGATGTTCGTGTTGTCGCCGTTGGTCGCGATCACGACCGCGTCGGCCTCGTCGATTCCCGCCCGCCGGAGCACGGAGGTGTCGATCGCGTGGCCGACGACGAAGCCGCCGTCCCAGCTCTCGCCGAGACGGCTGAGCGCCTCTTCCTTCTCGTCGATCGCGACGACGTCCCAGCCGTCGTCGCGAAGCCGGTGCGCGACCGACGAGCCGACGCGCCCGCAGCCGATCACGATCGCCTTCATCGTCGCAGGGTATCCCAGCCGGTCACGGCTGAGCCGCCTCCTCCTCGAGCACGCCCTGCGGGTAGGCGATCACCATCACCTCGCAGCGCGCGTGGCGGAGGACGTAGTCGACGGTCGGGCTGAAGAAGCGCGATTGCCGTCGCCAGCGGGGCGACGACCCCATCACGATCAGGTCGGCGCCGATCTCCGCCGCCTTGTGCACGATCGCCTCGCCGATCGCGCGCGTCCGGACGACGTCGCTCTCGATCGCCACCCCGTGCTCGGAGGCGAGCAGCCGCGCGTCGATCAGGGAGGCGCTCGCGCGCTCCTCCTGGTCGAGCAGCTCCGCCTCGAGCGGCTGCGAGAGCGGCACCCGGAGCGCGTGCAGCGCGTGGATCCTGCCGCCGCGCTCCTCGGCGAGCTTGATCGCCGTCGCGAGCATCTCCTCGCCGATCGGGCCGATCTTCACCGGCACGAGGATCCGCACGTACTCGCCCTCGGCGACAGCGGGGACGAGGTCCGGGTCGGGCGCTTCGATGCGCTCGAGCAATCCGGAGCCGCGGCGGACCCGGGCGCCGACGTACAGGGCCGCCCCGAGCAGGAGCCACGCCGGCCCGCCGATCCGCGCCGCGTGATGGGTCGAGAGCGACGCGATCCAGAGCGCGACGACGAGCGGGATCCCGATCAGCGGGGCGACGGGAACCGGGCGCCCCCGGATCCGAAGGTTCACGGGGACGAGAAACGGCCGCTCGAGGTCCGGGTCGCTGAAACGGAGACGCACGACCGCGGCCTGGGCGATCGCGAACGTGATCAGGACGCCGAAGCTGTACAGGCTCGCGAGGAAGCGAACCTCGTTCCCGATCGCTGCCGCCAGGACGACGAGCGTGCTCGAGACGACCGCGGCCCCGAGGATCGCGGCTGGCGGCAGGGTGCTGCGGCGGCCGAAGGTGCCGAACGTGTGCGGTAGCATCTGGTGGCGCCCAAGCGAGTAGACGACCCGGCCGACGCCGGAGATGGACGTCGTCGCGGCGGCGAGCAGGATCCCCGCGCCGCTCAAGCCGATCAGGACGCGGAGCAGGTCGACGAGGAATCCGGGCATGTGTCCCTCGAGCGCAGCGACGATTCCGACCAGCGGCGCCTGCAGCCAGTCGTGACCGAGCTCCGTGGTCACGACCTTCGGGCCGCTCGCGACCGGAAAGGCCGCGATTCCGATCAGGCCGACGACCACGGAGGCGACGACGGCGGCGCCGAGGCCGGCGAACAGGCTTCGCGGCATCGTCTTGCCGGGCTCACGTGCCTCCTGGGCGAGGTTGGCGAGGGTCTCGAGGCCCGTGTACGCGAGCATCGCCACGGGGAGCGCGAAGGCGATCGAGCGCCAGGTCGGCGCGACGCCCGGATGCACGCCGTGACCGAGGTCGGAGAACGAGAACAGGAAGGCGAGACCGAGCACGACCAGCACCGCCTGCGAGACGATCGCGACCACGGCAACGACGATGGCGATCCGGTACAACCCCGGCCGCCGGATCAGACGCAGCACGGTGATCCCGAGGATGACGAACACGGCCGCGACGATGTCCCACGGATGCGCGGTCACGCGTTCCCAGCCGATCGCGTGGCCGAGGTAGTGGGGCGCGAAGAGCGCCGCCAGCGCGATCACGATCGAGTAGTCGAGCAGCAGCACCCACCCGGTCAGGAAGCCGACGGGGTCGTTGAAGGCGCGCCGCGCGAGCATCGCTGCGCCGCCGGTCTCCGGAATCGCCGCAGTCCCCTCTGCGTACGAGAGCGCGACGAGCATGAACAGCGTCCCGACGGCGAGCAGCACCCACGGCGTCAGCCCGAGCGCGAAGAGGGCGACGATGCCGAGCGCGAAGTAGATCGACGAGCCGACCTCGCCGTAGGCGACGGACGCAAGCGAGCCGCCGCCGAGCGACCGAACAAGGCCGGGCAGGCGGCGCGGCATCAGCGGGTGGAGAGGTAGAAGCGGAGGCCGCCGGCGAGGACGAGCATCGCGCCGAAGAGCAGCCCGAGTCCGCCGCCGACGCCGGCCTGGACGGTGCGCGCGATCACGGCGATGCCGATCCCGACGAGGACGAGTGAGACGAGGGCCGTCGTACGGCGCCGCGTCATGCGGCCGCCTCGCCGGCGCCGGTCGCGATCAGCACACGGCAGGGGGCCTCGCGGAGGACGTAGTCGACCGTCCCGCCGAACAGCCGGCGGCGCCCGGCGACCGCCCGGCGGGGCGCGCCGACGACGATCAGCTCGGCGTTCCGGCGTCGTGCCTCCTCGAGGATCGCCGGGCCCGCCTTCCGCGCCCTGACGAGCCTGGTGACGGCGCGAACGCCGTAGCTCTCGACCAGCGCCTGCGCGTCGTCGAGCAGCTCCTCGGCGGCATCCTCCTGCCCGGGAAGAGCGGCGTCGAGCGGAAGCGAGAGCGGCACCTCGAGCACGGTGACGACGGCGACGGTCGCCCCGCGGTCGGCCGCGAGCCGCGCCGCGGCGACGAGCGCCTCCTCGGTCTCGCCGGTGCGGACGACGGGGACGATCACCGTGCGGTACTCGATCGTCAACGACGGACCGACGACGTGCGCCGGCGCCCGGACGGTCTCGCGGAGGCCGCGCCCGACGGCGCGGCGCCGGTACTGCCAGTAGAAGAGGAAGCCGCCGGCGAGCCAGCCGAGCCCGGCCCACCGTGCGGGTGCGTACTGGATGACGACGACGAGCCAGGCGATCGCGGTCCCGAGGCCGCCGACGACGGCGAACAGCGGCACGTCGAAGCCCCCGATCCGCAGGTTCGGCCGCGCGCGGTACCCCGGCGCATCCGGCGGCTGGTTGCGCCGCAGTGCGATCACCGATGCGTGCGCGACCGTGAACGAGAGCATCGCCCCGAACGAGTACATCGTCCCCAGGAAGGCGACCTTGCCCGGCAGGAGGACCGCGATCGAGATCGCGCCGGCGAAGACGACGAGCGAGAGCCACGGCGTCTTGAACCGGGGGTGGAGGCGCCGGAAGATCTCCGGCAGCTGGCGGTAGCTCGCCATCGAGTACGTGATCCGGGAGGCGCCGATCACGCCGGCGTTCGTGGCGATGAAGAGGATCGTCGCCGCGAGGACGCCGACGTAGACCTTCCCGACGCTGAGCACGGTGCCGTGCAGGCCCAGATGCTCGACGAGCCCGAGCACCGGGTCGTTCTCGAAGCCTCCCTTCTCGGGCGGCAGGCCGAGCTTGGTGGCGAAGTGGCCGGGCGTGTCCTCCTCCACCGGCAGCGCCGACAGCGCGATCATCGGCAGCGTGAAGTAGATCGCGAAGACGGCGACGGCGACGAGCCGAATCGAGCCGGGAATCGACCGAGAAGGGTCTCGCGCCTCCTCGGCCAGGTTCGAGACCGTTTCGATCCCCGTGTAGGCGATCATCGCCACCGGGATCGCGAGCGCGAAGTTCCCCCACGACGGCGCGATCCCCCAGTGCACGTTCGCGGTCAGGACGTGCGGGTGGAAGACGATCGCGAAGCCGATCAGCACGAGCAGGAGCTGGGTCGCGAAGTCGATCACCGCCAGGAACACGTTCAGGCCGGCGGCCTCCTTGATTCCGACGATGTTCAGCGCGACGAGGATCAGGATCACCGCCGCGCCGCCGACGATGTCCCACGGGTTCGTCCTCAGCGGCTCCCAGAAGATCGACAGGTAGTGGGGGACGAAGAACGCCGAGATCGCGACGGTGATGATGTAGTTCAGCATCTGCGCCCACGCGGCTCCGAACGAGACGAGCTCGTTGAAGGCGTGGCGGGCGAAGCTCGAGGAGCCGCCCGCCTCCGGGTACCGAACCGTGCCCTCGGTGTACGTGGCGGCGGTGCAGGCGAAGATGATCCCGCTGATCAGGAAGACGAGCGGCGTCAGCCCGAGCGCGATCGCGGCCGTGACGCCGAGCGCGTAGTAGATCGACGAGCCGACGTTGCCGTAGGCGGTGGCGAAGAGCGCCGGCGTGCCGAGGACACGTTCGAGCCGCTGTTGCCGCCGACGCCTGTGAGGCACCGGCGAACTCTATGCCGGGGTGATGTCGGCGGAAGGCCCGGCTAGCGGGACGAGGCCGCGAGCGCCTGCGCGGAGCGAGCGACGGTGACGAGCAGCAACCCGCCGAGCACGTTCCCGGCAACGGCCAGCCCGAGGTTCTCGAACAGGTCGCCGATCGTCACGGAGGCGCCGTAGCGCATCCCGAACACCAGCTCGATCGTGCTGACGATCGCATGGTTGAAGGTCCCGAGGACGATCAGCGCACCGACGATCCAGCTCATCACGATCCGCACCCCCATCGACTCGGCCGCGCCCTCGACGAACCAGGTCATCAACGTCATCAGCGCCCCGGCAACGACGGCGCTCAGGAAGGCGCTCGCGGGGCGGGAGCCGGCGAGATGCTCGGCGAGGCGCACGACGGCGGCGTGGCCGCTCCCGCCGAGGACGCCCCCGCTTGTGACGATCAGCGCCAGGATGGTGCCGCCGACGAGGTTCAGGGTCAGCGTCGCGCTCCACAGCTCGGCCAGCTTCCGCCACGAGCGCCGGTTCTGGTCGAGCCCGGCGACGGGGACGAGGAAGTTCTCGGTGAAGAGCTCCGACCTGCCGACGACCACGAAGACGAAGCCGATCCCGAACGCGACCGCGCCCGCCAGGCGGGCGAGCGCCGGGCCGAAATGCGGTTCCGACGCGCCCGTCGCCAGCGCGAACGCGACGACGCCGAAGGCGACGTCGAAGCCCCCGACGAGCGCGGTCGCGGCCAGCTCCAGGAGCGGCCGGGACAGTCGGCGTCGGCCCTCCCTGCGAGCGCGCTCGTAGATCTCGTCCGGCTGCGCGGCCCGGCCTCCTCGCCGAGCGGGGCTCACGTGGCCGCGAGCTCGACGAGCTCCCGAAGCACGTGGTACGCGCTCGCCTGTGCCTCCTGGATGCGGGGGATGTGCTCGGAGCGGGTGACCACCACATGGTCGGCGAGACGTTCGGCTGCCACCCGCCCACCGTCGTAGCCGACCATGGCAACGGTGGCGAGGCCCCGGCGCCGGGCTTCCGCAAGCGCCTCGACGATGTTGGCCGAGTTGCCGCTCGTCGAGAGCGCTAGCGCGACGTCTCCGGCGCGCCCGTAGGCGATCACCTGGCGCTGGAAGAGCGCCCCCGGCCCGATGTCGTTGGCGAGAGCGGTGAGGATCGCAGGGTCCCCGGTCAGATCGAGCGCCGGCCGGGCCGGCCAGCCCTGCGGAGCGGCCTGGAAGTCGGCGACGACGTCCATCGCGTCGGTCGCCGAGCCGCCGTTGCCGAACGCGAGCAGCGTCCCACCCGCCTCGAGCGCGCCCCGGACGCTCGCCGCCGCCGCCGCGAGCGCGGACCGCCCTTCGCTCAGCGTCTGGACGCGGAGCTCGGCGACCTCGTGCGCCTTCATCAGCACCGAGCGGCGAACGTCGTCGACCACCGTCTCGAGGTCATGCTGCCGCGACGAGAGGAACGGGTAGAGGAAGCTCGACGCGCCGGCGCCGGCGTCCGAGGCGCCGAGGTGCTCAAAGAAGACGTGCACGAGCTCCCAGAGGACGTGATAGAGCGTCTCCGCGAGCTCCTGGCGGACGAACGGATCGTCGCTCGGCGGCTCGAACTCCCACTGGGCGCCGGCAGCCGCGAAGGCGACCGTCAGGCACCCGCGCTCGCCTGCGGCGGCCAGCGCGGCCGCGGTGTCCTCGCTGCCCTCGTCTGCTCCGAAGCAGATCGCCACGTCTTCTGCGTCCACGAGCAGCTCGACCTGGGCGTCGAGCGGTCCGCCTTCGCGCGCGAGCCCGAGCGCGGGCAGCGCACGTTTGCCGACGATCACGGGATGGACGAACTCGACCGCGACGTGACGGGCGTCGGAGCGCGCCTGTGGCGAGGCGCCGAAGGCGATCAGGCGACCTCCGCGCGCGAAGCGCTCGGCGAGCTGCAGGCAGAGGCGCGCGATCCGCTCGGCCTCGCCGGCGAAGAAGCGCTCGTTCGCCTCCGTGCGGTGCCGGAGGAGCTCGTCGATCCGGGCGGCGAGGGTGGCGTTCGAGACGGTGCTGCTCACACCGTCGCCGGCTCGCGCGCCGCGACCCGCACGAGCCACTCCCGCCACGCAGCGATCCCCTCCCCGGTTCTCGCGCTGACGAGCAGCCGGGGCACGCCCGGATGCACCGCATCGAGGTTGCCGAGGAAGCGCTCGAGGTCGAAATCCAGGTGCGGGAGGAGGTCGATCTTGTTGACCAGCACCAGCTCGCAGGCCCGGAACATGAGCGGGTACTTGAGCGGCTTGTCCTCGCCCTCGGTGATCGACGAGACCATCACGCGGTGGTCCTCGCCGACCCGGAACTCCGCCGGGCAGACCAGGTTGCCGACGTTCTCGATCACCAGCAGGTCGAGCTCGTCGAGGGGGAGCGACGGAAGCGCCGAGCGGACCATGTTCGCGTCCAGGTGGCACTCCCCGCCGAAGCCCGGGTCGGTCTCGATCTGGACGACGGGCAGGTGCAGGTGCGCGATCCGGTCCGCGTCCAGCGTCGAGGCGACGTCTCCCTCGAGCACCCCGACCCGAACGCCGTCGAGCCGATCGAGCGAGCGCTCGAGCAGCGTTGTCTTGCCAGCGCCGGGCCCGCTCATCAGGTTGACGACGGTGACGCCGGCCCGATCGAAGTCGCCGCGGTTCGCCGCCGCGATCGTCCCGTTCGCGTCGAGCACGTCCTCGAGCACCTTCACGTGCGTGCGATGCATGAGCCCTCCTTCCCGCCGCCGCGCCGGCGTAGCCGGCCTGCCGGCTCCTGGTCCGGCTCCGTCGGGCCGGGGTCGGTCACATCGATCGAGTCGACCAGGAACTCGTCACCGGAGACGATCTCGCCGCCGCCCCCGCAGGCCGGGCAGCGGAAGCTCGGCGGCTCCCACTCGCGGCCGCAGCACGCCAGCCGGGCCGGCACGACCTCGAGCTCGAGCCGCGCGCCGTCGCAGACCGTGCCCCGCGCGACGAGCCCGACGTAGAGCTCGAGCGACTCGGGTACGACCTGGCGCAGCGTGCCGACCCGCAGCGAGATCACGCGCACCGGACACCCGCGCGCGTGCCGCTCGACCGTGGAGACGATCGCGCTCGCTAGCGAGAGCTCGTGCACGCCAGCTCCTCGATCGTCTCCGCCACCAGCGCGACGGCGCCGTCGACGGCCGCCTCGACGCGCGGGGTCAGCCCGATCGCGACCTCGTCGATCTGCTCCGGCTCGCACGCGATCACGACGACCTTGCCGGGCCAGCCGCCGACCGACTTGACGAAGCGGAGCACCGTCTCCGGGTCCATCCCGTGCGGGTCGATCCGTGTCCCGTCCTCGATCCCGCCCTCGATCGAGTCCGGGTCGACCTCCATCACGTACAGCGTCCCCGGCTCGCCGCCCTGGCGGCTGACGTCCACGAGCACGAGGGCGTCGTAGCCGCGCAGCACCTCGTAGGCGAGGTCGAGCCCGCCGGCGCCGAAGTCGGCGACCGCGACGTTCGGGCCGAGATCGCGTGCCCGCAGACGCTTCGCCACCTCCGTCCCGAAGCCGTCGTCTCCGAGCCAGAGATTCCCCACCGCTGCGACCAGGATCATTCGAGCACCTCCACCTCGTGGGGCTTGAAGAAGAGAAAGCGGCCGCTCTCGCGCAGCACCTCCTGCATCGGGTCGCTGTCGACGGTGACGGCCAGGTGGACGGCGTCGTCGTAGTCGACGTAGATCCGCTCGAGGGTCGCCGTTCGGCCCGCGAGCAGGAAGTCGTGCGCGTCCGCGCCGGGCCCCGGCCGCAGGACGAGCTTCGTGCCGCGCCGAACCGTGACGCCGCCGACCACCGTCTCCTCCTCGCCCGGGATCTCCTCCTCGACCGGTTGCATGAGGCCGTGCAGGCGTAGGAGGTCGTCGGGCGTCGCCGTCGACGCACGCTCGACCATCTCGGCGACTCTCGAGTCGCCCGCGGCGATCGCCGCGCGCTCCGCCTCCGAGAGCGCCTGGACGTGCAGGAGCAGCGCCTCCTCGATCTCGGTCGCGTCGAAGAGGCTGCCGCGGCTCGCGTCGGCGAGCTGTGGATGGTCGGGTAGCACGATCGCAGTGCCGAGCACGACGTCGTCCTCCTTCGTTGCCAGAACGGAATACGTGTTCACGCTCTCGCAGCCGGCTTCGAGCGGCGAGAGGAACCGGCCGCCCGCCGCCTGCACCACGACCTGGGTCGAGATCAGGGAGGACACGAGCGCCTCGGCCCTGGTCAGGCCTGCGTCGACGTCGGTCAGGTTGTGCACGCAGACGCGGACGAGCGAGTCGTCCACTCGCAGCCGGACTCGCCCGCGCAGGCCGTCGAAGGCAAAGGTCTCTTCGCCGGGCACGGCGAGCGCGACGCGGCGCTCGTCCGCCCGATGGCCTTCCCCGCGCGACTGCAGAAAGCGCACCTCCGCCCGCAGCTCGCCCGGCTCGGCCAGCCGGCACTCGAGCCGGAGGTGGTCGAAGGTCGCGCCGCTCCCGGCCGCGTAGACGGGTGGGTAGACGATCCCGAACGGGGTCGGGGTGGCGTTCTTCGTCGCTTCGGGCGTGTACGGGTAGAGGGCGTAGCCCTCGTAGAGAAGCGACGTGACGAGCTCCTCGAGTCGGCTCATCGACCCGCTCCGGCGCCGCCCAGGAGCTCCCTGAGCGTCGCGTCGAAGGTCGGCAGGCCCTCCTCGGCCCGGCGGCGACGAAGCAGCTCGAGCGTGTCGGCCTGGACCCGGACGAAGCCGCTGCTCGCGTAGCGGCGCTCGATCAGCCCGCGCCAGGTGGACACGGGAAGCCGGTAGCGCGCCGAGCAGCTCCACGGCACGAGGACGACCTGCAGCCGATCGGCGCTGCCGCAGTAGAAGATCGTGCCGTTGAAGTTGAACGTGAGCGGGACGGCACCGCCCGGCAACGAACCGAGGTACCTCGTTCCGGCGAGCTCGAGATCGGCGCTGACCGGAAGCGCGATCGTGAACGACCCGGCCCCGGTGAAGCTCGGCACCAGCGTGTCGACGCGTCCGAGCTGCAGAGCGCCGGCGGTGGCCGGGAGCCGCTCCTGCTCGCCGAACAGATCACGCAAGCGCTCGCGCGTCTCTTCGTCGTAGGCGCGTCGATCGGCGTCGATCTGAATCTGGGTGCTGAGCGCGATCGTGTAGATCTCGCGGCCGCTCGCATCGGTCACGCCGCACTCGAAGCACAGGAGCGGCGTCGCCGCGTTCGGCTCTGCGTCGACACCGACGACGGCGAACTCGAGCGCAGGCGCGGCGACCGCGACGTCGGAACGCCGATCGAGCGCCGGCAACGCCGGCGCCTCCGCCTCCCCGGCTCCGTCGGGCCGACGGAGGCTCACAGGCCGACCTTTGGCCCATGAGCGGGGAGGGGTCCCAGGGGAACCCGGAGGTTCCCCAAAGAGATCGGCCTCCGGAAGAAGGGGGTCCGTGGGGGAAAAATTGTTTCCCCCACGGGAGCGAGCCGAAGGCGAGCGACGCTCACGCCGCGTCCCGCCGCAGGTCGGCGAAGAAGCCCTCGATCGCGGTCCCCAGCTCTTGCCCGCCCGAGATCCCCTGCCAGCGCAGCTTCACGAGCCCGACGAGCGCGTAGCAGCGGTCGATCGGCGCGATCGCGAACTGCGCAGAATCGGCGAGGCGATTGACGATCAGCGCCTCGGCGTCGGGCTCGAGCGTCTCGAGCACCGGGTTCGCCGCGACCAGCTGCGCCCAGGCATCGAGCTCCAGCTCGCTCTCGGTCGCGCCCGCCGGGCTCGGATAGAACGCCGTCACCCCGCCGGTGACCGTGCTCTCGAAGAAGAAGGCGAGCCCGATCGGGATCCGGAACCCGGCCCAGACCTCGTCCGCGAGCTCGAAATCGTCCAGCCAGACGATGCGCCTGCCCGTCGGCCGGAACGCGGCCTCGCCGGCGCGGAGCGCGAAGCAGCTCTCGCACGCGCAGAGGATCTGCCGCTCCTCGAGCTGGAGCAGATGTCGATGGTCGGCGAGCACCTCGCCTCCGCAGAGGTCGCACCGTTCCACCGGTCGCCGCGGCCGGACCGCGGCGCGCGCCGCGGTGATCCGGCGGAGGTCGCGGACGACGGTCATGCTCCCGCGGCCACCCGCACGCGCCCCTCCCCCTCGAGCAGCGGCACGGGCTCGAGCTGGAGGTCCTCGGGCCCGAGGGAGCGGCCGGCGAGCGGCAGCGAGAACCGCCGCGCGCACGTCGGGCACGCGAGTGTGCCGTCGTCGAGCTCGGCGCCGAGGAGCGACCCTCCGCAGCTGGCGCAGGCGTCGCGGTAGGCGAGGAGCGTACCCGCAACGTTGGCGACCACGAGGCCGGGCCCGGCTGCCGCGAGCTCCCCTGGCGCAGGGGAATCGGCCGGGTCCAGCTCGACCCACGCCGGGGCCGGCGTCGAGCCGACGAGCGGTAGCGGACGGCTTGGCGCCGGCGCGCGGACCCTGTCGACCGCCCCTTCGACCTCGACGCCGAGCAGGTCCGGCGCCTCCTCCTCGAGCGCCTGCTCGATCGCCAGCTCGAGCGTCGACGCCGATGCGGCGCAGCCGTTGCAGCTCCCTTTCAAGAGCAACTGGGCGACTCCGTCCTCGATCCCGAGCAGCTGGACGTCGCCCCCGTGCGAGGCGAGATAGGGCCGCACCCGGTCGAGGGCGACACCGACTCGGTCCGCCAGCGGCACCGGGTGGAGCCCGTGGACGAGCAGCATGCTCGCAACGACCCGGTCCTGGACGACCTCGTCTCGAGCGTCCGCCGCCAGGGCCGCGAGCAGCCGCTCGAGGCCCTGGCCGTGGAGGTCGAGCATCTCGCCGAGAAGCTCCTCGGCGCTCTCGGAAGCCGTCTGCTCCTCCATGTCAGCAGAGCCCGGTGGGGGTGTGCACCACCTTCTTCACCCGGCCGCCGCCCAGGTACATGTGCACCCCGCACGGCAGGCATGGATCGAACGAGCGGACGGCCCGCATGATGTCGATGCCCTTGAAGTTGTCCGGCCCGTTCTCCTCGAAGATCGGCGTGTTCTGCACCGCGTCCTCGTACGGACCGGGCGTCCCGTAGTTATCGCGCGAGCTCGCGTTCCAGGGCGTCGGCGGGTACGGCTGGTAGTTGGCGACCTTGCCGTCCCGGATCACCATGTGGTGGGAGAGGACGCCGCGTGCCGCCTCGTGGAAGCCGACGCTGATCGCGTTCTCCGGGACCTTGAAGTCCTGCCAGCTCTTCGTCCGGCCGGCCCGGACCTCCTCGGCGGCCTTGTTCAGGCAGTGGAGGCCGACGAGCGCGGAGTACGCCTCGTGGTAGGCGCGGGCTCGGTCGCGCTCGATCGCGTTCGACCACTGCGGCACCTTCCACTCGAGCTCCATCTGCGGCAGGCTCTTCGAGCGCGGGAGCACCATCTTGATCGACTCGCCCGTCGCCTCGAGGTAGTCGCCGAGCTTGACGAGCCCGGCCTTGGCCGTGACCCACTGACGCGCGAACGGGCCCCCGCCGGTGTCGCAGGCGACGTAGCGGTCGGTGCGCTTGTCGTAGATGCGCGGCGAGACGACCCAGCTGTACTTGTCCGCGAAGTCGCGCTTCTGCGGCTTCGGAATCGTCGTCTTGTTCCACGGGTGGTGCTTGTCGATCGGGTTCCCGAGGGGATCCTCGGTCACCCACGTCGTCTCGTTCTCCCAGTCCTCGAAGTACGAGGAGCCGAGGAGGATGCGGATCATCCCGTTCATCTCGACCAGGTCGGTCGTGACCAGCTCACCGCCGATCGCGATCCCCGGTGTCACCATCCGCGCCCGGCCCCACTCGGTCATCGTCTTGTAGTCGTAGTCGACGACCTCCGGGTCGTCGAAGCAGCCCCAGCAGACGAGGTCCGTCTCCCGGTAGCCGACCTTCTCGTACCCGGGCAGCGCCTCGTAGAAGAAGTCGTAGAGGTCGTCGTGCAGGTGGATCGACCGCTTGCAGTAGTCGATGTACTCCATCAGGCGCACGTAGTAGTCGGTGATCGTCTGATGGGTGATGTGGGCGCTGCAGCCGCCTGGCATGATCGTCGACGGGTGGGTGTGCCGGCCGCCGAACAGGCAGTACATCTCCCGCGTGTACCGGGCGACCTCGAGCGTCTCGAGGTAGAAGTCGCCGCTGAACGGGTTCAGCGACCGCATGATGTCGGCGATCGTCCTGTAGCCGTGGACGTCGGAGTGCGGCGCCCCGGTCTGCTCGGCCTTCTCCAGCACCGACGGGTTCGTCTCCTTGACCATCTGCTCGCAGAAGTCGACGTTCGCCATGCAGTCGTTGAAGATCGCGTGGTCGAACATGAAGTCGGCCGACTCGGCGAGGTTGAAGGCGTAGTCGCCGAGCTTCGGCGGCTTCACGCCGTAGGCCATGTTCTGGTTGAGGCACGAGCACGTGCAGTGGTTGTCGCCGCAGATCCCGCAGATCCGGCTGGTGATGAAGTGCGCGTCCCGCGGGTCGATCCCCTTCATGAAGATGTCGAAGCCGCGGAAGACCATCGAGGTCGAGTAGCACTTCAGGACTTCCTGGTTCGTGAAGTCGATCTCGGTGTGGATCCCGAGGCTCCCGACGATGCGGGTGATCGGGTCCCACGACATCTCCTTGACGAGGATCTTGCGCTCCTGGGGAGCCTGGACGTCGGTTGCCATCTACCCTCCTCTCAGCTCTTCGCGTAGTGACGGGGCTTGTAGCCGGTGTCGAGCGTTCGGCCTTTGCGCCGCCACTCCGGCTCCTTGTCGTACTTCGTCTTGATGTTCCGGTTCCGGAAGTAGCGGATCACCGGACCGATGGTCAGGCTCTCGAAGGTCGATGCGACGCCGCCCCAGGTGTCCTCGTCCATGAAGGGCATGTACTTGTCGGGGAAGCCCGGCATCGTGCAGGCCATGCAGATCCCGCCGACGTTCGGGCAGCCGCCGACGCCGTTCACCCAGCCGCGGAGCGGAACGTTGCACTTCACGACAGGCCCCTTGCAGCCCAGCTTGACGAGGCAGCGGTAGTCGTCGCCGTACTCGGTGGCGAAGTTCCCCATCTCGGAGAAGCCGCCGCGGTTGCAGTTCTCACGGGTCGTGCGCTCGAACAGCCAGCGCGGGCGGAGCGCCTCGTCGAGGTCGATCATCGGCGCCATCCCGCCGAGTTGCAGAACGAGGTAGAGCAGGGTCTCGGTCGTGTTGTCGGGCTGCGCGGGGCAGCCGGGGATGCAGACGATCGGGATTCCGGCTTTCGACTTCCACTTCCAGCCGAGATAGTCCGGCAACCCCATGGCGCCGGTCGGGTTGTTCTTCATCGCCGGGATGCCGCCGTAGGTGGCGCAGGTGCCGATCGCGACGACCGCGGCCGCCTTCGGCGCCAGCCGGTCGACCCACTCGTTGGTCGTGATCGGCTGCCCGCTCGACGGATCCGTTCCCATCCCGGTCCAGTGGCCGTCTCCGTTGATCTCCTCGTTCGGAATCGACCCCTCGACGATCAGCACGAACGGGTCGAGCTCGCCGCGCTCCGCCTGCCACCACGCCTCCATGAACTCCTGCCCGTTCTCGTAGGCGAGCACGGGGTTGTGCACGACCACGCGGGGCATGCCCGGGATGATCCCGCGGACGATGTCTTCGAGGCTCGGGTTCGTGGCCGACGTCATCGCGACCGAGTCCCCGTCGCAGGAGAGCCCGGTCGTCATCCAGATGACATGGGCGGTCACCGCCTCCGTCGCCTGCTGGTTGGGAACGAACTCGACCGTTGCCATACGCCGCTCCTTTCCGCTAGCAGATCCGCGGGAGCGGATCCCCGACCAGAAGATCCATCACCCGCCGCCCTCCGAATGCCGTCTCGACCAGCACCATCCCCGGCGGATCGGTCTTGACCTCGCCGATCTCCGCCGCCTGCTCGCACCCGGGCACGCCGCTCAGCGCCGCGAGCGCCTCGTCGGCCCGTTCGGCCGCGACGAACGCGACGAGCCTGCCCTCGTTCGCCACGTACATCGGGTCGATGCCGAGGATCTCGCAGGCGCCGACGACGGCCGGCTGCACCGGCACCCGGGCTTCCTCGACGACGACGGCGACGCCGGACGCACGAGAGAACTCGTTCAGGACCGTGGCCACCCCGCCGCGGGTCGCGTCGCGCATCGCCCGCAGAGCCGGCCCGGCAGCCTCGAGCAGAGCATCGACCGCGGGCCACAGCGAGCACGTGTCCGACTCGACCGGCGCGTCGAGCTCGAACTCGCCGCGGGCGAGCATCACCGCCGTCCCGTGCTCGCCGATCGAGCCGGAGACGAGGATCCGGTCACCCGGCGCGATCGCCCTCGGCGAGAGCGAGGCGCGCGGATCGAGGCGGCCCAGCCCGGTCGTCGTCACGTACAGGCCGTCGCAGTTGCCGCGCTCGACTACCTTCGTGTCGCGGGCGACGACCTCCTCGTCGGCCGCGGCCGACGCC
>JBBRXG010000025.1:0-29173 GCA_038248655.1 Gaiellales bacterium
GGAGGATGCGGCGCGACGTGTGAGGGGCTCCCTCAGATGAGGTGGGAAGCGGTCGTCGGGCTGGAGATCCACGTCCATCTGAAGACGCGGACGAAGATGTTCTGCCGCTGCGAGACGGGGTTCGGCGCGCCCGAGAACACGCGCACGTGTCCGGTGTGCCTGGCGCACCCCGGAGCGCTGCCGGTGGCGAACCGGACCGCCGTCGAGTGGACGATCAAGCTCGGTCTCGCACTCGGCTCGGAGATCGCCGGGCGCGCTGTGTTCGCGCGGAAGAACTACTTCTATCCGGACAACCCCAAGGGCTACCAGATCTCGCAGTACGACCTTCCGCTCTGCGTCGGCGGCCGGCTGGCCGTGCCGGGCCCGGCGCCGTTCGAGGTCGGGTTCGTGCGCGCGCACCTGGAGGAGGACGCGGCGAAGACCGTGCACAGGGGAGGCGTGACCGGCCGCAAGATCGGCGCCGGGCGCTCGCTGATCGACTTCAACCGCGGCGGCACCCCGTTGGTCGAGATCGTCACCGAGCCCCACATCGGCTCGCCGGAGCAGGCGGAGCGCTTCCTCCAGCTGCTGCGCCAGACGATCGTCGCGCTCGGGATCTCCGACGCTCGCATGGAGGAGGGGACGCTGCGCTGCGACGCCAACGTGTCCGTCCGGCCTGCGGGCTCGGACGAGCTCCGCACCCGCTGGGAGCTGAAGAACATGAACTCGTTCCGCTTCATCGGCCGCGGGATCGAGGCGGCCGTGCGCAGGCAGATCGAGCTCTACGAGTCCGGCGGCGAGGTCGAGCAGCACACCTACGACTACGAGCCGGACGGCGACACGCTGACCCCGCATCGCTCGAAGGAGGAGGCCGACGACTACCGCTACTTCGCCGAGCCGGACCTCGTGCCGGTCGAGCCGGACGCGGCGCTGGTCGAGCGCCTGCGTCGCGAGCTTCCCGAGCTTCCCGCCGACGTGATTCGCGCCCGGGCCGAGGAGCTCGGCGTCGAGGACGCCTGGGCGCTCGTGACCACCGACCGGGATGCCGTCTACGAGGGGCTCGTCGCCGGCGCCCTCGCCCCGCGCGACGCGTTCAACTTCGCGATGAACCAGCCGATCCCCGCCGGCGCCGACCTGGCCGAGCTGGCCAAGGTCGCCAAGGCGGCGAAGGAGCTGACGCGCGAGGCGCTGACGGCCGCGGTCGCGGCGAGCGCCGAGCCCGCGTTCTCCGCCGGCGCCTATCTCGCGCAGACGGCGCTTTCGGACACGGCCGAGCTCGGGCCGCTCGTCGACCACGTCCTGGCCGCCAACCCCGGCCAGGTCGAGGCCTACCGGGGAGGCAAGGAGGGTCTCCTCGGCTTCTTCGTCGGGCAGGTGATGAAGGAGACGGGCGGGAAGGCGAACCCGAAGGTCGTCAACGAGCTCCTGCGTGAGAAGCTCACGTCGTGATCGACGAGGCGAACGAGATCCTGCGCGAGAAGGGCTATTCGGCCGCCCAGCTGATCGCGGTCGCCGCGCCCCTTCCCGGGCGAGTGCTGCTCAAGGGGACGAAGATCCTCAGCCCGTTCTCCGACAGCCCCGAGACGGTGTTGCGCGTCGCCCGCGAGCTCGTGCCAAATGCGGGCGAGCTCGGCCGCCGCACGCTCACGCCCCACGAGCTCCGCGCCGGCCTCGAGCAGGGCTAGTACCTCGCCGTACACTGGCGGTGATGACGGAGACGCTGACTCCGCTGCCCGAGCTGGTGCGCCGCCGGGCGTGGGTCGCGGGAGAGTGGGTCGACGCGGACTCCGGCCGCACCTTCGCGGTCACCGATCCCGCGAGCGGCGAGGAGCTCGCGCAGGTTCCGCGGCTGGGCGCCGCCGAGACCCGGCGCGCGCTCGTCGCCGCGGAGCGAGCCTTTCCGGGGTGGCGGGCCCGGACCGCCGCGGACCGCGCGCGGATCCTGCGCCGCTGGGCCGACCTGATGCTCGAGCGCCTCGACGAGCTGGCTCTCCTGCTCACGCTCGAGCAGGGCAAGCCGCTCGCCGAAGCGCGGGCCGAGGTCGCCTACGCCGCGTCCTTCCTCGAGTGGTTCGGGGAAGAGGGCAAGCGCGTCTACGGCGACACGATCCCGCAGCCGGCGCCCGACCGGCGCATCCTCGTCCTCAAGCAGCCCGTCGGGGTCACCGCCGGGATCACCCCCTGGAACTTCCCCTCGGCGATGGTCACCCGCAAGGCGGCGCCGGCGCTGGCGGCGGGCTGCACGATGGTGCTGAAGCCGGCCGAGCAGACGCCGCTTTCCGCGCTCGCGCTCGCCGTTCTCGCGGAGGAGGCGGGGCTCCCGGAGGGCGTGCTCTCGATCGTCACCGGCGCCGCCGAGGATGCGCCCGCGATCGGGGCCGAGCTGACCTCGAGCCCGCTCGTCCGCAAGCTCGGCTTCACGGGCTCGACCGAGGTCGGCAAGCTGCTGATGGCGCAGTGCGCGGCCGGGCTGAAGAAGGTCTCGCTCGAGCTCGGCGGAAACGCGCCGTTCGTCGTCTTCGACGACGCGGACGTGGACGACGCGGTCGCGGGGACGATGCTCTGCAAGTACCGCAACTCCGGCCAGACGTGCATCTCGGCGAACCGGATCCTGGTGCAGGACGCCGTCTACGACGAGTACGTGGAGAAGCTCGTCGCCGCAGTCCTCGGGCTGACCGTCGGCGCCGGCACCGATCCGGCCGTGAAGATCGGCCCGCTGATCGAGGCGGCCGCCCTCGAGAAGGTCGAGCGCCACGTCGCGAATGCGCTCGAGGGCGGGGCGGAGCTCCAGGCGGGCGGCGGGCGGCACGAGCTCGGCGGGACGTTCTTCGAGCCGACGGTCCTCACCGGGGTGAGCGCCGACATGGCGATGAGCTCCGAGGAGACGTTCGGGCCGGTCGCCGGTCTGCAACGGTTTGGCACCGAGGAGGAGGCGATCCGGATCGCGAACGACACTCCGTACGGACTCGCCGCCTACTTCTACAGCCGAGACGTCGGGCGGGTCTGGCGGGTCTCCGAGGGGCTCGACTACGGCATCGTCGGCATCAACACCGGGCTCATCTCGACCGAGGTCGCTCCGTTCGGCGGGATGAAGGAGTCGGGGATCGGCCGCGAGGGCTCGAAGTACGGGATCGACGAATGGCTCGAGCTCAAGTACCTAGCCGTCGCGGGCCTCGCCGCCGACGGCTAGCGACCTCTCCGCTCGCGTCGAGACCCCGGCGGCGGGCGCGCCGAGCGCGAGCACCGAGTCGGCCCGCTCGATCAGCGCTCCGTCGTGGGTTGCGCACACGACCGCGGTGCCCGACTCGCGGGCCAGCCTGGCGAGCAGCTCGCCGACTGCTCGGGCGTTCGCCTGATCGAGTCGGGCGGTCGGCTCGTCGGCGAGGAGAAGGGCGGGTCGGGCCGCCAGCGCCCGGGCGATCGCGACGCGCTGCCGCTCGCCCGCAGAGAGCCGGTCGGCCCGGTGCTCGACGCGCGCGGTGAGGCCGACGTCTGCGAGCGCCCTCGACGCGAGGTCGGACCGATCGCCGGAGACGCCCCGCACGAGCAGGCCGAGCTCGACGTTCTCGCGCGCGCTCAGATGCGGAACGAGCCCGGGCTCCTGGGTGACGAGCGCGACATGCTCCCTGCGCCGGGCGGCGACCTCGGAACGGCTCAGCCCGCCGATCTCCCGGTCGCACAGGACGACCTCGCCGGCGGTGGGGACGTCGATCCCGGCAAGGAGGTGAAGGAGCGTCGTCTTCCCGCTGCCCGACCGCCCGACGACGGCCGTGAACGTTCCGGCGCAGAACCGCCGTGACAGGCCTTCGAGGACCGACCGGGAAGCGCCCGGAAAGCTCTTGACGACGCCCCGGACCTCGGCGACCAGCTCGTCCCGGCGCTCGGCCCGGACATCGAGGGCCGCCGGCTCCGCCACCGCCTCCGGGAGCTCGGCCGCGCTCCTGATCACGAGCGCGCCGTCGCGGTGATCGGCCCGGAGGCGGTCCGGCGAGCCGATCGCCTCGAGCAGCGGATCGGGCAACCGCACCCAGCCCGGCTCGGTGACGACCAGCGACGCAGGCGAGCCCGGCTTGCCTTCCTCGACGACGCGGCCGTCGCGGACGTAGACGAGGCGGTCGGCGATCCCGGCGGCCGCCTCGTCGTGGCTGACGACGAGCGCCGTCGTTCGGCGTTCCCGGACGAGCTCGGCGATCAGGCCGTACACCGTCTCCGCGTTCTCGGCGTCGAGCTCGCCGGCGGGCTCGTCTGCGAGCAGCAGCCTGGGGCGGTGGGCCAGCGCCGCGCACAGGGCGACGCGTTGCTGCTCTCCACCCGACAGGCGCTCGGGACGGTCTGCCAGGCGGTCGCCGAGCCCGACCCGGCCGAGGAGCTCGGCGGCCGTCGAGCGGGCCTCTGCCCGGGGGGTGCCGATCAGCTCGAGCGTGAGCGCGGCGGTGTGGACGCACGAGAGGTCGGGCGAGAGCGAGCGGGCGTAGTGCTGGTCGAGGAGCCCGAGATGCCTGGCCCGGAACCGTGCCGCCGCGCCGGCGCCGAGGCGGCCGACGTCGGTATCGAGGACGCGCGCCGTCCCGGCAGAGAGCCGGTCCATCCCGGCGAGCGTGCGCAGCAGCGTCGTCTTGCCGGAGCCGCTCGGGCCGAGCACGACGACGATCTCGCCGTGCTCCACCTGGAGGCTCAGACCCTGGAGGGCGACGGCCGTTCCGCCGGTCGAACGGTGGATCCGGAACGCATCGCGGACGTCGATCGCCGCGCTCATTCGAGGCTCCACGAGGCCCGCTCGGGGCGGGAGCCGCGGAACGCGGTCAGCGCCATCCACTCGGCGACCGCGAGGGCGGCGACCCCGAGCAGGACCACTCCGAGCCCGGAGACGAGCAAGGAGGGGTCGAAGCGGAGCGGTGGCTCCGGCACCGCATTCGTTCCCGAGACCCGGACGAGCGAGACGACGAGCCGGGAAAGGATTGCGCCGAGGCCGATTCCTCCGGCGAGGCCGAGGCCGACCAGGATGACCGCGCGGATGCGCAGCTGCGAGCGCAGGCTCCGCGGCGCGACGCCCTGGGCCTCGAGGTCGAAGAAGTCGCTCCGCTCGTCGCGCAGCTCACTGACGATCCCGACCCAGAAGCCGAGAATCGCGAGCGCCAGCGCGACCAGCCCGGCCGCGCCCAGCGCAAGCGCGGTGGCGTGAGCGAGCGGATCGTCCGTGAGTCGTCGCTCGATGTCGGCGCGCCCTCTCGTGACGAGGTTCGAGAACGGCGGCTCGCGGAGCCGGGCTTCGACCGCCGCCCGCTGGTGGGGAGAGGCGATCCAGACCTCGTTCGGCCCGGTCTCGCCCGGGGCGCTCGTCTCGATCGCGGTCGACAGCCACCCTTCGCCGGCGAGGACGAACGGTCCCGAGTCCGCGGACACCGTCGGCAGCCTGGCGGCGACGCCGACGACCCGCGCTGGGATCCGGGTGTCCTGGAAGTCGAGGATCGCCTCCTTGCCGACGCCGCCCGCCGCGCGGGCGATCTCGGGCGAGGCGACCACCGGCATCAGCCTGCCGTCCGTCGGCTGGTGTGGCCGGAAGAGGAGTCGTGCACCGGTGTCCTCGAACGCGAATCGAATGCGCACCCGGCCGCCGCCTCGGACGACCTGGCCGCCGGCCGGAAGCCGCCAGTCGCGCCAGACAGACAGTGCCCGACTGGTTCCGTCGCCCGAATGAGAGACGAGCGGTCCCAGGTCGAGCTGTCCCGACGGCGCGGTCGAGACCACCCCCTCGGCGTTCTGGTGGGCGAGCGTGAACCGCTCGTTCTCGGGCAACGTGAGCTGGAGGCCCAGCACGCGTCCGGCCTCCGCGATGTGCGCGGTCAGCGTCGTCGCGCCCTCGGAGACCCGGCCGAGGGGGAGTGTCTGCACGCGCCCCTTCGGGTCGAGCACGACGAGGGCGGCGCTGACCGCGCTGCCTCGCAGACGGGCGGTCAGCGACAGCAGCCTGGCCCGCGGTGGCACTGTCACCGCGACCGGCCGGGGCTCCCCGGATCCGCCGAGCCTCCGCGCGATCGCCTCCGGCGCCAGGGGCGAGTAGTCGGGCCGCCAGCGCATCGTCGCAACCGCCTCCGGGGGCACTCCGAGAACGGTCGGAGAGAGCACCGACGCGCCGCTTCCGGCCGTGGTCGCGCTCAGACGGACCACCGGGTAGGCGTGTGTTCCGGGCGCCAAGCCCTCGAAGCGGGCGAGCGGCGCGGCGTCGAGCGGTGGGACGAGTCGAGAGCCCTCGGCGACCGTGAAGTCGAGCGGCACCTCGAACGCGGCCTGGTCGGCAGCGCCCCGGGCGAGGGTCGCCCGGTAGCTGGCGGCGAAGAGCGCGAGCCCCAGTGCGACGGCGACGAATGCGCAGCTGACGACGGTGCGCGAGGGCGCTCGTGCAAGCGCGAGCACGGCCAGCCGGAGCGAGACGGCGCGCCCTCGGGTGAGCCGTTCGGCCGCCCGCATCAGCGGCGCGAGCAGCCGCGCGACGGCGGCCGCGGCCACGAAGCAGACGAGCGCCGGGAGGACGAGCAGCAGCACGGTGTTTCCCGATCCGATCGTGTCCGAATCGAGCGCGCCGCGGCTCAGCCCGATGCCGATCGTCGCAGCGGCCCCGACGGCCGCCACGTCGGTGAGCCCGACCCGGCGCCGCCCAGACTCGTCGTCTCTCGCGAGCGTCGTCAGCGCGATCACGAGCGTCGCGACGGCCCATCCGCCGACGAGCGCGGCGAGTGCCCAGCCGGCCAGGAGGGCGTGGTCGAGAATCGCTCCCGCCGGCAGACCCGCGGCGCGGGCGATCGACCCGACGACGAGCACGCCCGCGGCGGTGCCGGCCAGCGCTCCCGCCAGCGTCATCGAGCCGACCTCGGCGCCGGCCGCAAGCCACGCCTGCCACTGCCGCGCGCCGCGCGCGAACAGTCGCCGGCGCTCGCTTGCGAGACCGCGGCGCAGGCCGATCGCGGCGATGATCGCGAAGCCGAGGAGGAGTGCGCTCGTCTCGCCCCCGACCAGGACGAGCCGGTGCGCCGCCACCTCCCCGCGGCGGGTCGCCTCGAGCAGGGTCTCGTCCGGGCCGCTCAACCGAAACGCCGTGTCGGCCGTGGCCAGCGACGCCTGCGCTCGCGACTCGCCGGCCAGGATCCGGTCGACGTCCCAGGTGCGCAGCCGATCGGCCCGAAGCGGAGACAACCAGGAGTAGATCCGGTAGAAGGGGGTGAGAGGGCTCAGCCGCTGGAGCTGATCCACTCCGGGGCCGAGCAGGAGGGTCGCTGCGCGCCCACCGCCCGTCGCGGACGAGACGTAGCCGAACAGGCTCGGATCGTGCAGCTCCGCAATCCCGACTCGGCGCAGGTGGATGTCGCCCTCCGCCAGCCGGTCGCTGCCTCCCGAGCCGACCTGCAGCACCTCGCACCGGGCCGGCGTGCAGGTCCGCGGCAGCCGGCCGGACCGGAGAGCGACCGCCTCCGCGAGGCGGTCGACGCCGGCGAGCTCGACCAGCTCCCCCTGCACGCGCAGCTGGCGGAAGAAGGCCACCCGGCGGCCCGGCCCGGCCGACAGGTTCGTGAGCACCTGCCGCACGCGTCGATCCGCCTCGCGGTAGGCGTTCGCGTCGAGCGGGAGGCCGAACCGGTCGACGCGGAACCCCTGAGCGCTCGCGGGGACGGCGTCCAGCGATCGGCCGAGCGCCTGCTGGCGCGCGACGAGGCTCCCGCCGAGCACCGAGACGAGCATCGCGAACGCAAGGGCGACGCCGAGCACGACGAGGAGCGGCCGGAACGGCTGCGAGCGCAGCCGCCGGCCCGTGACGCCTAGCGCGGCCCGAGCCGCGCGATGCGGGAACCGATCGACGCCCAGACGTGGAATCACCGGCAAAGAGCTTATAGTGGTGTCCGACGTGTCGCACCGGCCTCCACGCTACGAGCTCCCGAACGCGGCGCCGGAGCCGCTCCGCGTCGTACAGGGATTCGTGAACACGATCAACCTCGAACAGGGCGACGACTGGCTGCGGGCCTGGTTCGAGGAACGCGGCCTCCTACCCGAAGCAGTCGAGCTGGGTGGCGCCAGGGAGGTTCGAGAGGCGGTCCGCGAGCTCCTGTACGCGAACAACCTCCAACCGATCGAAGGCGATCCGTGGGCGCCGCTGCGGCTGGCGGCCGACGCCGCCGACTTCTCGATCGACTTCGAGCGCACGGCGCTCGAGACCAGGGCGGGTGGGGTCGACGGCGCGATCGGCGCCGTGCTCGCGGCGTCGTTCGCCGCGATGTCGGACGGCACCTGGCTCCGGCTGAAGGCGTGCCGAAACCACGGCTGCCGCTGGGCGTTCTACGACTACTCGAAGAACCGCTCGGCGAGCTGGTGCTCGATGCAGCTCTGCGGGAACCGGACGAAGACCCGCGCCTACCGGGCCCGGCACGCCCGGCCGCGCACGTAGCCCGGCGCCGGACCAGGTACCCCTAGAATCGCTCGCGTGATCGTCGAGCAGCGCGACTACCAAGTCTACACGGGGAAGCTCGCCGAGGTCGTGAGGATGTACGAGACGGAGGGGATCGAGCTCCAGCAGCGCTACCTCGGCCGCCTGATCGGCGCCTTCACGACCGATGTCGGCGTGCTCTCGACCTACACCCACCTCTGGGCCTACGACGATTACGACGACCGCCTGCGACGGAGGACCGAGCTGCAGGCCGACCAGGCCTGGCAGGACTTCCTCGCTCGTCTGCAGCCGCTCCTCCACAACCAGCAGAATCGGATCCTGATCCCGACGTCGTTCTCGCCGCTCAGGTGATCGGATGAGGCTCGAGGGCAAGGTCGCCGTCGTCACCGGGGGCGCGCGGGGGATCGGCCGCGCGATCGCCGACGGACTGTCTGCGGAAGGTGCCGAGGTGATCGTGGCGGACCTCGCTCCGCCGGCGGGCGGCATCCGCGCCGACGTCGCCGACGAAGGCGACGCCGGACGGATGGTCGACGAGACCGTCGCGCGTCACGGACGGCTCGACATCCTCGTCAACAACGCCGGCCTCTACGCCTCGCTGGCGATGCGCCCGTTCACCGAGATCCCGCTCGACGAGTGGCGGCAGGTGATGGACGTGAACGTCGCCTCGATGTTCCTCACCTGCCGGGCGGCGGCGCCGGTGATGCGCGGGCAGGGCGGAGGCAAGATCGTGAACATCTCGTCCGGCACGCCCTTCCGGGGCGTTCCGTTCCTGCTCCACTACGTGACGAGCAAGGGCGCGATCGTCGCGCTCACCCGCGCACTCGCCAGGGAGCTGGGCAAGGACGGCATCCACGTCAACTGCGTGGCGCCGGGCTTCACGATCACCGAGGGCGTCGAGGCGAACCCGGAGGTGGTGGAGAAGCTGCGCGACGCATCCATCGCCGCCCGGACGATCCAGCGCGACCAGGTGCCCGAGGACGTCGTCGGCGCCGTCGTCTTCCTCTGTACGCCCGCGGCCGACTTCGTCACGGGCCAGACGATGGTGATCGACGGCGGACAGTACTTCCATTGATCATCGCCCTGTCGCGACGGGCGCACGGCGCGCCGAACGCCGTCACCCACGCACTCGACGACGGCACCGCCCTCGTCTGGGAGCTGCTCGACGAGGCGCCGGCCGACGCGCTGCTCGCCGCCCCGGTCGAGGTCGAAGACGGCTGGCTGATGCGGCACGACCGGGTCGACTTTCCGCCCGGCGGCGTCGCCTACCGGCACACGCACCCCGGCCCGGGGATCCGCTACCTGCTCCACGGCTCGCTGGAGATCGAGACGCCGTCGCACACCGAGCGCTACGAGGCCGGCCAGGCGTGGTTCGAGAGCGGGCCGGAGCCGGTGCTCGCCACGGCCGCCGAGTTGTCCGAGACCGCCTTCGTCCGCGTGCTGCTCCTGCCGCCCGAGTGGGCGGGCAGACGTACGATCCGGTACGTCGATCCCGCCGACGACGAGCGGCCGAGGCTCCAGCGGGCGACCGTGCTCGCCGAGCGTCCGATCTCGCTGTGACCCGCACCGGCGCCCGGATCCTCGTCGACCAGCTGGTCGTGCACGGGGCCGATACGGCGTTCTGCGTTCCCGGCGAGAGCTACCTCGGCGTCCTCGATGCGATCAGGGACGCGCCGATCCGGCTCGTCGCCGCCCGTCACGAGGCAGCCGCCGCGAACATGGCCGAGGCCTACGGGAAGCTGGCCGGTCGGCCCGGGCTCTGCCTCGTCACCCGGGCGCCGGGCGCGACGCACGCCGCGGTGGGCGTCCACACCGCGTACCAGGACTCGACGCCGCTGATCCTGCTCGTCGGCCAGGTGCCGCGCCGTGACCTCGGCCGCGAGGCTTTCCAGGAGCTCGACTACGCACGGATGTTCGGCGAGATGGCGAAGTGGGTGACGGTCGCCGACGACGCCGCCGCCCTGCCGGACGTCGTCTCGCACGCGTTCCACACGGCCGCCTCCGGGCGTCCGGGGCCGGTGGTGATCGCGCTCCCCGAGGACGTGCAGGAGGACGAGGCCGATGTCGCCGACGCCGTCCCGTACCGGCCGGCGCCGGCCGCTCCGGCGACAGCGGCGGTCGAGCGTGCGCTCGCCCTGGTCGAGGCCGCCGAGCGACCGCTGCTCGTCGTCGGCGGGGGCGGGTGGAGCGAGCAGGCCGGTCGGGACGTGATCGCGTTCGCCGAGGCGTCGAACGTGCCGGTGGCGAGCTCGTTCCGCCGCCAGGACTACGTCGACAACGCCTCGCGCGTCTACGCGGGCGTGCTGACGATCGGGATGGACCCCGAGCTGGCCCGCCGCGTCCAGGAGGCCGACCTGATCCTCGCTCTCGGCACGCGGCTGGGCGAGATCGCCACGAAGCAGTACTCGCTGCTCGAGCCGCCGCGGCCGCGCCAGCGGTTGATCCACGTGCACGCGGATCCCGACGAACTCGGCCGGGTGTACGAGGCCGGGCTGCCGATCGTCGCGGGCTCGCCGCAGTTCGCCGCGGCGCTCAGGCCGGTGGCCGGCGCCCGTCGGGCCGCGTGGGTCGAGACCGCCCGCGCCGGCTACCTGGCGAACCTCCGGCACGAGCGACGCCGCGGCGCCCTCGACCTCGGCGACGTGATGGAGTGGCTGCGCGAGCGCCTCCCGGACGACGCCGTGATCACGAACGGGGCGGGCAACTACACGGTCTGGGCGCACCGCTTCTACGAGTTTCGCCGCTACGGCACCCAACTCGCCCCCTGCGCCGGGGCGATGGGGTACGGAGTCCCGGCCGCGGTCGCGGCGAAGATCCTCCTCCCGGGACGACTCGTCGTCGGCCTCTCCGGCGACGGCGACTTCCTGATGAGCGGGCAGGAGCTCGCGACCGCGGTCCAGTACGGCGCGCCGATCGTCGTACTCGTCGTCAACAACGGGATGCTCGGGACGATTCGCATGCACCAGGAGCGTCAGTTCCCCGGCCGCGCGATCGCGACCGACCTCGTCAACCCGGACTTCGTCGCCTACGCCCGCGCCTTCGGGGCGTACGGTGCGCTCGTCGAGCGCACCGAGGATTTCGCGGCCGCATTCGAGGGGGCGGTTGCCGCCGCCCGGCCGGCCGTGCTCGAGCTCCGGGTCGACCCGGAGGCGATCACCCCGCGTGCGACGCTGACGCAGGTCCGCGCCGGTAGCGTCTGATCATGCGCGACCTGCTCCGCGAGACGGCCGATCTCGCCGCGGATTTCCTCGAGTCCGTGCCCGACCGCCCGGTCTTCCCGCAGGTCTCACTCGATGACCTGCGTGCCCGTTTCGGCGGGCCGCTCGCCGAGGGCCCGAGCGACCCGGCGGAGGTCGTGCGCCAGCTCGCGAGGTCGGGCTCGGCTGCGGCGGTCGCGATTCCGAGCGGGCGCTACTTCGGCTTCGTGATCGGCGGCGCGGTTCCCGCGGCGCTGGCCGCCGACTGGCTCACCTCGACGTGGGACCAGAACGCGGGGCTGTACGTCGGCGGGCCGGCGGCGTCGGTGGTCGAGGAGGTCGCCGGCGCCTGGCTCACCGAGCTCCTGAACCTGCCCGCCGGGGCGTCGTACGCGTTCGTGACCGGGTCGCAGATGGCGCACGCGACGGCGCTTGCCGCCGCCCGCAACCAGGTGCTCGGCGCGGTCGGCTGGGACGTCGAGCTCAAGGGGCTGGCTGGCTCGCCGCCGATCCGGGTCCTCGCCGGTGCGAAGCGGCACGCGACGCTGGACCGGGCGCTCCGCCTTGTCGGGCTCGGCCTCGACTCGGTGGTCGAGATCCCGGCCGACGGCCAGGGGCGGATGTCGGTCGAGCCGCTGCGCGCCGCCCTCCGCGGGGAGGGACCGACGATCGTCTGCGCGCAGGCAGGCGAGGTGAACACCGGTGCCTTCGACCCGCTGGAGGCGATCGCCGACGCGGCGCGGGAGACCGGTGCCTGGCTCCACGTCGACGGCGCGTTCGGTCTCTGGGCGGCGGCGAGCCCGAGGCTCGCCCGCCTGGTCGCCGGAGCCGAACGGGCCGACTCGTGGGCGGTCGACGGGCACAAGTGGCTCAACGTCCCGTACGACTCCGGGATCGTCTTCTGCGCCAGGCCCGACGCCCACCGGGCGGCGATGACGACCGCGGCCGAGTACCTGATCCAGGCCGCTCCGGGCGCAGAGCGCGACCAGGTCGACTGGACGCCGGAGTTCTCTCGGCGTGCGCGCGGCTTCGCCGTCTATGCGGCGATCCGGTCGCTCGGCCGCAGCGGGATCGCGGAGCTGGTCGAGCGCTGCTGCGATCATGCGCAGCGCTTCGCGGAGGGTCTCGCCGCCGTCCCGGGTGCCGCGGTGCTGAACGAGGTGGTGCTCAACCAGGTGCTCTTCCGGTTCGAATCGGACGAGCGGACGACGGCCGTGCTGCGGGCGGTTCAGGACGGCGGGGTCGCGTGGATGAGCGGGACGACCTGGGACGGTCGCGCGGCGATTCGACTGTCGGTCAGCAACTGGTCGACGACCGAGGACGACGTCGATCGCACGCTCGCCGAGTTCGCCCGCGCCGCCGGTTCCTCGGCCCGCTAGTTCTGCGACGGATCCTCGGGCATCAGGGCGACCATCCGGTAGACGCCGCCCTTGTCGCGGAGGACCGCGCTCCACAGGTCGGTGTCGGGCTCGGCGAGCAGGTCGACGCCGTCCGGTGTCTCGACGATCCACGAGCGCACCTCGAGCTCGCTCTCGAGCTGTCCCGGGCCCCAGCCGGAGTAGCCGGCGAAGACCCGGGCCTGGCGGGTGCCGGCGGCAAGGAGCGCGAGATCGCCGTCGCCGGGGACGAAGCCGACGTCGTCGACGACGAGCGCGGCCGCCTCCGTCGGATCATCGAACCGCGCGAGCACGAGGACGGCCGACTGCTGCACCGGCCCGCCGACGTAGACGCGGTCGTCCCCGTCGACGAGCGGAATCAGGTCGGGCACGGCCTCGGCGACGGCGGTCTCCGAGCGGCGGTTGAGCACGAGCCCGGCCGCTCCATCCTCGGTGTGCTCGGTGAGGAGGACGACGGTGCGCCTGAAGGTCGGGTCGAAGAGCGCCGGTGAGGCGAGCAGCAGGTGGCCCTTCAGCGTCTCCACGCTCACATTGTTCCTACCGGCCGAGGTTTGTCGACGAGACGTGCGGGGACGCGAGACCCGTGGCACGGATCGAGGAGAGAGAGCGGAGCGTCTGGCGGCTGCTCGGCCGGGGCCGGGAGGAGACGACCCCTGCGTACCTCCAGCTCAGCGTCCTCGCACTGGTCGCCGCCCTGGTCGGCGCGGTGGTCGGTCTCGTCTTCCTGGTCCAGGCGCTCGCGTAGCCCGGCCGCTACTCGTACTGCAGGGCCTGGAGCACGTTCAGGCGCGCCGCCCGCCGTGCAGGGAAGATCGCGGCGATGATCCCGACGAGCACCGCGGCGACCGCGAACACGATCAGCGAGACGATCGGCAGCGAGAAGACGAGGAAGTCGACCCGGACGATCAACAGGGTCGCGAGCACGATACCGAGGAGGATGCCGATCACGGCCCCGATCAGGGCGGTGACGACGCTCTCGTGCCGGATCATCCGGCGGACCTGCCGGCGCGTCATCCCGATCGCCCGCACCATGCCGATCTCGCGCGTCCGCTCGAACACGCTCAGGACCAGCACGTTGACGATTCCGAAGAGGCTGATGACCACGGACAGGGCGAGCAGCAGGTAGAGGATGTTGAGGATGTTGTCGATCCCGCTCAGCTGGTCGGTGACGAACTGGTCCCGGTCGGCCACTTTGGCGTTCGGGAACGGCTGCAACGCCCGATCGAGCCGCGCCGTGCTGGCGGACGTCGCGCCGCCGGGCACCGACACGAACGTGTAGAGGTTCTCCGGCTGCGAGTAGAGCTCGTCGAAGCGCGCGCTGGAGATCGTCAGCGACCCGAACGGCGAGCCGCCGGCGGGCGGGTCGAAGATCCCCTTGATCGTGAACGTCGGCGTCTCGTTCTGCGGGGTGACGATCTGGATCGTCGAGCCGACCGAGAGGTGGTGGTCCTTGGCGAACGCGTTCGAGATGAATGCGCCGTCGCGGCCGAGCGTGTCGAGGGTCGCCTGCGATCCCTCCTTCCAGTCGAGCTCGAGCTGCTTGCTCGAGGTCGGCTGCACCGCCGTGAGGTCTCGATTCGAGCCCAGGATCCGCGCTCTGCCCGCGCGCACGCCCGTGACCGTTGCCCGGGGAACGGCCCGCTTGACCGTGCGCTCGACGCTGACCGGGAGCGGGTCGTAGTTGTTCTGCGCCTCGACGGCGTAGTCCGCGATGAAGATGTCCTTGACCGAGCCCTCGAAGCTCGTCCGGATCGCCGACGCGAGCATGGCGACGACGGTCACCAGGGTGAGCCCGATCATCAACGCCGCGGCCGTCGAGGCCGTGCGTTGAGGGTTCCGGCGCGCGTTCTCGCGGGCCAGCTGCCCGGCGCTGCCGCCGATCTTGGCCGCCGGCCAGCCGAGCGCCCACGCGAGCGGACGCACGAAGCGAGCCGAGAGGAGAGCGACGCCGATGAACACGAGCAGGACGCCGAGGCCCATCCAGGAGAGGATCGCGGTCGTCGACAGGCCGCTGCCGAAGAGCCCGTAGGCGAGCGCGGCGAAGCCGAGCAGCGTGGTCACGGCCGCGCCGATCCCGCGGTACCGGGCGAAGCGGCCCTCGGGCAGCACCGCACCCTCGCGAGCCGCTGCGATCGGCGGAACCCGCGTGGAGCGCAGCGCCGGACGCAGGCTCGCGACCAGGGTCACGAAGATGCCGACGAGCAGCGACACGAGGATGGTGCGGGTCTCGAGCGGCAACCCGGCCCGCGGCAGGGTGATCCCGAGGGCGTCGAACAGCGCAGCGAGGCCCTGGGCGAGCGCCACGCCGAGGCCGAGCCCGATCGCGGAGGCGATCACCCCGAGCATCAGCGCCTCGAAGAGCACCGAGCGCAGAACCTGCCGGCGGGAAGCGCCGAGCGTGCGCAGCGTCGCCAGCTCGCGCGTCCGCTGGGCGATCGTGATCGAGAGCGAGTTCGCGATCACGAACGCGCCGACGAACAGCGCGATCCCTCCGAAGGCGAGCAGGAAGTCCTGGAGGAAGCTCAGACCGTCGTTCGTCTGGCTCGTGTCCTCCTCCGCCTGCCCTTGCCCTGTGCGGACGGTCGCGATCCGCGTCAGGCCCGGGATGTCGCGGATCTCGGAGACGAGCTTCTCGGACGAGACGTTCGGCTTGCCGTCGACCCGGATCTGGTCGAGCTGACCTTCCTTGGCGAACAGCCGCTGGGCGGTCTCGAGGTCGAAGCCGGCCAGGGTCGCCCCGCCGATCGAGGCGGAGCCGCCGAGGGTGACGATGCCGGAGATCCGCAACCGCTCTACCGGCCCCGCAGCCTGGACGCCGATCGGTTCGCCCACCTCGAGTCCCTTGCTCGAGGCGACGTGCTTGTCGATCACGACCTCGTTCGGTCCCGGCCAGGTGCCGCTGACCAGATCGAGCGAGTTGAGCTCGGGCAGGGACGGGTCGACGCTGAAGCCCAGGTTCGGTGCGCCGCCGAATGCGATCGTCTTGCCGTTCTTGCCGATCAGGTGGGCGGTCTGCGACGCGACGCCGCCGATCGCCGCGTTCACGTCAGGAAGCGCGCGGACCTTCGCCAGGTAGGACTGCGGAAACGGCGGCGCGCTGTCCGAGTTGCTCGAGATCGCGGACTTCCCCTGGACGACGGCGTCCGTGTTCTTGTAGACGGTGGTGAAGATCGCCCCGAAGGCGTTCTGCATCGAGTCGGTCAGCACGTAGGTGCCGCAGATCATCGCCACGCCGAGGACGATCGCGAGCGCAGTCAGGAACGCCCTGAGCTTGCGCGAGAAGAAGCTGCGCACGGCGAAGCGGATCACGCGCGGCTGAGCTCCTCCATCGCGGTGATCACGTCGTGCGGGTCGGAGCGAGGCAGCTCCCTGACGACCTTGCCGTCGCCGAGGAAGAAGATGCGGTCGGCGATCGACGCGGCGCGCGCGTCGTGGGTGACCATCACGGTCGTCTGGCCGAGTGACTCCACCGAGTCGCGCATCAGCTCGAGGATCTCGCCGCTCGACGCCGAGTCGAGGTTGCCGGTCGGCTCGTCGGCGAAGACGACCGTGGGGCGCGAGACGAGCGCGCGGGCGATCGCGACCCGCTGCTGCTGACCGCCCGAGAGCTCGGACGGACGATGGGCACGACGGTCTGCGAGCCCGACCTTGCGCACCAGGTCGTCGAGCCACTCCTTGTCCGGCTTCTCGCCGGCGATCGAGAGCGGCAGCGTGATGTTCTCCTCCGCCGTCAGCATCGGAAGCAGGTTGAAGAACTGGAAGACGAAGCCGATGTGTCGGCGCCGCAGCTTGGTCAGGTCGTTGTCGCCGAGCTTCGTGATGCTCGTGCCGTCGATCTCGACCTCGCCCGCGGTTGGCCGGTCGAGCCCGGCGAGGATGTGCATCAGGGTCGACTTGCCGGAGCCCGACGGTCCCATGATCGCCGTCAGCCGCCCTCTGTCGACGCCGAGCGTCACTTCGCGCAGGGCGTCGACGGCTGTGTCTCCCTCGCCGTAGCGGCGGCTGACGTCGCGTGCCGCGACGACGACGCCGTTCTGAGTCTCGCTCATCACTGCTCCCTCAACGTCTCGATGGCTCCGAAGCTGGATCCCGGCCAGACTACCTACCCAGCGGGCAAACGAGGTACGGCGAATCCGACACCGAGGTACGGCTAGCCCGACACGTTCGCGGGATATTTTGCGCTGCCTCGGGGGCGGGGTCGCGCGGCTAGGCTGACGCTCGTGGCCGAGAAGCGGTATCTCTTCACGCCGGGGCCCACGCCCGTGCCGCCGGAGGTGCTCGCCGCCCTCGCCGAGCCGGTCGTCCACCACCGTGGGCCCGACTACCGTGCCGTCTTCGGGCGGTGTCTCGATCGGCTCCGCGCCGTGTGCCGCACCAGGACCGACGTACTCCTCTTCACGTGCTCCGGGACCGGGGCGATGGAGTCGGCCGTCGCCAACCTGTGCTCGGCCGGAGACCGCGTCGTCGTCGTCTCCGCGGGCTCGTTCGGCGAGCGCTGGCAGGCGCTCGCCCGGGCGTACGGCTGCGACGTCGATGAGCTCTCCTACCCGTGGGGCGAGACGCCGAGCGCCGACGACCTGGCGTCGCGGCTCGGCGAGCTCGGTGGCGCGAAGGCGGTTTTCCTCACCCATTCGGAGACCTCGACCGGCGTGGTCGCCGACGTGCAGGGGCTCGCTGCGGCCGCGCAGCCGTCCGGGGCGCTCGTCGTCGTCGACGCGGTCTCGAGTCTCGGCGCGGTCCCGCTCGAGACCGACGCCTGGGGGATCGACGTCGTCGCCTCCGGATCGCAGAAGGCGCTGATGACGCCGCCCGGACTCGGGCTCGTCGCAGCTGCCCCGCGCGCCTGGGACCGACTCGGCACGTCGCCGCGGTTCTACTTCGACTGGGAGAAGACCCGCGCCGGGCAGGTGGGCCTGGACAGCGCCTTCACCCCTGCGGTCTCGCTCGTCCGCGCGCTCGACGTCGCACTCGGGCTGTTGGTCGACGAGGGCTTGGCGGCCGCGTTCGACCGCCACGTGCGGCTCGGTCGGGCGTGCCGCGAGGGCGCGAAGGCGATGGGCCTCGAGCTCTTCTCGCCCGACGACGATCGGTCCGCGGTCGTGACCGCGATCCGGGCGCCGGCGGGGGTCGACGCGAGCGAGCTCGTGCTCGCCCTGCGCGAGCGCTACGGCGTCACCCTCGCCGGCGGCCAGGGCCAGCTGAAGGGGAAGATCTTCCGCATCGGGCACATCGGCTACTACGACGTCTTCGACATCGCGACCGCGCTCGGCGCAGTCGAGCTCGCCCTCATCGAGGCCGGCGCCGACATCGAACGCGGGGTCGCGGTCACGCGCGCCCTGGAGACGTTCACAGCGTCGGCAGCGGTGTGAGCGGCGTAGACTCGTCGGAGCCGCCCGGTAGCGGAGGTGCCGGCTTTGCCGGTGCCGGAGCGGGATTCGGCGTAGACTCGTCGGAGCCGCCCGGTAGCGGAGGTGCCGGCTTTGCCGGGGCCGGAGCGGGATTCACACGGCTGCGCGTCCTCGTCCGCGAGCCGATCGCCGAGGCCGGGATCGAGCTGCTCCGGCGCGACTTCGACGTCGACGTCGACCCCGCCTCCGACCTCGCGGCGGTGATCGGCCGGTACGACGGGATCGTGATCCGGTCGGCCACCCGGCTCACCGCCTAGCTGATCGAGCGAGCGGAGCGGTTGAAGGTGATCGGGCGCGCCGGCGTCGGAGTCGACAACGTCGACATCGACGCGGCAACCCGGAGCGGGGTCGTGGTCGCGAACGCGCCCGACTCGACGGTCGTCTCGGCCGCGGAGCAGACGATCGGGCTGATCGTCGCTCTCGCCCGCAACATCCCCCAGGCGCACGCGGCGCTCAAGGAGGGCCGCTGGGAGCGCGCCCGCTGGAACGGGATCGAGCTCGCCGGAAAGACGCTCGGCGTGCTCGGCTTCGGTCGCATCGGCCAGCAGGTCGCGCGACGGGCGCTCGGGCTCGGCATGCACGTCGTCGCGCACGACCCGTACGTCGCCGACGAGCGGTTCCGGGAGGCCGGGATCGACGGGGCGTCGACCGTCGAGGAGCTGCTCGGCGCGGCCGACTTCGTCACGCTCCACCTGCCGTCGACCGATGAGACGCGCGGGCTGATCGGACGGGAGGCGATCGCGGCGATGCGCGACGGGGCACGACTCGTGAACGCCGCGCGGGGCGCGCTCGTCGACGAGGAGGCTCTTGCCGACGCGATCCGCGCCGGGAAGCTCGCCGGGGCCGCGCTCGACGTCTTCTCCCAGGAGCCGTACACCGGGCCGCTGCTCGCGCTGGACGAGGTCGTGGTCACCCCGCACCTCGCGGCGTCGACCGACGAGGCTCAGGACCGGGCGGGGTTGATCGTCGCCGAGCAGGTCGTCGCCGCGCTCCGGGGGGCGCCGGTCACGAACGCCGTCAACATCCCGGTCGTCGACGCCGCGGCACTCGAAGTGCTCGGCCCATTCATCCCGCTCGCGGCGAAGCTCGGCCGGCTCTCGGTCGAGCTGCTCGGCGGGTGGCCGTCGCGGATCGTCGTCGCCGCGCACGGGCCGCTGTCGGAGCACGACACGCGCCTTCTGACCGTCGCGGCGCTGAACGGCGTCTTCCAGGGCCGCGTCGACCAGGTCGTCAACTACGTCAACGCGCCGGTGATCGCCGCCGAACGCGGGATCGAGGTCGGCGAGGAGCGGTTCGGCGTGTCGCAGGACTACATGAACCTGGTCGAGGTCCGGGCGGACGGGGTGAAGGTCTCGGGGACGACGATCGGCCCCGATCCCCGCCTCTTCCTCGCCGGCGCGCTCGGGTTCGGGATCGATCTCGAGCTGGCGCCGAACATGGTCTTCTTCCGCTACAGCGACGTTCCCGGCGTGATCGGCCGGGTCGGGACGATGTTCGGAGAGGCGGGCGTGAACATCGCGAACATGGCGGTGTCGCGGACGAAGGAGGGCGGCAAGGCGCTGATGGCGTTCGCGATCGACACACCCGCCCCGCCCGAGCTCGTCGAGCGGATCCACGCCGAGGGCTTCGACGACGCCCGGTTCATCTCGCTCGGCTGACGGTACGCTTCGGCCGTGAGGGCGCTCTGAGCGTCGAGCCGTGGCCGGAGCCCGTCCAGCGGGTGAGCACTGCGCTCCGCGACGCCGGTGCCGACGCGCGGATCGAGGAGTTTCCGGCCGGGACGCCGACCGCCGAGGAGGCGGCCAGAGCGGTCGGCTGCGAGCTGCGGCGGATCGTCAAGTCACTGCTCTTCGACTGCGACGGGCGACCGGTGCTCGTGCTGGTGCCGGGCGACCGGCGGGCGGATGTGCGGAAGATCGCCGGCCTGACGGGTGCGGCCCGGGTGCGGGTCGCGGGCCCGGCGCTCGTACAAGAGGCGACGGGCTACGAGCCGGGAGCGGTCGCGCCCTTCTCGCTCCGTCGGGTCGAGCGAGTCCTGATCTACAGGAGCCTCGTCGGCGGCGACCTGCTCTGGGTCGGCGCCGGCAGCCAGCGGCACATGGCCGGTCTCCCGGCGACCGAGCTGATGCGAGTCGCGTGCGCGCGCCCCGGCGACGTACTGGCGGACGTCTAACATCTGGGTAGCGAAAGGGGGCCGACGTGCAGGAGACCGAGAAGATCTGGATGAACGGCGACCTCGTCGACTGGGCGGACGCCCGGGTCCACGTCGGCGCGCACGGCTTGCACTACGGCACCGGCGTCTTCGAGGGGATCCGCTGCTACGAGACCGACCGGGGCCCCGCGGTCTTCCGGCTCGCCGATCACCTCACGCGGCTCGAGACCTCCGCACGGCTCCTCTACATGCCGCTCCCCTACTCGGTCGAGGAGCTGCGCACGGCGTGCTTCGACTCGATCGCGGCCGCGGGGCTCGCCGAGTGCTACCTCCGCCCGCTCGCCTTCTACGGCTACGGCGAGCTCGGCGTGCACACGGGCGGGAACCCCGTCGACGTCGTGATCATGTGCTTCCCCTGGGGGGCGTACCTCGGGGAGGACGGTCAGCGCGGTGGGATTCGCGCGATGATCTCGTCCTGGCGCCGCGTCGGCCCGAACACGATCCCGCATGCGGCGAAGGCGACCGGCGTGTACCTGAACTCGATGCTCGCCACCCACGAGGCCCGGCGGGCCGGCTACGACGAGGCGATCCTGCTCACCGAGGACGGACGCGTGGCGGACGGCCCCGGCGAGACGATCTTCGTCGTGAAGGGCGGAGCGGTGTTCACGCCCGACCTGAGCGCCTCGATCCTGCCCGGAATCACGCGCGACACGATCATCCAGATCGGCCAGGACCTCGGCTACGAGGTCGTCGAGAAGGCGCTGATCAGGAGCGACCTCTACACGGCAGACGAGGTCTTCATGGCCGGCACCGCGGTCGAGGTCACCCCCGTGCGGTCGGTCGACGATCACGAGATCGGCGTCGGCGCGGTCACCCTCGAGCTCCAGAAGGCATACGCCGACACGGTGCGCGGCCGCAGCGAGCGATGGGCCCAGTGGCTCGACCACGCCGCGACCCGAGCCGGGGCGTGAAGCAGGAGACCGCCCGACGGGTCCCCCTCTCCGGGGCGGTCCTGGGCGCTCGCGAGGAGGAGCTCGTCGGCGAGGTGCTCCGCTCCGGCCGGCTCTCGCTCGGCCCGGTCCTGACCAGGTTCGAGGAGCTGTTTGCCGAGCACGTCGGCGCCCAGCACGCGGCGGCGATGTCGAGCGGCACGGCCGGGCTCCACCTGTGCGCGCGGCTCGCCGGGGTCGGGCCCGGCGACGAGGTGATCACGACGCCCTTCTCGTTCGTCGCCTCGGCGAACTGCTTTCTGTACGAGGGCGCGACGCCGGTGTTCGCCGACGTCGACCCGCGCACACTGAACCTCGACCCGGCCGCGGTCGAGGCTGCGATCACTCCGCGCACCAAGGCGATCGTCGCGGTCGACATCTTCGGCTACCCCTGCGAGCTCGACCCGCTGCTCGAGCTGTGCGAGCGCCACGGGCTCATCCTGATCGAGGACGCGTGCGAGGCGCTCGGAGCCGAGTACCGGGGACGGCCGGTCGGCTCGCACGGCCATCTGGCCGTCTTCGCCTTCTACCCGAACAAGCAGATGACGACGGGCGAGGGCGGGATGGTCGTCACCGGCTCCGAGGCCGAGTGGCGCCTGCTGAAGAGCCTCTCCAACCAGGGCCGCGCAGACTCCGGGGGCTGGCTCGAGCATTCGCGGCTCGGCTACAACTACCGCCTCGACGACATCGCCGCCGCGATCGGCGTTGCCCAGCTGGAGAAGCTCGACCTCCTGCTCGCGTCGCGGGAGCGCGTGGCGGAGCGCTATGCGCAGCTCATCGCCGGGGTGGACGCCGTCGAGCCACTGCCGGCCGGCGATGCCGACCACAAGCGATCGTGGTTCGTCTATCCGATCTGGCTCGAGTCGGGCGTCGACCGTGAGGCGGTGATCGCCCGGCTCGATGCCGACGGGATCGACACGAGTCGCTATCTGCCGTCGATCCACCTCCAGCCCTACATGCGCGAGCGCTTCGGCTTCGCCGAGGGCATGTGCCCCGTCTCGGAGGATGCGAGCCGGAGACTACTCGCCCTCCCGTTCTGGTCCGAGATCGAGGCAGAGGACCAGGAGCGCGTCGTCGAGGCGTTGCGCGCGGCCCTGCAGTAGGCGATCATCGCCGGATGGCCGACGGCTCGACGAAGATGATCTTCCTCGGCTTCGGCAAGTTCGCGCGCTCCGACAAGATCTACGCGCTCGAGCCGATCGAGAGCGCGGAGCGGGGGAGCGGCCGGCGGACGCGGGTGTGGGTCGAAGGGGTGCCCGAGCCGATCGTCGCCTCGCGAACCGAGCGGACGATCCTCCACGAGATGGGTCAGGATGCGGGCGGCTCGGCGATCGTCGACGAGGCGCTCGGGCTGGCCGAGCGGCTTGCAGAGGCGGCCGAGCAGGGCAAGGTCGACCTCGGCGACCTCGGTCGCCGCGCGCGCCGGTTGCTCGAGAAGACCGCCGGGACGGCGGGGACCGAGAAGCTCTTCTAGCCGGTACGTTCCCGGCGCTCTGACCGACTTCGACGATCAGCCGTCGCTCGAGGACGCTCCGCCGACCACCGACCGTCCCGGCCGGCTCGCGCGCGTGCGCCTGCTCGCGATCGATCTGCGCCCTCTGCGCGAGTCCCGCGACTTCCGCCTGCTCTGGGTCGGGCAGGCCGTCTCGTACCTGGGGAGCATGGTCGCGTTCGTCGCCGTGCCCTTCCAGCTCTACGAGTTGACGCACTCGCCGCTCCAGGTCGGGCTGCTGTCGATCTGCGACGCCGTCCCCCTCCTTCTCCTCTCGGCGGTCGGTGGGACGATCGCGGACCGGCTCGATCGCCGGAAGCTCATCCTCCGGTCCGAGCTCGGCCTCGCCGGCGTGGCCACGTTGCTGGCGCTCAATGCGCTTGTCGGGACTCCACGGGTCTGGCCGCTGTACGTGCTCGCCGTGCTCGGCACCTCGCTCTGGGTACTGGGGTCCCCGGCGCTCCGCTCGCTCATGCCGGGCCTCGTCCCCCGGGAGCAGCTCGCCGCCTCGCAGGCCCTCCAGTCGATCTACTACAACGTCGGCGGGGTCGCAGGGCCCGTTCTCGGCGGCCTGCTGATCGCCGCGGTCGGGGTCGGGCCCACGTATGCGATCGATGCGGCCACCTTCGGTGCGTCGCTGGTTGCGGTCTCGCTGATCGCCCCGGCGCCTCCGGCCGGCGAGGTCGTGCACCAGGCGCTCGAGTCGCTCCGCGAGGGATGGCGGTTCCTGCGAGCGCAACCGGTGATCCTCGGCACGTTCGTGCTCGACACGAACGCGATGGTGTTCGGGATGCCGCAGGCTCTCTTCCCGGCCGTCGCCCGCCACCACTTCGACGGCGGAGCGGGCGTCGTCGGAGCGCTCTACGCGGCGCCGTCTGCGGGAGCGCTGCTCGCGGCGCTCGCGTCCGGCTGGATCGGACGCGTGTCTCGTCAGGGCATTGCCGTCGCTGTCTGGATCGTCGTCTGGGGCGCGGCGATCGCCGTCTTCGGCTTCGCGACGACGCTCTGGCTCGGCCTCGCGATGCTCGCCGTCGCCGGCCTTGCCGACGAGTTCAGCGCGATCCTGCGCTCGACGATCCTGTTCTCCTCGACGCCTGAGGCGATGCGCGGCCGCATGCAGGGCTTCGAGCTCGCGCAGGTGGCGAGCACCCCGGCGCTCGGGAATGTCGAGGCCGGCGTTGTCGCGTCGCTGACGAGCCTCCGGTTCTCGGTCGTCTCCGGCGGTGTCGCCTGCGTGGCGGGCGCGCTCGCTGTCCTGGCGGCGGTCCCGAGCCTCCTCCGCTACGACGCTTCGAGCCATGCCCCAGTCTCTGAGACCGGAGGCGTAGAGCGTGCGTGACTGTTCGTCCACCGGTCGTGGGCGGCTCGGCCGCGAGTTCTTCGACCGCAGCGTTCACGACGTCGCCGCCGAGTTGATCGGGGCGACCCTCCTCGTCGAGGGCGTCGGGGGGACGATCGTCGAGGTCGAGGCCTACCATCCGTCCGAGCGTGCCAGCCACTCGTTCCGCGGATGCACGCCGCGGAACGCCTCGATGTTCGGGCCGCCGGGCCGCGCGTACGTCTACCGCTCGTACGGGATCCACTGGTGCCTCAACCTGGTGTGCGAGGAGGAGGGCTCCGCCGCGGCGGTTCTGATCCGTGCGGTCGAGCCGACGCGCGGGCTCGATCGGATGCGCGAACGGCGCCGGACCGAGAACATCCGGTTGCTCTGCGCCGGTCCGGGGCGCCTGTGCGAGGCGCTCGCGGTGAGCCGCGAGCACGACGGCCTGCCGATCGACCGTCCGCCGTTCGAGCTACGGGCCGGGATCGGATCCGTCGAGGTCGCCACCGCGCCGCGCATCGGGATCACCCGTGCCGTCGACCTCGAGTGGCGCTACCTGCTCGCCGGCTCCCGCTTTCTCAGCCGCCCGTCACCCAGAGCGTGACCGGCAACCTCGGCGCGGCCGCGACGCCGCCCTTCGGCCGTTGCCGAACGACCTTCGTCCCGGTACCGCGCAGCACCGGCTTCAGCTTCAGGCGCTCGAGCTTCCTCCGGGCGAGCGCCGGAGGAAGGCCGACCACGTCGGGGACGACGCCGTGCAGCGGCTTTGCGAACACGATCGTCACCCTGTCGAACGAGGACAGCCGCCCCTTCGCCGGGATCTGTTTGACGACCACGCCGAGCGCCTGAGCCGGCGCCGCCGGCTTGTAGACCACGAGTGGTGTCAGCGGCTGCGCGGTCAACCGGATCCGGGCGACGTCGTAGGTGGTGCCGACGACGTTCGGCACCTCGACCTCGTTCGGCCGGCAGTTTGCCTTCTTCGCGGGCGCCCTGCCGCTGAAGTACTCGACCGAGATCGTGTGCCGGCACAGTCCGTTGTCGAGCTGGAAGGTGCCGTCGCGGAGCACGAGGCGGCGCGACTCGGCCGCGGGCTGATCGGGGTAGGGGAAGCTCTCCGGAGCGTCGTGGAGGTAGGGCAGCGCAGTCTCCATGAAGCTCTTGGCGATCAGCGCCGGAAACGTCCCGCCGGCGACCGCCTCACCCTGGAACTCGGTCAGCATCGGCCGCAGGGTGTTCGGGTAGCCGACCCAGACCGCGACGACGAGCTGCGGCGTGTAGCCGACGAACCACGCGTCCCCGTAGTTCTCCGTGGTGCCCGTCTTGCCCGCCAGCGGTCGTCCGTCGGCGAGCTGGGCCCGTTTGCCCGTACCCGACTGCACGACCTGCTGGAGGATCAGGTTGACGATCCTCGCATTGGTCTCGGTGATCGCCCTGTGCTCGACCGGCTTGTTGTCGTCGGGCCCAGGAGCACCCTTGACCGTGAGGACGACCCGCGGGCGGTTCTTGAAGATCGATCCGTCGATGCGGTTGCCGCCGTCTGCGAACGACGCGTACGCCCGTGCCATCTCGAGCGGGTTGACCGCCTCGGCGCCGAGCCCGATCGCGAAGTAGTCCTTGAGCGGGCTGGTGATCCCGAGGTCGTGGGCCGCCTTCACGACCGCCTTCGGCTGGACGAGCTGGGTCAGTTGCGCGTAGACCGTGTTGTCCGAGTAGACGGTCGCATTGACCAGATCGATCGAGCCGAGATTCGTGCCTTCGTAGTTGCGGACGTACCAGTCGCGGTCGCCGAGCGAGATCGTCACCGGCTTCGACTCGAACCTCGTCGTCGGCGAGATCCCCTGCTGGAGCGCTGCGGCGAGCACGAACGGCTTGAACGCCGACCCCGGCTGGCGCTCGCCCTGGACGGCGAGGTTGAACTGGCTCTCCCGGTAGTTGTCGCCGCCGACCATCGCGAGCACCCGTCCGTCGCGCGGATCGAGCGCGACCAGCGCCGCCGCCGGGACGTACGGGCCCGAGAGCCACTTGGAGATCGCCCGGCGCGCCCGCTCCTGCAGGCCAAGGTCGATCGTCGTCCTCACCTTCAACCCGCCGCCGAACACGCGTCCCGAGCCGTACCGGTCGACGAGCTGCTGCTTGACGTAGTCGACGAAGTACTGCGCGGGCCCGCGCAGGCCGAGGTGGTGGATGTCCTCCGGTCTCGGGACCGGCGTGCGGTTCGCGAGGCGGAACTCGTTGTAGGCGATGTCCTTCTGGTCGAGCATCGCCTGGAGCACTTCGCGCCGCCGGGCGTGGGCGGCCTTCGGGTCGGTGATCGGGTCGTACCGGCTCGGGTCGCTCGGGATGCCGCCGAGCAGGGCGGCCTCGGCGAGCGTGAGGTTCGAGGCGCCGTGGTCGAAGTAGACCTGAGCCGCGCGTTCGATCCCGTAGGCGCCGTTCCCGAAATAGATCGTGTTCAGGTAGTTGGTGAGGATCTTGTCCTTCGACCAGACCTGGTCGATCTGCCATGCGAGCGCGGCTTCCTTCAGCTTGCGGCTCAGCGAGCGTTTGCTCGTCAGGTAGGCGTTCTTGACGAACTGCTGCGTGATCGTCGACCCGCCCTGGACGACTTTCTTGTTCCGCAGGTCCTGCCAGACGGCGCGCGCGATTCCGCGCACGTCGACGCCTCGATGCTCGAAGAAGCGCTTGTCCTCGATCGCGACGATCGCCTGCTTCATCACCGGTGCGATCTCCTCCGAGGGGACGATCTTGCGGCTCTCCGAGCCGACGAGTCGCGCGAGCACGCGCTTACCGGTCGAGTCGTAGATCACCCCGTCGCGCTGCTGGTGGCGCTGACTCGTCTGCTCGAACTGGGGGATGTCGCCCCGGATTCCGACCACGAAGCCGTAGGCGAAGGAGACGAAGCAGAAGAGACCCACCAGCGTGAGGAGGGTGACCAGGCGGAGCTTGCGGATCCGGCGCCGGCGCTTGCCGTTTCCGTTCGGAGTCTTGCCACCAGCCAGAACCCGTCGATTCTAGCCTCCCTCTAGACTCGCGCCGTGGGCCTGGCCGAGCTGACCCGGAACGCCGTCGACGTCCTCCCGCGCGGCGAGCTCGAGCGCAAGCTTGCGCTCGGCCGGCCGCTACGGGTCAAGCTGGGGATCGACGTCACCTCGCCGGACATTCATGTGGGGCGGGCGGTTCCGCTCCAGCGGATGCGCGCGTTCCAGGACGAGGGCCACACCGGCGTCCTGATCGTCGGCGACTACACGACCCGGATCGGCGACCCGTCGGGTCGCTCGAGCGAGCGCCCGATCCTCACCGACGGGGAGATCGAGACGAACGCGCAGACCTACGTGGAGCAGGCGATGATCGTCCTCGACCCCGAGCGGACCGAGGTGCGTCGCAACGGCGAGTGGCTCGCGAAGCTGAGCTACGCGGAGGTCGTGCGGCTCGCACGCACGATCACCGTCGCGCGGATCCTCGAACGAGACGACTTCGCCAGGCGGTATGCGGCACGCGAGCCGATCTCGGTCTCCGAGCTCCTCTATCCGCTGATGCAGGCGTACGACTCCGTCGCGATCGAGGCCGACGTCGAGCTCGGCGGCACCGACCAGCTGTACAACCTGCTCGCCGGCCGCGAGGTGATGCAGGCCTACGGACTCGAGCCGCAGCTCGCCCTCACTCTTCCGCTCCTCCTCTCCTGGGACGGCGAGAAGATGAGCTCCTCCGTCGGCAACAACATTCCGCTGACGATGGCCGCCGAGGAGCAGTTCGGCCGAACGATGCGGATCTCCGACGACCAGCTTCCACAGTGGTACGAGCTCGTCATGGAGCAGCCGCCGCCGCTCGGAGACCCGCTCGCCGCGAAGCTCGCCCTGGCCCGTTTCATCGTCGCCCGCTCGCACGGGGAGACCGCGGCGACAGCGGCCGAGGTCCACTTCACCCGGGTCGTTCGCGAAGGCAAGGCGCCCGACGAGGTACCCGGGGCACCGCTTCCGGCCGGCGATCCCGTGCATCTGCCGGGCGTGCTAGCCCGGGCGTTCGGCCTCTCGACCAGCGAGGCCAGGCGACTGATCGGACAGGGCGGCGTCCAGGTGGACGGCGAGGTCGTCAGCGAGCTCGACCTGCCCCGCAAACGGCTCGAAAACGCGCTTGTTCAAGCGGGGAAGCGGCGATTCGTCCGCTTGACAGCGACCTGAGGGTTGCTATCATTCCGCGGCTGCCCAAAGGGCGGCGTGGAAGAGTCCCGACGACCAGGAGAACCCAACCGAGCGTCCCTAGACGGAAGTCGAAGGTAGCGAGTACGGGGGCCTCCGGTGTGTCGGAGGCCCTTTTTCACGTCAGCTCCCAAGCGGTGCGGTCTTTGAAAACTCAGCAGCGTGCGTTTACGTCGAGACCAAGGCGAGCTCGCTTTCGCGATCTCGCCGAGGTACAAGACCCGTCACCACTTTCGAGTGGGGACACTTTGAGCACAAGCTCGAAGGGAAGATTCGCCCTGTGGGCGAAACCATCTTCACGGAGAGTTTGATCCTGGCTCAGGACGAACGCTGGCGGCGCGCTTAACACATGCAAGTCGAGCGAGAACCAGGGCTTCGGCTCTGGGGACAGCGGCGAACGGGTGAGTAACACGTGGGTAATCTGCCCTTGACATCGGGATAGCCCGGGGAAACCCGGATTAATACCGAATAGCCTCCGGAGCTCTCGGGCGCCGGAGAAAAGGTAGCTTCGGCCTCTGGTCGAGGATGAGCCCGCGGCGGATTAGCTAGTTGGCGGGGTAACGGCCCACCAAGGCGACGATCCGTAGCTGGTCTGAGAGGACGATCAGCCA
>JBBRXG010000026.1:0-29114 GCA_038248655.1 Gaiellales bacterium
GCAGCTGGCTGATCTGAGCGAGCAGGGGGGAACCGCTTGGTTCCCCCGTGCGCCCCCTCCTTCTTCGCAGCGATCGCAGCAGCTCACTTCGCCTCTCGCCGGGCGAAGCCCGGCTCCGGCGGCCGGCGGCGGCGACTGCCGAATGTCAGCCGCCTCATACGGCCCCGGGACCGCCGTACGTGCCGCGTGAGAGGACGCGGGCGACGAGCGACGGGGTCAGCGCCTGGAAAACCGCAACGGGTCGATACCACCAGGGGACGAAGCTCTCACGGCGGTCGCGGCGGACCGCGGCGACGATCGAGCGGGCGATCCGGTCGGGCTCGATGATCGTCCACCGAAGCGACCTCGGGAGCACCGTTCGCTGCGGGAAGCCCGCAGTCTCGGCGAAGCCCGGCAGCACCGTGTGGACACGGATGCGCCGGCTCCGCAGCTGGGCGGCGACCGCTCGCGAGAACGCGAGTTGAGCGTGCTTGGACGCAGCGTAAGGCCCGGACGGGGGGATCGCCACCGTGCCGGCGACGGAGACGACGTTGACCACGTCGGCGGGGGCTGCCGCCTCGAGCGCGGGCAGGAACGCACGCAGGCACCAGACGGAGCCCAGGTAGTTGACGCGCATGACGTCCTCGATCCGGGCCGGATCACCGCCGAGGAAGTCGGCCCGGGCCGGGATGCCCGCGTTGTTGACGAGCAGATCGATCCTCGGGTGCCGGGCGGTCACCCGAGCGGCCAGGTCGTCCACGGCCGTCCGGTCGCGAACGTCGCAGACCTCGGCCTCCGCTCCGAGCTCACCCGCCGCCTCTCGCAGCCGTTCCTCGCCGCGGGCGACGAGGACGCAGCGCCAGCCGTCGGCGACGAGCAGGCGGGCGACCTCGGCCCCGATCCCGCTCGAGCCGCCGGTGATCACTGCGACGCGCTCGTCCACGGCGGGCCAGCGTAGCCGAAGGGTTTACACTCGCGCTCCCGTGGCGGATTTCACCGGCAAGCGCGCGCTCGTACTCGGCGTGGCGAACAAGCGGTCGATCGCCTGGGCGATCGCGCGGCGCCTGGCCGAAGGTGGCGCAGAGCTCGCGTTCACCTACCAGGGCGAGCGCATCGAGTCGAGCGTCCGCGAGCTGGCCGACAGTGTCTCGAGCCCGCTCGTCACGTCATGCGACGTCCGCTCGGACGAGGATGTCGCCCGCGTCTTCGCCGAGGTCGCGGACACCTTCGCCGGCAGTCTCGACCTGCTCGTCCATTCGGTCGCGTTCGCGGCAGCCGAGGATCTCGAGGGGCGCTTCGCCGACACGCCGCGCGACCGCTTCTGGCTCGCGCTCGACGTCAGCGCCTACTCCCTGGTCGCCTGCGCGCGTTACGCGGAACCGCTGATGGAGGCGGCCGGCGGAGGCTCGATCCTGACGATGACCTACCTCGGCGGCGAGCGCGCGGTTCCCCACTACAACGTGATGGGAGTGGCCAAGGCGACGCTCGACGCCTCGGTCCGCTATCTCGCCTGGGAGCTGGGCGCGAAGAACATCCGGGTGAACGCGATCTCGGCCGGGCCCGTCCGCACGCTCGCGGCGCGGTCGATCGCCGGCTTCCCGACCATGGAGGCGATCGTGGAGGAGCGCTCGCCACTCCACCGTCCGATCGACTCGGACGACGTCGGCTCCGCCGCCGCCTACCTGCTCTCGGAGGAGGCCCGCAACGTGACCGCGACCACCCTCTACGTCGACTCCGGATACCACGCGATGGGCATGTAGGGATCTCGCGTCGGGGACGGGTGACACCATCCCCGCAGAAGGCGCCCGCAGGGATCGTGGTGTCGGCGCCGGCGGTGCGGGCGCAGCGGGCCGACGCCGCCTTCGCGGACGAGCCGCTCAGCGTGTGCGAAGGCCGGCGGGGAGGGGCTCGAGCGCGGGCAGGTGGAGTCCGTCTACGAGCGCGGTCAGCAGGCGCAGGAACTCGCCCTGGTCGTGCGCCGGCAGGCCGGCGAGCAGGTCTCCGAGCAGCTCGCGCAGACGCTTGCGCACGGCGTGCAACGCCTGGCGCCCCGGTGTGCTCAGGCCGACGAGCACACTGCGGCGGTCGGGTCGTTCGCGGCGCCGCTCGGCGAGGCCGGCGCGCTCGAGGCGATCGACCAGCCGGGTGACGGTGCTGGTCGCGAGACCGAGTCGATGGGCGAGCTCGTGCATGCGCACATCGCCGCCGGCGAGCACCGTCAGGGCCTGCAGCTGCACGGGGGAGATGCCCCCGGCAACCCCGCGGTGGCGACCGAGTAGCAGCTGCGCAAACGCGTGCCCGCGCACGAGCAGTGCGTCGAGGAGCTCTTCGCTCGGCTGCTGGGCTCGAGTGCTCGTCCGATCTGCCATCCCTAGCAGTGTAGCTGTCGACGGCAACTGTTGCTGCTCAGCTACAATTGCTAGGAGCCGAAGATGGCAAGCGAGCTCCGTCGAGGAGGGAGCGGTCACGCTCGGCGACACCAAAGCTCACCGTCTAAAAAGGAGGTGGGGAAATGGAGGCCCACGCACAGTTCCGGCGTCGGCCGCGCCTTCCGCACGTGCACGTCGGTCAACGACAGGCAACGGGCGTCGGCCGGCTGACCCTGGTCGGCCTTCTAGCCGGGATCGGCGGCGGGCTCGCGATGGCTGCGCCGCTCGTGATCTACGACTGGGCGAAGGCAAGCAATAGCGCGCTCGAGCTGCCGATGGCCGTCACCGCGTGGCTGTTCGGGCTCGACCATTACGCCCGTTTGGGGGTATCCATCTAACCGGACCTCCACGGGCGTCCTGCCGGCGGGCGTTGCATGCTCGGCGGGCGGCCGCGGCCGCGCGGCGGCTGGCGGGGGATGGTGTTCGGTCGCGGGTTGGCGATCAGGTCGCGGTAGCGCACGGGCTGATGGGCGACGGCGAGCTCGAGCAGCCGGTAGAAGACGATGCCGCGGCTGCGCGAGTGGCGGCGGTTGAACCGGAACGCGAACTCGTTCGGGTAGGCGGGCAGATGGGCGTCGTCGACCGATCCCTGGTGGGTGCCGAGCAGCCAGCGCTTGGCCAGCGAGGCGACCCGGTGCACGGCGGGCTGGAGCTGGTCGGGATCCTCGCCGCGAGCGCGGGCCGCCCGCTGGCTGCGGCGGTCGTGGATGTAGCCGAGCCGCTCCAGTCCGGCGTAGCCTGCCCAGCCATCGCTGATCACGACCGCGCCCGGCTCGACGTGATCGCTGACGAAGGCGTGCAGCGAGGCGGCGGAGGCATCGGCCAGCGGCGCCATCCGGCAGCGGCCGAGCCCCTTCGGCTTCCGAACCTCGACGGCGATGCCGGTCAGGACCTTCTTGCCCCGGGCGCGGCCGCCGGCGAGCCCCGCCTCCTCGCCGCCGATGTAGATCTCGTCGACCTCCACTCTCCCGGCCAGCCGCTCCCGGCCGGGACGCACCAGCACCGAGCGCAGCCGGTGCAGCATCGCCCAGGCGGTCTGGTAGGAGCCGATCTCGAGCAGTCGCTGCAGCGAGAGCGCCGACATCCCGTCCTTCTGTGAGGCGAATAGCCAGCAGGCGGTGAACCAGACCGTCAGCGGCGTGCGCGTGCGGTCGAAGATCGTGCCCGCCGTCGGGGAGGTGCGCTCGCCACAGGACGAGCACTTGACGCGACCGTCGCCGATCGGCCAGCCGCCCGCATGACCACAGTCCGGACAGACGAACCTCTCCGGCCAACGCAGCCACTCCACGTAGTCCAGACAGTCGGCGTCGGTCGGAAACCAGGCCTGGAACTCCCCAACGACCACGGATAGTGCTTTCCGGCCTACAAGGCGACGATCCCCGCATCCTAGTCCGGTTAGATGGATACCCCCAACGCCCGTAACGCGTACCACTGGTGGCCGATCGTGATCGGCGCGCTCTTCCTGATCGCCTACTGGGGCGTTCAGGGACTCGCATTCGCCGGTATCGCCGACCGCGTCTACCGCGTCCGGACGATGCTCGGCAGCATCGGCCTCGACGCGGTCTCGAGCTTCGTCAGCTTCATGCTCTTCTGGTACATGGTGCTGCCGATCGCTCGCGATGGCGCGCCGTTCCGCGAGACCGCGGTCGCAACCGGCTCGTTCGTGGCGCCGAACTGGGTCTGGATCCTCGGCTTCACGCTGTCCGGATTCGCAGCCGCCGTCTGCTACCGCGCATTCCGATCGCGCGAGCTGGTGCAGCCGGAGACGGTCTCGAGAGCGGAGCACCAGGAAGCCGCCTAGCCATAGCTCCAGGGCGGAGACCCCGCGCCTCCTCCTCACCGGGGAGCCGCGGGGTCTCCGTTGTCTCCGGCGAGCAGCCGCTCTACTCGGCGCCGGCGCGATCAGCTCTCCGGCAGGGCGTACGCGACGATGCGGGCGCCGCGTGGCTTCCCGCCGATCTCGGAAAGCCGGCCGGCGCCGAACGCGATCAGGTGCCAGCCGGGGTGGGGGAGCCCGATGCGCACCTCCGTCAGCCGGTGGACGGTCAGCCGTGAGTGCGGGTGTCCGTCCAGCGAGATTCGCACCCGGAGCGGCTCGGGCGAGGCGACGAAGAGACGGGCGATGCCCTCGCCGTAGACCCAGAAAGCCGCGTGGCTGCGGCTCATCTGACGGCCGCGGATGTCCGATCGGTACCAGCCCTCGCAGAAGAGAGCGTCGTCGCGAGGAGGCTCGGCGAGCGGCGGCTCCGTGGAACCCGCGGCGCCGCGACCGAACGCGGCGACGGCGCCGTCGGTCGCGAGCGGCCGCCACCCGTGCAGAACGAGCCCGCGCCACGCCAGCCACGCCGTGTCCGCCAGCACGGTGTTCTGGCGGTAGAGGCCGGCGTGCAGCGCCACCGTCGAGACGCCGAGCCGGTTGGCGAGGCCGCCGGCGCCGGTCGTCCAGTCGCCGCAGTTCAGCGGCTGGAGCCGGCGCGCGACCTCGTCCGCCTTCCGGGGCGCGGTGGTCGAGTAGCCGCCCGGCCGCCGGCGCAGGACCCGCTGGTCGTAGTAGAGGTAGACGCTCCCGTAGTGGACGTCCGGGAGGAAGACGGGCAGCTCGAGCAGCTGTCCCTCCGGCGCAGCTCGAACCGCGTCGTAGGCGCGGTTCGAGCGGTCGGCGGCCGAGGCGTCGAATACGCGCACGTGCAGGTCGGCGACGAGCAGGACGGCGACCGTGGCGCCGAGGGCGAGCCTCGGCAGGCGTCTCGCCGCCGGCCGCTCCAGGCCCGCATCGACGGCGACGGCGACGAGGGCCGCGAGAGCCAGGCACGCGATCGGCATCAGCCGCTCCGGAACGCGCGGGTAGCGGAGCGGCGGCAGCGCATGCCAGAGCGGCGAGTAGAGGGGAAAGTGGGTGCCGAGCGCGAGGAGCACCGGGACGAGGATGCCGAGTCCGAGCGCGGTCGCGAGATAACGGTCGCCGCGCCGGACGAGCAGTACGAAGCCGGCGATCGCGACGAGCGGCGTCAGCCAGCCGAGGAAGACGAACGCCTCGGCGCCGTGCCGCACGTTCCGGGACACGAGGTCGAGCCCGTCGGCGGAGTAGACGCGGACCTCGTTCAGCGACCGCCCGCGTTCGTCGATCGAGCCGGAGATCACGGCCAGCCTGATCAGGAGGCCGCCCAGGATCGCGGCCGCGCCTCCGATCGCCGCCGCCCCCAGGGCGACCCGCTCGCGCGACCGGCAGAGGGCGTAGAGCAGGTAGAACGGGATCGCCCCCAGGGCCAGGTGGACCTGACCGGAGAGCGGGATCGAGGCCAGGGCGGCCCCGGACAGCCACCACCATCGCTTCATCCCCGTTCGCCGTCCACGCTCGAACGCCCACAGGGAGAGCGGGAGGAGCAGCGAGATCGGCCCGAGCAGGTGGCCGCGGCTCTGCATCACGCGGTAGGGGGCGATCTCGAAGGCGAGGCCGCCCGTCGCGGCGGCGAAGCGCGACAGGCCGAGCTCCCGGAGCCACGCCATCGCCAGCACCCCGGCCCCGAACAGGGCGAGAAGCGTGAAGAGGTTCCAGGCCAGAACGGGCCCGAAGGCACGCACGAGCGGCCAGTAGGCGAGGCCGAACGGCCACCAGGCCGGGTTCGCCTGCGCCCCGGTCTCGGGGCGGAAGGTGTACGGGTCGAGCCACGGCGGTCGCCCGTGCTCGAGCTGGTGACCCGCGAGCCAGAGCCGGTAGCCGGTCTGGAGATGATCGCCGGGGGACGCTTCGCCGTGGGCCGGGGCTCCGCTCGCCATGAAGCTCGACCAGCCGTGGACGATCGCAGGCTCGGTCGCGACCACGGCCCCGACGGCGAACAGAGCGCAGGCGAGGCTTACAGGGCCCGGGCGGCGGCCAGCAACTCGTCGAAGTCCGGCACGAGCTCGTTCCCATAGCTCCACGCCCCTCGAATCCTCCCTTCGCTGTCGATCAGGAACGCCGTCCGCTGCGGCACGTCTTCCATTCCGCGGAAGACCTGGGTCGCGCCGAACCCGCGCACTGCCTCGCCGTTCCAGTCCGAGAGCAGCCCGAAATCGAGATCGAGCGCCTGCATCCAGGCGATGTGGGTCCACGGCGAGTCCCGCGAGATCCCGAGCGCCCGCACTCCGGCCTCCTCGAAGTCGGCGCTCCTGTCACGCAGGAGCTCCATCTCGCTCGTTCACGTCGAGGACCAGTCGAAGAGGTAGAAGAGGAGCAGGACCGGCCCGTCGGCGACGATCTCCTCGAGCGTGTGCTGCTCGCGCGGGCCGACCCAGACGGTCGCCGCCGGGATCCGGTCGCCGACCGCCAGCATCAGCGCTCGACGACGCGGATCGTCAGCCGGTGATCGTAGGTGTCGACCGTGAGCACGCTGCCGTGCCGGACGATCAGATCGGGCGCGCTCGACAGGAGCAGGCGCCCGACCACCTTCCCCGTCGTCCGGTCGAGCGCGTACAGGTAGTCGGGCTCGCGCGTGAATCCGTACCCCGACACGGCCACGTCGTTCAGAAGGACGAACGTGCGGGCGTTCGCGACCAGCGCTGCGCTCCGCCAGCGCGCCTTCGTCCTCAGGTCGATCGCGCTCAGGTGCCCGTTCAGGCCGTACGAGGAGGTGGCGTAGGTCGCGTGGGCGGTCTTGACGTACAGGAGCCCCGTGTCCGCCTCCTTCGCCCAAACGACCTCCTCGTAGACGAACTCACGGTCGGCCTTGACGTATCGGGGCGGCCAGGCGTACGCGCGGAAGTCGAAGGCGTACCGGCCGGCCGCGCCGACGACGTGCGCCGTCGCGCCGTCGGGCCCTTCGATCGTCAATCCGCGCGGCTTCGGCGAGCGGGTGAGGCGGCCCGGGTCGAGGGACGTCGACGAGAGCACCTCGAAGGTGACCCGCTCCGAGTCGGGTGCCCTGGCCGGTGCGTTGAACCGGGGCTTCGGCAGTACCGTCACGGGCTCGCGGGCGGCGCCGGCCGACCCGGCGAGAACGAGAGCGGCGCAGGCGGCGGTAAGCACACGCATCCGCCGCAGCCTACGCGCCGCCGGGGACGACCTCCGTGGCGTCGGCGATCTCGCGAACGACCTCGACGATGTCGCGGTTGGCGTTGTAGATCCGCAGCTGCCGGTCGGCGCTGTTGCCGCGGGCGAGGATCTCGCGGATGCCCTCCAGCTCGCGCTCGGAGCCCAATTCGCGCGCGTGCGGCTCGAGGTCGCGCAGCGTTCGGCGGACGAGCTGCGCGACCGGCACCCGGTTGCGGCGGCCCGTGGCGAGGTCCATCACCGGAGCCTCCAGTCCGTAGCGGGCGGCCAGCCACTTGTTCTCGGCGGTGAGGATACGGTGGTACGAGGGGATCTCCTCGCCGCGGTCGAACTGCTCCGAGTACAGCTTGACGAGCGCCTGGCAGAACGCGGCGACCGCGACCGCGTCGCCGATCCGCGTGACCGCGTCGCAAATGCGCACTTCCACGGTTCCCAGGCGCGGATGCAGACGCACGTCCCACCAGATGTGGGTGTAGTCGGCGATGCAGCCCGTGCGCTCCAGCTGGCCGACGACCTCCGCGTAGTCGTTGTAGTCGCGGAAGCGCGGCGGGAGACCCGACCGGGGGAACGCTGCGAAGACCATCTGCCGGCTCGAGGCGAGCCCGGTCGTCTCGCCGCGCCAGAACGGCGAGCTGGCGGTGAGCGCGAGCAGCTGCGAGAGGTGCGTGAGCAGGCCGTTCACGACCTGTACCGCCTTCTCCGCACCGTCGACCGCGACGTGGATGTGCATGCCGAAGATCAGCTCGCGGCGGGCGACGTACTGGAGCTGGTCGACCAGGTTGCGGTAGCGGTCGCGGGCGGTGATCCGCTGCCGCTCGAACAGGCTGAACGGATGCGTTCCCGCCGACCCGACACGCAGGCCCTTCGTCGCCGCGACCGAGGTCACGTAGGCGCGGAGCTGTGTGAGCTGATCCTCGACGTCCGCGGCGGTGCGGCAGACGGGGGTGGTGATCTCGATCACCGACTGCATCAGCTCGGCGTTGATCCGCTCCTCGAGCTCGTGGCCGGCGATCGCGGCGAGCACGGTATCGACGTGCTGGACGAGGTCGAAGGTGTCCGGGTCGAGGAGCATGTACTCCTCCTCGACGCCCAGGGTGAACGCGTCGCCTTTCCCGAAGTTGTGGTCGAGGACGCTGCCGCCGTGGGCGAAGCCTGCGCCTTTGCCGGTGATCGATGGAGGCGTGACCTGCTTCACGCGACGAGCGCCTCCGCCTCGATCTCGACCCGCCAGCGGGGATCGATCAGCTGCGCGATCACATAGGTGCAGGCCGGACGGACGTCGCCGAAGACGGCGCCGTGAGCGCGCGCGACCTCCTCGAAGTCCGCGGCGCTCGTCGCGAAGATGCGGGTCCGGACGACGTGCTCGGGGGCGGCGCCGGCCTCGCGGAGCGCTCCGACGACGATCTCCAGGCAGCGTCTCGTCTGCCCGTACGCGTCCGCGGGCAGCTCCTCACCCTCGGGCATCACCGGCGCGGTGCCGGCAACGAACACGTGCGGCCCGACCCGGACCGCGCGCGAGAAGCCCATCACCGGCTCGTACGGCGATCCGGAAGCGATGTACCGCCGTTCCACGGGCCTAGTATCCCGCGAAGTGGACGCTCTCGGAGCCGTCGAGGACTGGCCGGCCCCGAACGTGTCGGTCTGCGTCGTCTCGGCAGCGGGCCCGGTCGCGAGCCACGGCGACCCTGCGCGCGAGTATCACTGGGCCTCGGTGACGAAGCCGGTGACGGCGCTCGCCTGCCTCGTCGCCGCCGAGGAGGGGACGATCGACCTCGACGCACCGGCCGGGCCGCCCGGGTCGACCGTCCGCCACCTGCTCTCCCACGCGTCCGGGCTCCCGCTCGAGGGGAAGAGCCCGATCGCGAGACCGGGCGAGCGGCGGATCTACTCCGACTACGGGTTCGAGGTCCTCGGCTCGATGCTCGCCGATCAGGCCGGGATGGCGTTCGGGGACTATCTGCGCGGCGCCGTGGTCGACCCGCTCGGTCTGCGTGGTCGCTTCGACGGTCGTCCCGGCGCGGGGATCCACGGGTCGCTCGACGATCTGCTCGCGATCGCGCGGGAGCTCTTGGCGCCGACCCTCGTCTCGCTCGAGACGCTCGAGGAGGCGACGACGGTCGCGTTTCCCGGCCTGGTCGGCGTCCTGCCCGGTTTCGGCCGGCAGGAGCCGAACGACTGGGGCCTCGGCTTCGAGCTCCGTGACGGCAAGTCTCCGCACTGGACCGGCCGGCGCAACTCCCGGCGGACGTTCGGCCACTTCGGCCGCAGCGGGTCGTTCCTCTGGGTCGACCCCGACCGCCCGATCGCGCTGTGCTGCCTGACCGACCTCCCGTTCGGCGGGTGGGCGGTCGAGGCCTGGCCGGCCCTCTCGGACGCCGTTCTGGCGGAAACGGCCGCATGAGGGCGGCGGCGCTCGCCGTCCTGGTCGCCGCCCTTGCCGTCGGGTGCGGGGCGGCCGGTCCGCCGGTGATCGGAGGGGCCGGGCTGCTCCGCGCCGGCGACCTACCCGGCTGGAAGGCGGTGCCGGCCGAGCCGGGGGTCGGAGGGTTGGCGCCGGAGCTCGGTGGGCTGCGCGTCGAGGGGAGGGTGGAGGCGCCGGCGCTCGTTCGGGCCGGAGACGCCGCCCGCGCGACCATGCTCGTCTTCCGGACAGAGGCCGACGCGGCCGCTGCCCTCGCCCGCGCAGGTGAGCGCCGGTACCGCGCCTCCCTCGAGCACGCCTTCGGCGGCGCGGTCGTCGGCCGCGGCCCAGGCGCCGGCTACCGCCTGCATGTCACGCGTGGCTCGGAACCGGGCAGCGACACCGCCGAGCTGTACGTCGTCCGGGGCGGCCGGGCGCTCGCCGTCGTCGAGCTGGTCTCGTCCCGGGGTTTCCCGCCTGCGATGCGGGCCCGGGTCCTCGGCCTCGTTCGGAGCCGGCTCAATCGCTGAAGAGCGGCCGGACGAACTCGTCGAAGGTCTCGCGGTCGCAGCTCGCGACGACCGACGGCGTGATCGCGCGCACCGAGGCGGTGCGGGGGACGGCCATCGTCAACGCCACCTCACCGAAGTAGTCCCCCGGCTTCAGCACGCGCCGCTCGCCCAACGCTTCCTGGGTGACGCCGAGCATGCCGGAGAGAACGACGTAGAACCGCTCTCCCGCGTCGCCCTCCTGCACGATCGCCGTGCCGGCCGGAACCTGGTCGCGGCGCATGCGGTCGGAGAGCTTGCGCAGACGCTCGCCGGGAAGCTCGGCCAGCAGGCCGATCCGGCCGAACTCGTGCTCGCGAATCGGGCTCACGCAAGGAGTGTGCCTGCTCGGCCCGACCGGGTGGTGTGGCAGAGTCGAGCGCATGGGGCTGCTCGACGAATGGAGGCTCTGCCCGCGCTGCGGCGCTCCGGTCGAACCGGCGGATGGCCGGGTCGAGTGCTCCGCCTGCGGCTACGTCGCGTATGCGAACCCGGAGCCGGCCGCCTGCGCGCTCTGCGTCGACGACGCGGACCGGATCCTGCTCACACGCCGCGCCTGGGAGCCGTACGCGGGGATGTGGGATCTTCCGGGCGGCTTCCTCGCCGAGGACGAGCACCCGCTCGACTGCCTGCGGCGGGAGTTGGTGGAGGAGACCGGCCTCGACGTCGAGCCGACCGAGTGGTTCGGGGCGTTCATGGTTCCGTACGGGGACGGGCCGGGCGCGCCGTGCGTGGTGAACCTCGTCTGGCGCGCCCGGGTCGCCGGCGGAGAGGAGCGGGCGGCCGACGACGTCTCCGAGCTTCGCTGGTTCGCCCGCGTCGATGTGCCTCCGCTCGACGAGGTCGCGATGAGCGAGCCGCTACGTGCGTGGCTGGAGGAGCCTCAGGGCTAGGCCGGCTGGTCGCCGTTCGCCTCGAGGCCGAGGCCTCTCTCGATCGCGGCCTTCGGCATCGCGCCGACCACCGCGGCGGCCGGGGCGCCGCCCTTGAAGAGCAGAATCGTCGGGATCGACTGGACCCCGTACCGGATCATCAAATCCTGGTTCTCGTCGACGTTGATCTTGACGAGCTTCAGCTCGTCGGCGCGTTCCTCGGCGATGCGGTCGAGCACGGGCGAGACCGCATGGCAGGGCCCGCACCATTCGGCCCAGAAGTCGACGATCACGGGCTTCTCGCTCTGGAGCACCTCCTGATCGAACGTCTCGGTGGTGACAACGGTCGGCATCTGATTCCTTTCGTCTTTTCAGTCGTTCGCGGGTCTCGACAGTGGTAACGAGAGCGACGGCTGGGATGTTCCCGGGCCGCTCTAGAATCGAACCATGTCACGCGTGTTCGCGCCGCTGGCGCCCGTGCCGGATCATCCGGCTCTCGAACGCGGCGTGCTGGAGCGCTGGGAGGCGGAGCGGACGTTCGAGCGTCTGCGCGAGCTGAACGCAGGCGGGCCGCGCTTCAGCTTCGTCGACGGGCCGATCACTGCCAACAACGCGATGGGCGTCCACCACGCCTGGGGACGGACGCTGAAGGACGTCTTCCAGCGCTACCAGGCCCTGCGCGGGCACGAGCTCCGGTACCAGAACGGCTTCGACTGCCAGGGGCTCTGGGTCGAGGTCGAGGTCGAGAAGGCGCTCGGCCTGAACTCGAAGCGCGAGATCGAGGAGTACGGCATTGCCGAGTTCGCGGCCCGCTGCCGCGAGCGGGTCGCCCACTACGCCGAGGTGATCGCACGTCAGTCCCGCCGGCTCGGGATGTGGATGGACTGGCCGAACTCGTACTACACGTTCTCCGACACGAACATCGAGTACATCTGGCGGTTCCTCCGAGAGGTGCATCGACGCGGCTGGCTCTACCAGGGCCACCGCTCGACGCAATGGTGCCCCCGGTGCGGCACCTCCCTGTCGCAGCACGAACAGGCAGGGGAGGGGAACTACGAGGAGCTCGACCACCCGTCGCTCGAGGTGCGCTTCCCCCTGAAGGATCGCGTGGGGGAGGCGCTGATCGTCTGGACGACGACACCGTGGACGCTGCCCGCGAACGTCGCCGCGGCGGTGAAGCCGGATGCCGACTACGGGCTGGCCGACGGTGGGTGGCGGCTCGCGCTGCCGGACCGAACCTACGAGCGAGTCGTCGAGGGCGAAGAGCTCGTGGGCCTCGAGTACGACGGCCCGTTCGACGAGCTCGGGCCCCAGCAGGGGATCGTCCACCGCGTGATCGCGTGGGACGACGTCGCGCTCGACGAGGGCACGGGCATCGTCCACATCGCACCGGGGGCGGGAACCGAGGACTTCGAGCTCTCGAAGGTGCACGGCCTGCCGGTGCTGGTGCCGATCGACGAGAGCGGCCGCTTCTACGAGCAGTACGGTCGGTTCGCGGGGATTTCCACCGACGAGGTGGAGGAGCCGGTCGTCACCGCTCTCCGCGAGCGCGGCCTCCTCGTCGAGGCCGGCCGGATCGTCCACCGCTACCCGATCTGCTGGCGCTGCCGCACGCCGCTCCTCTTCCGCGTCGTCGACGACTGGTTCATCGGCGTGGACGGGGTACGCGAGGCGCTGATCGCCGAGAACCAGAAGGTCGAGTGGACGCCGCCCCAGTACCGCAAGCGCATGGACGACTGGCTCCGGAACATGGGCGACTGGAACATCTCCCGGAAGCGGTACTTCGGGCTGCCGCTGCCGTTCTACCCGTGCTCGTGCGGGAAGCTGAACGTGATCGGCTCCCGGGCCGAGCTCGATGAGCGGGCGGTCCGGGGCCTGGATCAGCTGCGGGAGCTCCACCGGCCCTGGATCGACGAGGTGCCGATCCGGTGCGAGTCCTGCGGTGTCGAGGTGCGGCGTGTCCCCGAGGTCGGAGACGCCTGGCTCGACGCGGGGATCGTCCCGCTGTCCACGCTCGGCTGGCAGAGCGACAGGACGGTCGAGGGCGGCTACGGCACGGGCGCGGCCGAGGGGCTGACCGGCGCCGATCTGCCTGACCATGCGTACTGGGAGCGGTGGTTCCCGGCGGACTGGATCTCGGAGATGCGCGAGCAGATCCGGCTCTGGTTCTACTCGCAGTTCTTCATGGCCGTGACCCTCATCGGCCGCTCGCCGTACAGGCGCGTGCTCACCTATGAGAAGCTCCTCGACGAGACCGGACGCGAGATGCACCGCTCCTGGGGCAACTCGATCGACGCGGACGAGGCGTTCGAGCGCATGGGGGCGGACGTGATGCGCTGGCTCTTCTCCGAGATCCCGCCGGCGCAGAACCTCAGGTTCGGCTACGGCCCGGCGCGCGAGGTCGCCCGAAGGCTGCTCACGTTCTGGAACTCGGCCTCGTTCTTCGTCACCTACGCGAACATCGAGGGGTTCCGGCCGTCGTACGACGATCTGACGAACGGGCCGGCGCGGAGTCAGGCGCTCGACGCATGGCTCGTGGCCCGCACGCGTCGCCCGATCGCCGAGATGACGGCGGCGCTCGACCGCTACTGGACCCCGGCGGCGACGGACGCGTTCGAGTCGTTCGTCGACGATCTCTCGAACTGGTACATCCGCCGCTCGCGCCGGCGTTTCTACGGCGACGACCAGGCCGCGTTCCGCACGCTGTGGTACGCACTCGTCCAGGCGCTGCGCATGATCGCGCCCGTGATGCCGTTTCTCGCCGACGACCTGTGGCGGAACCTCGTCGCCGGACCGTGCGCAGGCGCTCCCGACTCGGTGCACCTCGCCGGCTGGCCGGACGTGGGTGAAGTCGACGACATGCTCCTCGAGGAGATCGCCGAGGTGCGCGAGCTCGTCGAGCTCGGCCGCCAGGTGCGCGCCGAGGAGAACGTCAAGCTCCGCCAGCCGCTCCGGCGGGTGTCGGTCTACGGCTCGACCGCCGCGCGGGTGCACGCCAAGGAGGTTCGCGAGGAGCTGAACGTGAAGGAGGTCGAGCTCCTCGACGAGCCGCCGCTCCGGTTCACCTACAAGCCGAACCTGCGCGTGCTCGGACCGCGCCTCGGCGCCCATCTGCCCGCGGTCCGCGCAGCTCTCGCGGCCGGCGAGTTCGACGAGTTTGGGGATGGACGAGTCAGGACGGCGGGGCACGAGCTCGGCCCGGACGACCTGATCGTCGAGCGGGTGAAGGAGCGCGGGTGGGCACATTCGGATCGCTTCTCGGTCGGTCTCGACCTCGGGCTCGACCCGGCGCTCCAGCGCGAGGGCCGCGTGCTCGACCTGATCCACGCGCTCAATGCGCTGCGCAAGGAGCGCGGCCTCGAGCTGACCGAGCGGATCGCGGTCACCCTCCCGGCGGAACAGGCCGACCTCCTCGCCGAGCACGCAGACTGGATCAAGCAGGAGACTCTCGCCGTCCGGATCGAGGCGGACGGCGGCTCGCACGAGATCGAGCGAGCCTAGTCTCCGCTTCGTGCGGGGTCAGACCCCGTTACCGCGGTGGAACGAAAGGGCGCCGGTAGTGAGACGCCAGCCGCCGTTCCGACGCGGAGGATCTACCGTCCGAGCGTGCCTCGGCCCCTGCGACTCCAGGCTCCGAACACGACCTACCACGTGACCGGCAACTCCACGCATCGCTGCCGGTTGTTCGCTGCCAACCGCGACCGTGAGCGCTTCACCGAGATCCTCGCCGGCGCGATCGAGAAGTACGAGTGGACCTGCCTGGCGTTTGCCCTGATGGATACGCACTACCACCTCGTATTCCGCACCGCCCACCCGAATATCGCCGCCGGCATGCAGGCGCTGAACGGCCGATATGCACAGGCGTTCAACCAGCGCCATGCTCGGCCGGGCCATCTCTTCCGCGCGCGGTACAACGCCGTGGTCGTCGAGCGACAGGGGCACCTCGTCTGGGTCATTCGCTACGTCGCGAGGAACCCGATCGAGGCCGGACTGTGCGCGGAGCCGGCGGATTGGCAATGGTCGAGCTATCCGGGTCTCGTCGGCGATTGGATCCGCTTCTCGTTCATCGCGAGGAACGAGGTTCTCGGCCTGTTCGGCGCCGACCCGATGGTTGCGGCAGCGCGGCTTCGCTCGTTCGTCGACGGCGGCCGTTGAGGCTGTGGACGCATCGCCACTTCGGCGTCACGGGGTCAGACCCCGTTACGAGCGCGTGACGATCAATTCAAGGGGTCGTCGAAGCGGTCCGGGCGCGATGCGTCCGCAGAACGGCTTGTTCCGGGCCAGGCCGCAGCGACAGAGCGCTACGTCGTCGACCGCCCGCAGCGGCAGAGGGCGACCACGTCCTTGGTCGGCAAGGTGTCGCCTCTCGAGTTCCTCAGCGTCGCGAGGTTCTCGACGAGCTACGGCCCGTCGGGGAACGGCTCGGTGACGATCGCCGCCGCGCCATCATCGCGAAAACGCTGCGGGTACCGCCCTGCGGATCTCGGCCGGCAGGCGGAAGAAGACGTCCTCGACCACCGTTCCTACCTCGACGATCTCGTCGACACCGCGCGCCTTGAACCAGGCACAGACGCGCCGGACGAGATGCTCGGGAGCGGAGGCGCCGGAGGTGAGACCGACCGTTTCCGCGGATTGCAGCCACCCCTCCTCGATCTCGCGCTCGTCCTCGATCAGGTAGGCGTCGATGCCCGCGGCCCGGCCCGTCTCGACCAGGCGCTTCGAGTTCGAGCTGTTCCGGGAGCCGATCACGAGCAGCAGGTCGATCTCGGCACTCAGCTCCTTGACCGCCCGCTGGCGATTGGTGGTCGCGTAGCAGATGTCTCCGGCCCGCGGACCTTCGATCGCCGGGAAACGTCGTCGGAGCGTGGCGACGATCTCGGCCGTCTCGTCCACCGAGAGCGTCGTCTGGGTGACGTAGGCGACGCGCTCCGGGTCGGCGACGGCCACACGCTCCGCATCCTCGATCGTCTGGACGAGGATCGTCACCGCGGGTGCTTCACCCAGCGTGCCTTCGACCTCTTCGTGCCCCCGGTGGCCGACGAGGACGATCGTGTAACCGGCCTCGGCGAACCGGCGTGCCTCGGCGTGCACCTTCGCGACCAGCGGACACGTCGCGTCGACCGTCCTGAGGAGGCGGCTCGCCGCCCGCTCTCGAACCGCGGGAGCGACACCGTGGGCGGAAAGGACGAGGAGCGCACCCTCGGGCACGTCCTCCTCGCTCTCGACGAAGATCACACCGCGTCGCTCGAGGCTGCCGACGACATGCGCGTTGTGGACGATCTGTCTGCGTACGTACACCGGCGGACCCTGGAGCTCGAGAGCCCGTTCGACCGTCTCCACGGCCCGCTCGACCCCGGCGCAGTACCCGCGAGGCGAGGCAAGGACGAGCCGCCGGACCACGGTGGGTGATGGTAGCTCCGGCGCCGGGACACCCGGTGACCGATCGGCTCGAAGAACGGAAAGGCCCGCCGCTCGGGGGGTCGAATCGCGGCGGGCCCTTCCAGATTGCGCACCGCGGCTTGAGTGGCCAGAAAACCACCGCGGGTCGCATCGCCCAGTGGTTTCACGCTAGCTCCGTCCCGCGCGGAGGCCAATAGGCCGTACGGCCCATCTTTTGCGGGGCGGGAAGTCCGCTCGCACCGGCCGACCGCCGTCCATATCATCCAGAAGCCCAGTGACGGAAGAGCGCCAGGCCGTCGATTTCACCGGGGTGCCGTCGATCGTGCTCGCCGCGCTGTTCGTCGGCGTGGGCGGATCGGTCGCCCCCAGGTTCTGGCGCCGTGCCGGAACGCGGGAGGTCGAGGAGCGGGCGTCGCTCCGCGAACGCGAGTTGCGGTCGATCGAGGCGATCACGGCCTCACTCTCCGAGGCCGGCGATGCCGAATCGATCGCTCGCGCGCTGCTGGACGAGATCGCGAGCCTCGTCGCCGTCGAGTTCGTCGGCATCGCGCTGGTCGACGAGGAGCGGAGCGAGGCGCGGGGACTCCTCGCTCGTCGCGAGGGGCGGGACGTCGACTTCTGGCGCAGCCTCCGTCTCGATCTGCACCGCGAACCGTCCGGGATCGCAAGCGCCGTCTTCGAGGTCGCGCCGGTGACGGTCTACGACGCAGACACGTCGCCGTTGCTCAACCGGTCTGTCGCCGGAGCGATCGGAGCGAAGAGCGCCGCCTTCCTGCCCCTCGTCTCGGGCGGGCGGGTGATCGGCGTCCTCGCGATCGCGACCACACGGGAGCGGCGGGTCTTCTCGACCGACGAGCTCGGGCCGCTCCGGACCCTCGCCTCGGAGGCGGCGCTGGCGCTCGAGCGGGCGTGGTCGGTCCAGGCGCTCGAGGAGGCGCTCGACCGGGAGCGTCTCGTCTCGTCGATTGCCCACAGGGTCCGATCGACCTTCGATCGCGATGCGGTGCTTCGCGTTGCAGTCGAGGAGCTCGCCGGGGCACTCGGCCTGTCCCGCTGCTTCGTCCTGCTTGCCGACGGCCGGGGCCGCCTGACCACGAAGGTGGAAGCGGGCACGGCGGAGGCGCCGATCGCACCGGAGCTCGTCGAGCGGATGCCGGTATCGCACCGGGCATTCGAGACGGGCGAAACGGTCGCGTCCGCCGACGTCACCGAGGAGCCGGACGGCCACGGTCGAGACGTGCTGCGCGACCTCGGCACGGGCGCGGCCCTGGCGACTCCGATCGTGGTGTTCGAGTCGACGATCGGCGTGCTCGGGCTCCATCGGGAAGGGGCGCACGCCTGGACCGAGTCCGAGCGGTCACTCGCCGAGGCGGTCGCCCGCGAGCTCGGGCTCGCGGTCCATACTGCGCGGCTCCTCGACGAGAACGAGCATCGCCTGGCCCAGCAGCGCGCGCTCCTCGGCGCCGCGCAGGTCGTGACGGGCGAGCTCCGGGTGGAGTCTGCCCTGCAGTCGCTGGTCGACCAGGTTGCGCAGCTTCTCGAGGCCGACGCGGCCGACTGCTACCTGTTCACGCCCGATCGGGTGTCGTTGCGCTGCGCCGCGGTGCACGGGCTCGACGCCTCCCTGGTCGGTTTCGAGTTCCCGGCCGGGCAGGGACGTGCAGCCCGCCAGCTGGCCGACGGATCGGCGGCGAGCGACGAGGCGTACGATCGGATCGGCGAGCGGGTCCCGCATCGTGCGTACGAGGCGTTTGCGACTGCGATCGCCGCGCCGATGAGCTGGGGTGGCGAGGCGAGGGGCGTGCTGGGCGTCGGTCGGCTCGATCCGGACCGGATCTTCACCGACGCCGATCTCGATGCTCTCGCCACCTTCGCCACGCTGGCCTCGCTGGCCCTCCGGAATGCAGAGAGCTTCGAGGAGCGAGAGCGGTGGGCGCGCGCCGAGAGCAGCGTCTCGCGCATCGCGAGCCTGCTCGGCGAGCCGCTCGACGCCGTCGCCACGCTGGACGCGGTCGCCCAGGCGGCTGCGGAGACGTTCGGCGGCGACCACGCCGCCGTCCTCGCCCTCGGGCCCGGGGGGTACCGACTGGCAGGCCAGCACGAGCTGCCGGACGGCCTGCGGGGGGCGTTGGGCGAAGGATTGCCCGCCGGCGCCGAGGTGCTCGACCACGCAGCGCGAGAGGGGAAGACGATCGCCTCGGCGGCGCTCCGCAGCGATCCTCGCTTCGGGGACTCGTTCAGGTCGGACGCGGAGGCCGAATCGCTGCTCGCGATCCCGGTCCGGACCCCGCACGGAGAGCGACGTGCGCTGGCGATCGTGCTCTTCCGCGGGCAGCGCGCGTTCAGCGACGAGGATCTCGATCTCGCCGGCCGGCTGGCCGATCGTGCGAGGGCTGCGCTCGAGCGCAGCGAGCTGTTCGAGGTCGAGCGCCGCTCGCGTTTGCTCGCCCAGCAGCTCGCCCGGACCGGCAGCCTGTTCTCCAGCGAGCTCGAGCCGGCGGCGGTCCTGGACGAGGTCGTCGAGCAGGCGCCCGTCTTGCTGCGTACGGATGCCGCTTCGATCTGGCTGCTGGAGGACGACGAGCTCGTGCTGGCCGCGGCCGCAGGGGCCGGTGCCGCGGAGGTCCGTGGCTCGCGCCTCCCGGCCGACGCACGACCGGCCGGGGACGTCGTCGACACGCGTTCGGCGGTCGCGATCGAAGACATCGCGGGCGATCCCTCCCTCCTCGACGGCGAGCCGTTGCTCCATGGCCGCTACGCCGCCTACCTCGCCGTTCCGCTGCTCGGCACCGACGGCGACCTCCACGGCGTGCTGGCCGTCTACAGCCGCCGCCCGCGGGGATGGCCGGAGGAGGAGATCGAGGCGCTCGCCGCGCTCGGCGCGAACGCATCGGTCGCCTTCTCGAGAGCGGAGCTCTATCAGCAGGTCGAGCTCGAGCGCGAGCGCAGCGTTGCGATCCTCGCGAACGTCGCCGACGGGATCGTCGCGGTCGACCGCGACGAGCACATCGTCCTCTGGAACGCAGCGGCCGAGCGGATCACCGGAGTGCCGTCGGAGGAGGCTCTCGGGCAAACCGTGCTCGACGTTCTGCAGCGCGAGCTTCGCTCCGAGACCGGCGCCGTCGCCGGCGACCGGCTCGTACCGATCCGGCGTGCCGACCAGGAGGTGTGGCTGTCGCTGACGGAGGCCGTAATGCGCGACCCGCTCGGCGAGACTGCGGGCCGCATCTTCGCGTTTCGGGACATCTCCGCCGAGCGAGCCGTGGAGCAGATGCGGTCGGACTTCGTTTCCGCCGTCTCACACGAGCTTCGTGCCCCCCTGACGTCCATCTACGGGTTCGCGGCGACCCTCCTCCGTGACGACGTCGAGTTCGAGGAGGTGGAGCGCCGCACCTTCCTCACCTACATCGAGTCGGAGGCCGGACGCCTGACGACGATCGTCGACAAGCTGCTGAGCGTGGCCAGGCTCGATCTCGGCGACCTGCAGCTCGAGATCGCCCCCGTCGATGTCGCCTCCCTCGTCTCCGAGGTCGTCCACAGCGCGCAGGCGGAGGCCGTCAACGGCCACGAGATCGTGGTCGATCTCCCCGAGGCGCCCCTCGCCGCCCGTACCGACCGGGACAAGCTCAGGCAGGTGCTCGCCAGCCTGATCGAGAACGCCGTCCGGTTCTCACCCGGCGGCGGGCGGGTCGTCGTCGAGGCCTCCCGCCGGGGCGAGAACATCCTCGTCAGCGTGATCGACCAGGGGATCGGGATCGCCGACGCCGAGCACGAGCGGATCTTCACGAAGTTCTACCGGGTCGGCGACGCACAGACAGGGGGGACGGGCGTGGGCCTGTTCATAGCCCAGGGCCTGGTCAGCGCGCTCGGCGGCCGGATCACCGTGCGCTCGGCAGAGGGGCGCGGGTCGAGTTTCGTCGTCGAGTTGCCGGCGCGGGACGGCGCCGGGAGGGAGGGGTAGTGTCGAATCAGGGCCAGCGCGTGCTGATCGTCGACGACGAGGCGCCGATCAGGCTCCTCTGTCGCGTCAACCTCGAAGCGGAGGGGATGACGGTGCTCGAGGCGCCGGACGGACCTTCGGGCCTGGAGATGGCCCGTGCCGAGCGGCCCGATGTCGTCCTGCTCGACGTGATGATGCCCGGCCTCGACGGCTGGCGGGTGGCCGAGCAGCTGCTCGACGATCAGGCGACGCGGGCGATTCCGATCGTGTTTCTGACCGCCCGGGCGGAGCTCCGGGACCGCGCCAGGGGCCTCGACCTGGGCGGGCTCGACTACGTGACCAAGCCGTTCAATCCGGTCGAGCTCGCCTCCCTGATCAGGGGGGTGATCGCGCGGGTCGCGCACGGCGAGCGGGAGGAGCTGCGGCGCGCCAAGCTCGACGAGCTGCGCGCCCTGATCGAGGAGCGCTAGAAGCGCGCGAGGAGGCTAGCGCGCCGACTGGGCGAGCGCGATCCCGACGAGAACGATCGCGCCTCCGAGGAGCTGCGTTCCGCCGAGCGTCTCGTCGAGCCAGCCGTAGGCGACGACGCTGGCGATCACCGGCTCGACCATCGCGATGATCCCGGCGCGCGTGGCCGTGATGTGCCGCATCGAGCCGACGATCAGGAAGAAGGGGACGATCGTCCCGAGCACGATCATCCACGCCATCAGCGCCCAGATCGGAAGGTGGACGTGGGAGAGGTTGCCGAGGAGCGAGACGGTCGCTCCAGGGACATCGAAGGGAAAGGTCCACCACGGCTGCACGATCGACCAGAAGATCGTCGCGAAGAGGAAGCCCCAGCAGAGAAGCGAGATCGGGTCGCGTCTCCCGACCGCCCGCTCGGCGAGGAGGAGGTAGCCGGCGAAGGTGACGGCCGAGCAGAGCGAGAAGAGCACGCCGAGCCCGTCGAGGGAGACGCCGTGCCACAGGTCGACGACGAGCGTCAGCCCGGTGAACGAGAGTGCGAGCGCGACCCAGAGGCGCCGGCGCACGTGCTCCCCGAGCACGAACCTGGCGAAGAGGGCGACGAGGAGCGGGCCGAGGTACTGGATCAGGAGCGACACCCCGATCTCCAGCCGGTGGATCGCCAGGAAGTAGAAGAGCTGGACGAACGCGACGCCGAAGACACCGAACGCGGCGAGGTACATGAGCTCCCGGCGGTTCGTGCGCAGGCTCTGCGGGCGCGTGGCGAGGAGGATCACGGCGAGGCCGGCCAGCGCGCCCGTGCAGCGAACCTCGGTCAACCGAAGCGACGACAGCCCGGACTCGAGGATCACCTTCGAGACCGTGCCGTTGAGCGCGAAGAGCGTTCCGGCTCCAAGAGCCATCGCGTACCCGATCGCGGGGCGACGCTCGCGGGTGACGCTCTCGGCCGGAAGGTAGGCGACGTCGCTCATGGCGCGCGCACGTTAACCGCCTACACTGGTTTCGAGCGGGGCGTAGCTCAGCCTGGTAGAGCGCTGCCTTTGGGAGGCAGAAGTCGGCAGTTCGAGTCTGCCCGCCCCGACTGTGGGTCTCGCCGTCCTCGCCCTCGCCGCTGCGATCGCGCCCGGCTTCCACGCGAAGGTGCAGCCGATTCCGCCTGCCGTCTGGGCGCAGATGCGGGGCGTCTCCTGGCATCCCGGCTGCCCGGTGGGAGCGGCGGATCTGCGCCTGATCACGCTCACCTATCGCGGCTTCGACCGCCGTTCCCACCTCGGCCGGCTCGTCGCGAACCGCGATGCGGCGGCGGCTCTCGTCGGGGTCTTCCGCAGGCTCTACACGGCCGGCTTTCCGATCCGGCGGATGGAGCCCGTCGACCGGTACGGAGGCGACGACTTCCGCTCGATCGAGGCGGACAACACCTCGGCGTTCAACTGCCGGGCGGCGACGGGATCGAGCAACTGGTCGAACCACGCCTACGGGCGCGCGATCGACGTGAACCCGATCGAGAACCCGTACGTCAGCGGCGGGACGAGCTCGCACCCGGCGAGCGCCCCCTATCTCGACCGCTCTCGACACCGGGCGGGAATGGCGTACGGCGGCGGCGTGCTCGTCGAGTCCTTTCGAGCGGCCGGCTGGGGCTGGGGTGGAAGCTGGGCGGGGGGCGTCAGGGACTACCAGCACTTCTCTACCAACGGCCGATAGGCTCGCGTCCGTGCTCACGGGCACCCTCGCCGCCTCGGTGACGCCGCTTGCCGGCGGCGGCGCCTCGCTCGACGAGGAGGCGTTCGGCCCGGTCGTCGACTTCCTCGTCGCCGGCGGGCTCGACGGCCTGCTGGCGATGGGAACGAACGGCGAGGGGATCCTGCTGTCGGTCGACGAGCGGCGCCGGGCGGCCGAGACCTTTCTGGAGGCATCGTCGGGACGCCTGCAGGTCGCGGTCCACTGCGGGGCCCAGACGACCGCCGACACGGTCGACCTCGCCGCGCACGCGGCCGAGCGGGGCGCCGCTGCGGTCGCGGTGATCGGCCCGCCGTACTTCCCGCTCGACGACGAAGCGCTCCTCGCGCACTTCGCCGCCGCGGCCGCCGCCTGCGCTCCGCTCCCCTTCTACGTCTACGAGTTCGCCCGGACGAGCGGCTACGCCGTGCCACACGTCGTGATCGAGCGGCTGCGCGAGGCCGCCCCGAACCTCGCCGGACTGAAGGTCTCCGACCACCCGTGGACCGCGTTCGAGCCGTACCTGATCGAGGGCCTGGACGTGTTCGTCGGGCCGGAGTCGCTCATCGCCCAGGGCCTCGCCGGGGGAGCGACGGGAGCCGTCTCCGCGCTCGCTTCCGCGTTCCCCGAGCTGGTCGTGGCCGCCGTGCGCGGCGAGGACGCCGACGTCGGCGGGCTGCGCGCGCTGATCGAGCGCTTCCCGCGTCATGCCGCGCTCAAGCACGTGCTCCTCCGCCGAGGTGTTCGGATCCGCGAGGACGTCCGCGGTCCGCTGCGTGCTCTCACCCCGGGGGAGCGCGACGGGCTGGATGCCGCGCTCACCCCCTGGCTCGAACGGTGAACGTCCTCCGCGCCGCAATCCTGGCCGCTGCGGACAGCCGGTCCATCCGTCGCTTCGTCGGGCGGTACGGGATGCGTCTCGGGGCGGCACGGTTCGTCGCCGGCGAGACGTTCGATCAGGCGGTCGCCGTCCTGCGCCGCCTCAACGAGCAGGGTCTGCGTACGAACACCTCTCTGCTGGGCGAGCATGTCGCCGAGCGCTCGGCAGCCGTCGAGGTGGCCGACGCCTACGAGGAGGTGCTGCAGCGCGTCGCCTCGGAGGAGCTCCGGACCAACATCGCCGTCAAGCCCACGCACCTCGGCGTGCTGATCGACGAGGAGCTCGGCTACGCGAACATCGAGCGGCTGGTCGTGGCGGCCGCCCGCCTCGGCAACTTCGTCCGGATCGACATGGAGGACTCGCCGCTCGTCGATGTCACGCTGCGCATCTACCGACGGCTCCGCGAAGCCGGCCACGACAACGTCGGCACGGTCCTTCAGGCCTACCTGTATCGCAGCGAGGACGATCTCGCCTCGCTCGTCTCGCTCGGGTCCAACCTGCGCATCGTCAAGGGCGCTTACCGCGAGCCCCCCGATGTCGCCTACCCGCGGAAGGACGACGTGGACGCGGCGTACGCGCGGCTCGTCACGCGGTCGATCGCCGAGGGTGCGTTCACCGCGGTGGCAACGCACGACGAGCGGCTGATCGAGCACGCGATCTCACTCGGTGCGGGGTCCGACCGGTTCGAGCAGCAGATGCTCTTCGGGGTCAGGCCTCAGCTCCAGCTCGATCTGGTGCGTCGCGGTCACCGAGTGCTCGTCGCGACGCCGTTCGGCCCGGACTGGTACCCGTACCTGATGAGGCGGCTCGCCGAGCGGCCGGCGAACCTGCTGTTCTTCGTCAGGAGCGCGTTCCGCCGGTAGCGGACCAGAGATTCGCCGAGCCGGGTGTCGCTTTCGTCCACCGTTCCGGCCAACTCTCCGCTTGCGCGTACCAGCTGCCCGGCTCGGCTTCGACCTACTCGCGCCCCGTGCTCGGCGCAGAGGGGACGCTACGGCGGATCGCCGACCCGTGCAAGGGCGGCGCGGGCGGAAGTTGTCGCAAATTGCGGCGGTCGACGCGCTCGCCGGACACCGTGCGAGAATCGGCCCGATGCGATTCTCCCCTCTCGCCGCCGCCCTTGCGGCGGCCGTCGTGCTCGCGGCGGGCTGCGGCGGCACGACGACGTACACGGCGGACGCCACCCGCGCCTGCCTCGAGGGGGATGGGGTGAAGGTCGCTCCCGTCCCGGCCTCCGATCTGATCGCGACCACCGCGGAGGGCGGGTCGGTCGCCGCGCGCTTCCCCGACAACGAGGTGACGGTCTCGTTCGGCGTGGACCGGGACGGCGCGGAGCAGATCGTCCGCCGCTACCAGCGCTTCCGGGGGAAGAACATCGGTCTGGAGGACGTCCTCCACGCGAAGGGCAACGCGGTCATGCTCTGGGCTCTCCATCCGCTCGATTCGTACGTCGCGACGATTGAGGGTTGCCTGAAGTAGGAAAGACCGATGTATGGAACCGTCACACGACGCGTTTCGTGAGGCCGCAGCGCTGAGGGGCGCCCTGCGGAAGTTCATGCGCTCGAGCGAGCGGATCGCCCGCGAGGAGGGCCTGACGCCGAGCCGCTACCTGCTGCTCTTGATGATCAAGGCGTCCGCGGACGGGCGCTCGACGGTGACGGAGCTCGCCGACCGGATGCAGCTCACGCAGAGCTCCGTGACCGAGCTCGTCACCCGGGCGGAGGCGGCGGGGCTGGTCGCCCGCGAGCAATCCGCCTCGGACGCCCGCGTGTTCTGGCTGCGCCTGACCTCCGATGCTGAGCGGCGGCTCGGCCGCGTGGTCTCGCGCAACGGCAGGGAGCGGCATCGGCTGCTCCAGCTGATCGGCCCCGCCGGGTAGTCAGGCCCGCGGCACCGTCGGCTTCGCGAGGGTGTCCGCCGCCTGCTCCTCCGCGAGGAAGCGGCGGACCTGGAGCGCGAACGCGGCGAAGAGGACCAGCGCCTGCTCGGCGGCCATGGTCACCCCTGCGATCTGCTGGTCGGAGAGCGGGGAAAGGCCCCACAGGCGCGGAACGTGCTCGTAGAAGTCGTAGACGGGCCTCGGAAGCAGCGCGAGCAGGAGGCCGAGCGGGCTCGCGAGCACGAAGGCGCCGAACAGGTACACGGCTTTCGTGCCGCTCGCGACCCGGCCGTGGACGACGGGCCACCAGAGCAGAACGCCGGCGGTGAAGTAGCAGGCGTGCTCGGCGTGGAGGATCGTCCACTGGTGACGGAGGGCGGCGTCGTACGCCCAGGGGAGATGCCAGGCGTAGTACGTGACGAGCCAGACGGGGAGTGCGACGAGCGGATGGGTGAGCGTCCGCGCTCCGGGGATCCGCTCGAGCGCTTCGGCCATCTGCGGGGTCAGCCCGAGGACGCAGAGGAGGGGGGCCCACTCCGCGAGGACGACGTTCTGAAGCAGGTGCATCGAGAGCAGGTAGTGGAGGGCCAACGTGTCGAACGGCCCGATCTGGACGGCGAGGAGGAGCGCGCAGCCGGCCAGAAAGGAGGCGACCCGCCAGCGTCCCGCCGGAAAGCGCGTGCGCGCGATCAGGTACGCGGCGGCGAGCCCGGGGACGACGGCGAGCGCGTCGGCGTCCCAGGAGAAGCGGTACGGATCCACGCTCGCTACGCTAGTCGGGCTTCAACGCGCGCGCCCGTGGTGTAGCGGTAACACGAGAGCCTTCCAAGCTCTAATCACCGGTTCGACCCCGGTCGGGCGCTTCCGCCTCCGGTCTGTAGCGTAGCCGCTGGTGCACGCTCCTCCTCGCGTCCGGGGCGGCCTCCGAACGCGACTCGTCGTGCTCGTCGCCGGCCTCTTCGTCTTCGCGGCCGCGATCGTCGCGCAGCTCGAGTCGCGTCTCGGCCTCTCGCCGTGGGACACCCTCCATCAGGGGATCGCCCGGCACACGCCGCTCACGTTCGGGGCCGCGAACATCGCCGTCAGCGTCACGGTCCTCGCCGCCGCGTGGCGGCTCGGAGCCCGCATCGGCATCGGCACGATCGCGAACACGGTTCTCGTCGGCGCCTTCATCCAGGGCCTGACGGCGATCGGCCCGATCGAGCGGCTGTCCGAATCGCCGCTCGGCGTCCGGATCGGGCTGCTCGTCCTGGCGATGGTGCTGATCGGGATCGGCTCCGCCCTCTACCTCGGCGCCTGGCTCGGCGCGGGGCCGCGGGACTCGCTGATGGTCGTCGGTTCCGAGCGGACGGGTGCGCGGCTCGGGATCGTCCGCGCCGTGCTGGAGCTCGGCGCTCTCGGGGCGGGGTGGTCGCTGGGCGGCACGATCGGGGTCGGGACCGTCGTGTTCGCCCTCGGGATCGGCCCGGCGCTCGAGGCCGGGTTCTGGCTGCTGCAGCGCTCGGGGCTCGCGACTCCGGCCTTCGGAGCGGTTACGCCGCTGCCAGCTCCACCCGTTCTATAGTCACCGCTGTGCGCGGACGGTCGTTCCCGTCGCGGTCGACCGCCGAGATCGAGTCGACGACGTCCATTCCGGAGACGACGCGACCGAAGACGGTGTGCTTGCCGGCGAGCCACGAGCACTCGTCCGCGGTGACGATGAAGAACTGACTGCCGTTCGTGTCCGGTCCGGCGTTCGCCATCGCCAGCGCTCCCCGCGCGACCCGATGCCGGTTCGGTTCGTCCTCGAACGTGTAGCCGGGGCCGCCGCCGCCGGTCCCGGTCGGGTCGCCGCCCTGGATCATGAAGTCGGGGATCACGCGGTGGAAGATCACCCCGTCGTAGAAGCCCTTGCCGGCGAGGGTCTCGAAGTTCTCGACGGTCTTCGGCGCGTCCTCACCGAAGAGCTCGACCTCGATCGTGCCGTGGTTGGTGTAGAGGGTTGCGTTCGCCATGCCCCGGAGCCTAGAGGCTTGCCGTCCGGCGGCGCGGCAATCCTTCATCGGTGCCCGAGAGACGCGAGGTCCGCCTTGGCCTACCCAGTATCAGATCGCCGGGAAGAACCGCGAGGCCATGCAGTTCGGCGGTCCTCGAACGTCCTCTGTCTGACAGGAGCCGCGCTCTCGATCGCGAAGAGCGTCATCGTTCTCGTGATCGCCGTCATCACGATCTGGCAGACGATCGGCCACGCCGTCTACCGCACCGTCGGCGTCCACGTCACCGGCAGGCCGCTGATCAGCCTGATCGCCGGCACGCTGACCACGATCGTCGTGCTCGCGGTGGGTGTGTCGTATGCTGTCGCGCTCGGCGTGATCGTTTCGATCCTGAACCCGATCTCGTTTGCCGGCGCGACGATCGCCGCGGCCAGCATCGGCACCGCTGCCCTCCTGCACTCGATCACCGCCGGGATCGTGCTCGCCGTCGTCTTCATCATCCACCGGCAAATCGAGAATCGCTTCCAGCCCGTGATTTACGGTAGAACCCAGCAGCTCTCTCCCCTCGAGGTGCCGGTGTCGGTCCTGGTCGGCGCCCAGCTCGATCCCGATCGACTGGCAGCGACACCGGCGAGAGACGTTGCTGAACCCGCTTCCGGAGGTGGCTCGATGACGATCCCTCGTTCGAGGTATTCGCGATGAGCGCACGGTCGTCCGACACTTTGTCCATGCCACGGATTGCATTGATCGCAGCGCTGCTGGCGCTGCTCGCGCCCTTCGGTGCGAACGCCAGCTCCGCGCGGGGCAGCACCTCGGCCGGGCCAGCGGCCGCGAAGATGAAGGAGATGCCGACCCTCGAGGTGCAGGCGCTCGCCGCCGTCAACCGCTTCAGGCAGAGCCACGGTCTCAACCCGCTCCGGCTGAATCCCGCCCTCTCCCTGGCTGCGCTCGATCATTCCGAGTCGATGGCGAAGTACGGCTTCTTCGGCCACGAGAGCCGCGACGGATCGGCGTTCTGGCACCGGATCAGGTCGAGGTACGGGCCGGTCGTGCGCGGGCGCTGGAGCGTGGGGGAGAACCTCGTCTGGGCAGCGCCGCAGCTCAGCGCCGGCAGAGCGCTTGCGATGTGGGTCTCGAGCCCGTTGCACCTCGAGAACCTCCTCAAGCGCGGGTGGCGCGAGATCGGACTCGGTGCGGTGCGAACCCATGCCGCACCAGGCGTCTTCCAGGGTCTGAACGCGACGATCCTGACCGCCGATTTCGGCGTCAGATAGCGGCCGCAACCCTCTGCGCCTAGGCGCCTGTAGCTCAGCGGACAGAGCGCAACGCGGGGGAAACAGCCGGTTTTCCCCGGGCCCCCTTCCCTGAGAACCATGCTCGCACCATCGCAACCGGGGGGGCCGCGGCGGCGGACGGCGGTACCCTTCTGCTGGGCGCCTGTAGCTCAGGGGACAGAGCGGCGGCCTTCTAAGCCGCGGGTCGGAGGTTCGAATCCTCCCATGCGAATGGGCTCGCCGCGCCGTTATCGGGGCTAAGCCGGTACAACGGCGCAGGCTCGCTTCGTGGGGGAAACGGCCGGTTTCCCCCACGTGCCCCCTTCCCA
>JBBRXG010000027.1:0-29062 GCA_038248655.1 Gaiellales bacterium
AGCGCCACTGAGGTCCGAGCGGGTCAGGGAAGGGGGCCCGCGGGGGAAACCGGCCGGTTCCCCCGCGCGAGCGAGCGGAGCGTGCGGTTAGCCGGGCTCGAAGCAGGAGCGGCAGCGGGCCTGGTACGAGTCCAGCCCGCCGATGACGACGGTCTCGCCGGTGAACGGCGCGGGTCGGCCGCCGACCAGCCGCTGGGTGTACATCGCCGCCTCGCCGCAGCGGTGGCAGACCGCCTTCAGCTTCGCGACCTCGTCCGCCATCGCCAGGAGCCGCGGCATCGGGCCGAACGGCTCCTGCCGGTAGTCGAGCTCGAGCCCGGCGATCACGACCCGGATGCCCCGTGCGACCAGCTCCTCGCATACGCCGATCAGGGAGTCGTCGAGGAACTGGCCCTCGTCGACGCCGACGACGTCGCAGCCGGCGGCGAGCTCGAGGATCGCCTCCGGTCTACGCACCACCCGCGCCGTCATCCGCTGTCCCTCGTGGCTGACGACCTCGTCGACGGAGTAGCGGTCGTCGATGGCGGGCTTGATCAGGATCGCCGACTTGCGCGCATAGCCGACCCGGCGCAGCCGGCGCATCAGCTCCTCGCTCTTGCCGCTGAACATCGGACCGCAGATCAGCTCGAGCTGGCCGGGGTCGGGCCTCGCGCCCGCCGCGACGGGGTGTGGGAGAGCGCTCACGTCGGGCGATTCTCGCAGCGCCTCCTGACAACACCGAACGAACCCCTTTGCGTCGCGCCGCGGATGAACCCTGCTCTATCGTCCTCGCACGGAATCGCCACGTCACGCCGACGCCGAACTCCTGCGGAGGTTGCGGGCCGGCGACGAGCGCGCATTCGAGGAGTTCCTCGCCGCATACGGCCCGTCGCTTATGCGCCTGGCGATGCTGTACGTCGCCACCCGCGCCGTGGCGGAGGAGGTCGTGCAGGAGACGTGGCTCACGGTCATCACCGGCCTCGAGCGCTTCGAGGGTCGCTCGTCGCTGAAGACGTGGCTGTTCCGCATCCTGACGAACAGGGCCAAGACTCGCGGGCAGCGCGAGGGGCGGGCGCTGCCGTTCTCGTCGTTCGCAGGCGACGGCGACGAGGACGAGACTGCGGTCGATGTCGACCGCTTTCTCGGGCCGGACGGCAGGCACACGGGGCAATGGGCCGCGCCTCCGCGTGCGGTGCCCGAGGAACGGCTGCTTGCCGCCGAGGCGCGCGCACGGATCGAGCGGGCGATCGCGGCGCTGCCGCCGAGCCAGCGCACCGTGATCACGCTGCGCGACGTCGAGGGCCTCTCGGCCGAGGAGGCGTGCAACGTTCTCGGCGTCTCCGAGACCAATCAACGCGTGCTGCTCCACCGCGCCCGCGCGAAGGTCAGGGCCGCGTTCGAGCAGTACCTCGAGGAGACGCCATGAGCACGATCCGAGCGCTGAGCTGCCAGGAGATCGTCGAGCTCGTCACCGACTATCTGGAGGGGGCGACGGACGGCGAGCTGCGGGTCTCGTTCGAGGCCCACCTCGCCGGCTGCGATGCGTGTCGTCACTACCTCGAGCAGATCGCTGCGACGATCAGGATCGCCGGAACGATCGAGGCCGAGACGCTTCCCCCAGCGTTCCAGGCCGGCCTGCTCGCGGCGTTTCGCAGCTTCGAGCGCCCGTAGGCCGGCCATAGGCCGGCCGTCCTCTCGGGACGGTCGAGTCCGGTTCTAGAGTTCTCCGAATGAGGCCCGTGATTGGGATCACCGCGCACGCCGAGGAGGCGAGCTGGGGCAAGTGGACGCTCCCTGCCGCGTTCGTCTCGCTCGCGTACGTCGACGCGGTCGACCGCGCCGGCGGGCGTCCGCTCGTCGTCCCTCCGTCCGACGAGGGCGTCGAGGAGACGCTCGAGGTGCTCGACGGGCTGATCTTCTCCGGCGGGGCGGATCTCGACCCGGCCGGATACGGCGAGAGCCCGAACGGATCGGCCGGGACACAGATCGGGCGCGACCGCGCCGAGCTGGCGCTGCTCACGGGCGCGCTCGAGCGCAACCTGCCGGTGCTCGCGATCTGCCGCGGGATGCAGCTCCTGAACGTCGCCCGGGGCGGAACCCTGCACCAGCACCTGCCCGACGTCGTCGGACACGAGGGACACCGGGTGACGCAGGGACAGTTCTCCGAGCACGATGTTCGCATCGCGTCCGGCTCGAGGACGGCCGGCATCCTCGGCGGCGAGGCGCGGATCAAGTCGACCCACCACCAGGCTCCCGCGCGCATCGGTGCGCGCCTCCACCCGGTCGGCTGGGCCGAGGACGGCACGGTCGAGGCGCTCGAGAGCCCCGGTCGGGCGTTCGTCACCGGGGTGCTCTGGCATCCCGAGGAGGGCGAGGACGGGCGCCTCTTCGAGGCGGTCGTCGACGCTGCGCGCCGGTTCCGCGCGGCCCGCGGCGGGTAGTCCGGCCGGAAAAGGGTTCACCGAGCCGGTGGCGCTTTCATCCACCGCTTCCGTTGGCTTTCCGACTGGGCCTTGCGGCCTTCCCCGTACAACCCTCGGAGGCGGTCTCGACTTACTCGCGCTCCGTGCTCGGTGCACTCGGGAACCTAGAAGAACCCGCGGAGTACGACAAGGCCTCTCGGGAGCGGAAGGCCGCAAAGAGCGGAAACTTCCGTCGCCCGAAGAGAGTCGCTGCTACGCTGTGCCGACGGACGGCACGAGGTCGTCCCGTGAGATCGAGCTTCTCGTTCCTCCTTCGGGCGTTCCGAGTCGGTCATCTCGAACACCGAGCAAGGAGTAGAACAAGCTATGTCCCAACAGTCTTTCCGCGCCCTCGGCGTCAGTCCGGAGGTTGCGGACGCGCTCGAGCGGCGAGGTATCACCACCCCCTTTCCGATCCAGACGCTCGTCGTCCCGGACGCGCTCGCGGGCGCCGACGTGCTCGCCAAGGCGCCGACCGGCTCCGGCAAGACCTTCGCGTTCGGCCTCCCGATCGTCGAGCGAGTCAAGCCCGCCGACGGCCAGCCGTCCGTGCTCGTTCTCGTCCCGACGCGCGAGCTCGCCGCCCAGGTGGCAGGGCAGCTGGAGCTGATCGGCAGGACGAAGGGCATCCGCGTCGCCGCCGTCTACGGAGGCGCCCCGATCTCGAGCCAGTCGAAGCGGGCCAGGGGTGCGAACGTCTTGATCGCGACGCCCGGCCGCCTGCAGGATCTCGTCGAGCGGCGGCTCGTCTCGCTCGAGCGGGTTCGTGTCCTGATCCTCGACGAGGCCGACCGGATGCTCGACATGGGCTTCAAGCCCCAGGTCGACAAGCTGGTCCGCCGGCTGCCGCGCGAGCGTCAGACGATGCTCTTCTCGGCCACGCTCGACGGAGAGGTCGGAGAGCTCGCGCGGGCCTACACGACGAACCCGTCGCGCTTCGAGGCGCAGCCGCCCGAGGACATGGAGCAGCTCGAGGTCGCACACACCTTCGTCCCGGTCACGGCCGACGGCAAGCTCGACCGGCTGATCGAGGAGCTGGAAGCCGAACGGGGTCTCGCCCTGATCTTCGTCCGCACCAAGCGCGGCGCCGACCGGCTGGCCCGCAAGCTGCACGTTCGCGAGGTGCCGACCGTCGCGCTCCACGGAGACATGACGCAGGGTCAGCGCGAGCGGGCGCTCGGCCGGTTCCGCTCGGGCGCGGTCAAGACGCTCGTCGCCACCGACGTCGCCGCACGCGGCCTCGATCTGACCGAGATCACTCACGTGATCAACTTCGATCCGCCCGAGGACGACAAGGGGTACGTCCACCTGGTCGGTCGCACCGGCCGCGCCGGGCGCGGTGGGACGGGGATCACCCTCGTCCTCCCCGAGCAGCAGGCCGACGTCGGTCGCGTCGCCGCCCGCCTCGGTCACGGTGAGCAATTCGCCCGCGAGGGCATGCGGGCAGGACGCGCGAAGCGCGTCTACACGAGCCGCCGGGGTCGACGGTCGCGCTGGTAGCCGCACCCGGGTGGACCGCAGTCGAGACGCTGCTCGCCGCGCTGGCCGAGACGCGCGAGAACTTCGCGACGACGAGCTCCGAGTCGAACTGGCTCTCGCGGTACGAGCGCGAGCGCCGCGTGCGGCTGGAGACGGGGCTCGACTCCGTCTGGGTCGACATCGAGGACATCCGCGGGTGCTGGGAGACGTTCGAGCGGCTCGGGCGAATCTGCAGGCGCGACGTGCTCGAGCCCGGGCGGCGCTCGGCGTTCATGATGGCGCTGTTCCAGCAGGTCGAGGGGGTTCGCCGCGAGCAGCGCGGCGAGCTCTACCTCGTGCTCGAGCCGTCCGCGTAGCTGCATCTCACGTCTCGGGCTCGACCAGGTCGCCGAGGGCGACGGACCCCGGGCGGACGACCTCGCCCCAGACGCCGAAGGGCAGAGGCTCGGTGGTCTTCGCGTCGCTCCGGTATTCGGCGAGCACGTCGAGCGTCGGCAGGTTTCGCGCTCCGCTGTCCGGGTCGCGGCTCGTGACGACGCAGCGGCCGACGTTGCCGCGGACGCCGATCGTCGCTTCCCCGATTCGAACGTGGCGGCCGACCCAGGTGTCCTCCTCGTGCGCGCCCACCCCGTCGATCCCGAACAGCATCCGGAACCGGCGAGCGTCGATCGGATCGGCCACGCGGCCGGCCGCGCGCAGCGCCTCGAGCGACGCGGTCGAGAGCAGGGAGACGGCCCCGCGCCCGCGGTCGGAGCCGGCGCCGGGCCGATCCGGCTGGACGAGGCGGAGCGGGACGCCCACGAACGACGAGAGCGCCTCCGCCCAGGGCCCGACGAGGACGCGCCCCTCGACGTCGCGGTGCCCGTAGAAGTCGGTCGCGACGGGCTCGCCGAGCTCGATCTCGCCGCTGACCCTGGTCCCGTCGGGAAACGCAAGCGAGAGCACCCGCGTGTCCTCGTCCCATTCCGCCTCGACACGGACTAGCTGCGCGAGCTGCTTCCCGTTCAGGAGGCGCCCGTCTCCCCCGATCAGGTGGAAGCGCCGGTTCTCGCGCACGCCGTAGGCCTCCAGCCTGATCTCCTTCCGCTTGGAGAGGGCGAGGCCCTTCACGGGCGCGACGGTGATCCAGGCGACGCGGGCGGTCATCGCTTCAATCTACGGGCCGAACGTGCCGACCGGCGCTGGTATCGTCCGCGCAGACCAGCCCCAGGCTGAGCCGGAAGCTCGGGAGGTCGACCCGCGATCATTGGGGAAAGCACTGATGATGCTCCGGCCGGGGCAATAGGGCCGGGAGGCCGGTCGTGACCGGCCGCTCCGGGTTACCCCCGGGCGTCGTCGACGAAGATCGTTCCGCCGTCCGCGCCCGCCCTTCTCCTCGCCCGACCCCGCCTCGAGGCGCGCCTGGCAGAGGCGCTCGAGCGGCGTCTGACGACGGTCGTCGCGGACGCCGGGTTCGGGAAGTCCTCGCTCCTCTCGAGCTGGGCGACCACCGTGCACTCGGCGTGGTACACCGCCACGCAGGAGGACGTCTCGCTCGACTCGCTCGCGCGGGGGATCTTCGACGCGCTCACAAACGGATCGTCGGCGTACTGCTCAGGCACGGCACGTCGATGGTCGCAGGTGGCGCGGTCGAGGCGGTCTCCGCGGCGGTCGCTCACCTGACCACCGGAGCTCAAGGCGCAGGAGATCCAGGAGCTGGTGGGGGAAGCGCTCCAGATCCAGGGAGACTGGGACGGCGCCCTGCGGAGCTTCCAGCAGGCTGCGAACGACGCCGCACAGCTGCCGCCGGGATTCGCCTGGAGGATGGCGCTCATCCATCAGCTCCGCGGACGGCTGACCGAGGCGTTCGAGGTGTACGGTCGTGCCGCCGGCGAGGACGGCAGCTCTCGCGACGCGGCGCTGCTCCTGGCCTGGGCGAGCGCGTACTGGCTGCGGGGCGATGCGGCCGCGTCGGCCGCCGACGCGCGGCGTGCCTTCGAGATCGCCTCGGCCTCGGCCGATCCGCAGGCGCTCGCGGCCGCGCACACGGGGCTCGCGATGATCGCCGCGCTCGAGGGCGATCGCAGCGCGAACGACGCGCACTACCTACGGGCCCTCGACTACGCGGAGCAGGCCGGTGACGTGCTCAGCTCGCGAGCTACGTGGTCGCCGACGAGTACGAGCACCGATTCGTCGTCCGGCGCGGCAGCGTGGTGTGGCAGCTCGACGTCCTCGATTGGAGCGCGGCGCCGCGGCCGACGCTGACGGCGAAGGCCGTCGCGCTCGCTCACAGGCAGCAGGCTCGCATCGGCTAGCGAGGCTGTTCCGGTCGGACGAGCGGGCCCGGGCCGCCCTCAGTGCGACCAGCGGCTGTTCCAGGTCGAGATCGCACCCGAGCATGCGAGCAGTGCCGCTGCGACGAGGAGTGCGCCGCCCGCGTACGCGAGCCCGCTACTGGCAGCCAGGGGCGCGAGCCCGACGAGCTCGACGCCGATCGCGAACGCCGCTCCCTCGGCCAGCCAGAGCGCTCGCGGGTAGAGCGCCGCTTGCTTCGGGCGCGGCCCGGGCGGCCACCAGACCCACAGCGAGAGGGAGAGCAGCTTCCCGAGGTGCCCCAGGGTCACCCCGCCGGCCCAGCCGAGCAGCAGGAAGACGACGTAGGCGGTCAGGCCTCGAAACACGGAGACGGAGCTCGTCAGCACGAGGAACCCGAGCACGGCCGCCTGAAGGAGGAAGGCGACTCCGGCCAGAAGGTGGCCGAGCGGTGCCTCGAGCCCTGCACGGCGTGTACGGGCAACCCGGACGAGGAAGGCGGCGAAGACTCCCAGCGTGAAGAGGATCGCCGCAGCGCCGATCGCGGCCGCCGTCTTCGATGACGCGGCGATGCCCGCCAGGAGTGTCCAGAGGCCGGCCGTCAGCGAGAGCTCGAGCACGGGCAGGCGCCGCTCGGGAGCGGTCGGCGCCTGGGCGAGCATCGGCGCGAGCGTCCGCCCGACGGTCACGATCAGCAGCGTCAGCCACCCGAGAATCGCCAGGGTCAGATGCACGAGCAGCCACCGGTCGAGCCCCACCCCTGCGAACTGCTCGCCCTCGCGTGAGAAGACGATCGAGCCGAGCACGAACGCGGACGCGACGTGGAGGCTCGAGAGTGCGACGCCGGTGCGGCTGGCGACGAGCGTCCGCCCGCGTGGTGCGTGGACGACGAGCCCGAGGAGTTCGCCGAGGACGAGGATCAGTCCCGCCCCGACCAGCCCCGCGCCCGACCAGACGAGGCCCTTCAGGTCGAAGGCGATGCCCGGCGCGAGCAGGAAGCCGCCCGCCAGCAGGGGGAGGGCCGCCTTCAACCGCCCGGGGTGGCGCGTGTCGTTGCGCAGCATGACCGGCACCAGGTGGAAGACCGCGCCCGTGACCGCGAAGGCGAGCAGCCCGAGCCCGAACAGGTGCGTGGCGAGCACGGGGGCGTGCGCGAGTGGATCGCCCGCGGCGAGGTCGGGTGCCGCAACGAGCAGAGCGATCGAGGCGGCCAGCCAGCCGGCGAGGGCGACCGCGACGTAGGAGGCGAGGAGGCCGAGCGCGATCGGACCTCCGACCGCCCGCTTGTTGGTCAACGGCAGCTCTTTCGTCCCCGGGCGGCCGCGTAGAGGAACCGGCTCCATCGGCGCAGTTCTACCTGCGCTGTCCGAACTGGACGATACGGTCCCGCGCGCCGTGCGCCTGATCGTCGCCCGCTGCGAGGTCCGCTACGCGGGGCGGCTGAACGCGGTGGTGCCCGAGTCGACGCGCCTGCTGATCCTGAAGTCGGACGGATCCGTGCTGGTTCACGCCGACGCGGGAGGTTTCAAGCCCCTGAACTGCGGGGCGTAGCCGTTCGGCTGGTCAAACCGGGACGACGGCGAGCGCAGGGTGAGCGTTTGCCATCGCGGCGAACTCCTCATCGTGCGTGACAACCGGGACTCCGTGCTCGACACGCGTGGCTGCAATCAGCGCATCGAGAACGCGAGGGTGCTGTCCGACACGACGGCAGTCGTACACCAGCCGCGCGAACGCGCTCATCACGGCCTCGCTCACTGGAATCGGGTCGGCAGCGCGGGCGAGCGCGAGCGTGTCGGCGCGACGGGCGCGCGTCGCGGGGTCTCCGGCCGTGAGCACGCCGAGCTCGAGCGCTCCGATCGTGACGACCGACACCGCGAGCTCCAGGGGAAGCTCGCCGAGCGGCCGCGTGTCTTCTCGCGCGATGAAGACCGACGTGTCGGCGAGTGCGCGTGTCATAGCTCGTCGATCGTGCCGCCGGCCAGAGGCTCGAGATCACGGCGCAGAGCAGGATCCGCCTGGCGATCCTGGAGCTGCGCCCGGAGCCACTCGCCGGGGAGCCAGCGCGTGCGTCGGCGGTGCGGAACGATATCCGCGATGGGCTCGCCATTGCTCGTGAGCGTGACAGGCTCGCCCGTCCCGGACGGCGGCGACGACGTCGCTCGTGTTGTTCCGCAACTCTCGGACGCTCACCTGCATGTGCGACAGCGTAGCCCGGTCTCGGGAATCGAGAACTGTCCGAAACGGACAGTACGGTGCCGCTCGTGCGTCTGATCGTGGCTCGCTGCGAGGTCGCCTACACCGGCCGGCTCAGCGCCCGCCTGGCCGAGTCCACACGCCTCGTGATGATCAAGGCGGACGGCACGGTGATGGTCTGGTCGGACAACGGGGGGCCCAAGGTAAAGCCGCTGAACTGGATGACGCCGCCGACCTCGATCGAAGAGGAGGGCGACCTGCTGCTCGTCCGCAAGCGGGCGGGGAAGACTGAGGATTGCCTCGAGATCCGCCTCGTCGAGGTGCTGAGCGACGTCTCGCACGAGATGGGAGAGGCGGCTGGCCTCGAGAAGGACGGCGTCGAGCGCGACCTCCAGGAGGTGCTCGCCGCGCAGCCGGCGGCCCTCGGCGACGAGCTCCGGCTCGTGCGGCGCGAGTGGCCGACCGACATCGGGCCGGTCGACCTGATGTGTCGCGACGAAGACGACGGGTGGGTCGCGGTCGAGGTGAAGCGGATCGCCGGGATCGAGGCGGTCGAGCAGCTCGCCCGCTACCTGGAGCGGATCCGCCTCGATCCGACCAGGGCAGAGTGCCGCGGCGTGCTCGCGGCGACGCGCTTCCGGCCGCAGGCGCTGACGCTGGCGGAGTCACGCGGGCTCCGCTGCGTCGAGGTCGACCTGGGCGTGCTCCGCGGCGAGCGCGAGCCCGAGCTGACCCTCTTCAGCTGACCCGGGCGTGACGAAACCGCAAGACCTCGCCCACAGCCGATGCGAGAGCGGGCTGGCGCCGCGCACCCTGGGTGGATGCCGAGGATCACGACCGTTCTCGCCGTCCTCGCCCTGCTCGCGGGTCTGGCGCTCCTCTGGCAGGGCTCGAAGGCGACGCGACCGGTGCTCGTCGCCGACCCGATCCGAACGCCCGGCGTGCTCAACCCCGAGGTCACGCAGGCGACGATCGCGGACACGATCTGCAAGTCGGGCTGGACCAGGACCGTTCGTCCACCGGTCTCCTACACCAACGAGCTGAAGCTGAGGCAGATGCGCGCGTACGGCGTCGGCGGCGACCCTGCCGGCTACCAGGAGGACCACCTGGTCAGCCTCGAGCTCGGCGGTCACCCGACCGACCCGCGCAACCTCTGGCCCGAGCCGAGGCCGCACGCCGAGGAGGTCGATCGGATCGAGAACGAGCTGAACCGCAAGGTCTGCTCCGGCGAGATCACGCTCGCCGAAGGGCAGCGGCGCGAAACGGAGCTGAAGCACCGGTCGGGATGACATGATCCGCTCGTGCTCGAGCTGACGCCGGACGAGCTCTTGACGACGACCCGCGCGGTGCGGAAGCGCCTCGACCTGACGCGGCCGGTCGAGCGCGAGGTGCTCGAGGAGTGCCTGGCGCTCGCCCAGCAGGCCCCGACCGGAAGCTACAGGCAGGACTGGCACTTCGTGGTCGTGACCGACCCGGATCTCCGGGCGGGCCTTGCCGAGCTGTGGCGGCGGGGTGGCGAGAAATACCTGGCCGGAGTCGACGCGCCGGCGGAGATCCCCGGAATGATGGGCCGGGTCCTCGGTGGCGTCTTCCACCTCCGCGACCACCTCCATGAGGTGCCCGTCCACGTGATTCCCTGCATCGAGGGGCGGACCGACGGAAAGGGCGCCTTCGCCCAGGCGTCGAGGTGGGGCTCGATCATGCCGGCGGCGTGGAGCTTCATGCTCGCCGCCCGCGCGCGCGGGCTCGGCACGGTCTGGACGTCGTTCCACCTCGCCCACGAGCAGGAGGCGGCCGAGCTCCTCGGGATCCCCTACGACGAGGTGATGCAGGCTGCGCTGATCCCGGTCGCGTACACGATCGGCACGGACTTCAAGCCGGCGGTGCGGGCGCCGCTTCGGTCGATGGTGCACTGGGACCGGTGGGCGTGACGCGCAGCCGAAGGACGTCTGGCCGGCTGTAGTGGCCGGCGGCGTCGAAGCGCTGCCGCTCCTCGTACAGCCGCTCCGGGTCGAGATCGGCGTACAGGATCCCCTCCTCGCCGTACAGGGGGCCGGCGAGGTAGGAGCCGTCCGGACCGAGGATCGCCGAGCCGCCGCGGCCGAGGGTCTCGATCGAGGCGATCTCCTCGCGAAGGGGGAAGCTGGCCGGATAGGAGGCGCCGCGCTGGAAGTGGCACGGGCTGACGACGAACGCACGCGACTCGCGGGCGATGTGGACGAGGGTCGACTGCCAGGCGTCACCGTCGTCGGCGGTCGAGGCGATGTAGATCTCGACGCCCGACTCGTACAGCGCGAACCGCGCGAGCGGCATGTAGTTCTCCCAGCAGATCAGGCCGCCGATCCGGCCGATCGGCGTCGGAAGCGCCCGCAGGCCGCCGCCGTCGCCCTGGCCCCAGACGAGACGCTCGTGGTTCGTCGGGACGAGCTTGCGGTGGTGGAGGGCGAGGCGCCCGTCCGGCCCGTGGTAGAGGAGGGAGTTGTACAGCGTCCCCGGCCGGGAAGGGTCGCGCTCGTTCACCCCGGTGACCAGCCAGACCTCGTGCTCGCGGGCGATCTCGCCGAGGCGGTCGCAGTCGGGGCCGGGGACGTCGACGGACTCCCGGGCCAGCATCGCGAACGCCCCCTTGGCGCGCGGGTCGGCCCAGCCGGCGAGGAACTTCGCCCAGGCCGAGCTCGGGTAGGCGGGGACGAACGTCTCGGGGAAGACGACCAGCTGAGCCCCTTCGGCCCTCGCCTCGGCGGTCAGGACGGCGACCTTCTCGAGCGTCTTGGCCCGATCGAGGATCGCCGGCTCGGCCTGAACGCACGCGACGCGAACGGCGTCGTTCACCGCCCGTAGACGGAGACGTGCTGCACGCTCTCGCCCGTGAACGCCTCGCGTTTCCAGCTGCTCCAGCGGTCGCGCAGCCTGAGACCGGCGAGGCGGGCAATCAGGTCGAGCTCCGGCGGGTAGGCCCAGCGAACGTTGACGGGGTACAGGCGCACTCCCTCCGGGGTCAGCACGACGTGTTGTGAGTGGCTGACCTGGGCGACGGGATCCAGCCTGGTGGTGTCGAGTTGGACGAGGTCGTCCTCGATGCGCGAGACGGAGACACGCCCGCCGCCGAACCGCGCCGGGTCGGGCACGAAGGCGCTCATCACGAAGAGGCCGTCGGGCGTGAGGTGCGACGCGATGTTCTCGAAGCAGCGGACCTGCTCGTCCTGCGACGGCAGCGCGAAGAAGGAGTTGAAGACGATGTAAATCAGCGGGAACTCGCCGTCGACCGGGACGTCGGCGAAGTCGCCCATCGTCACGGGGATACGGATCCCGCCGGGCTTCTCGCGGAGCTTCGCGACCATCCGCTCGGAGGCGTCCACGCCGTGCACCTCGACGCCGCGCGCCGCGAGCGGGAGCGCCACCCGGCCCGTGCCGATCGCGAGCTCGAGTGCCGGCCCTGGCCCGGCGAGCAGATCGACACTCGCCTCGGTCTCGAGAAACGCCGCGTCGCCGTACCAGTCGTCGTAGACGTCGGCGATGCGATCGCCGTAGGTCTCGGGACCGTGCTCCTTCACACGCCGCAGCCTAGCCCGCGTCGAGCGCAGCCCGGAGCGCACGCACGTAGTCCGCCAGCGCGCGCGGGCCGCCTTCAGCGACCTCGAGCGCACGGGAGCCGACGACGATCCCGTCCGCGAGCGCGGCCGCCGCCCGCGCGTGCTCGGGCGTCGAGATGCCGAACCCGGCATAGAGCGGCTTGTCGGTCGCCTGCCGCACGCGTTCGACCAGCCCGGCGAGCGCGGGCGAGAGCTCGGACCTGGCGCCAGTCGTTCCGGTCAGCGTGACCAGGTACAGCCAGCCGTCGGTCTCGGCGGCGGCCAGTGCGAGGCGCTCGTCGGTCGAGGTCGGGGCGACGAGCTGGATCCGGCGCAACTCCGTTCGGTCGCCGGCGGGCAGGTCGGCGACGATCAGGCTCGTCGCGCCGGCGGTGCGCGCGTCGTCGGCGAAGCGCTCCCAGCCGTACGCCTCGAGCAGTGACGAGTAGGTCATCGGCACGAGTGGCACCTGCACGCGGGCGCGGGTCTCGGCCAGGCACTCGAGGCAGGCGCGCGTGCGCATGCCTTCCCCGAGGGCGCGCTCGGCGGCGCGTCGGATCACCGGCCCGTCCGCGAGCGGGTCAGAGAACGGGAAGCCGATCTCGACGATGTCCGCGCCGCCCGCCTCGGCGGCGGCGGCGAGGTCGGGCGCTTCGCGCCCGGCCATCAGGTAGATGACGAGCGCTTTCACGGAGCGATCAGGTCGAGCTTCGGGAAGTACGTCCGGTAGCGGGACGGATCGCGCGTCAGGAGCGGCAGATTGTCGACCAAGGCGTGCGCTCCAATGTAGAAGTCGGGCAGGGGTGAGCGGCGCTCTCCACCGGCACGACGGTAAGCGACGAAGGCCTGGCCGGCAAGGAATGCCGCCGGCCACGGAAGCGGGAGACGCGCATAGTCACGCTCCGGCAAGCGCTCGTCCGCCTCTTCGGCGCGGTCGAAGCCGGCAGAGACCTCGGCGTAGACGATGGGATTGATTGCGAGCGGCGCGATGTCGCCGATCTCGGCGAGCTTCCCCCCGGACCAGTCCAACCACACCGGATCCTCCATGATGATGTCGAGCAGGACGTTCGAGTCGACGAGGACGGCGCTCGGGCTCAATCGTCGCCGCGGGTCAGCGCCATGATCTCATCGCTGGTCATGCCGCTCGTCCCCGTGCCGCGCAGCCGCTCGACCAGCCGCTCTCCTCGGCTCATGCGATCGAGCCGGTCGAGGTGCTCCTCGATCGCCTCCCTGGTCAGCTTGCTCATGTCGGTGCGCTGGGCCGCAGCGGCGCGCTTGAGCCGACGCTTCAGCTTCGGCGAGAGCTTCACCATCAGCAGCTCGGCATGTTCGGCTCGGCTGGCCATGTCTCTAAACGTCTATACGTTTATTCGGAAACGTATAAATCATACCAGATGGGCGAGCGCCTCGTCGAGGTCCTTGTCGCCGCGGCCGGAGAGACAGACGACGACCACTTCGCCTTTCAGCTCGGGAGCGCGCGCGAGCGCGTGGGCCGGCTCGAGCGCCGGGATGATCCCCTCCGTCTCCGCCAGGCGGCGGAAGGCGGCGAGCGCGTCCTCGTCGGTCGCGGTCAGGTACTCGACGCGGCCGGTGTCGCGCAGGTAGGCGTGCTCGGGCCCGACCCCCGGATAGTCGAGCCCAGCCGAGATCGAGTGGGCATCGACGATCTGGCCGTCCTCGTCGGCGAGGAGCGACGAGCGCGCGCCGTGGAGGACGCCGGCCCGACCGCTGACGAGGCTGGCGGCGCCGGCCGCCTCGACGCCGTACAGGCGGACGGCCCCGTCCTCGAGGAATCCGGCGAACATCCCGATCGCGTTCGAGCCGCCGCCGACGCACGCGATCGCCGCGTCCGGAAGCCGCCCCTCGGCGTCCAGCACCTGCACACGCGTCTCGCGGCCGATCACCGCCTGGAGCTCGCGGACGATCTCCGGGTACGGCTCGGGGCCGACGCAGGAGCCGATCAGGTAGTGCGTCGTCTCGACGTTCGTGATCCAGTCGCGGATCGCCTCGCTCGTCGCCTCCTTCAGCGTTTTCGTCCCGAACTCGACCGGCTGGACGGTCGCACCGAGCAGGCCCATGCGCTCGACGTTCGGCCGCTGGCGGCGCATGTCCTCGGCGCCCATGTAGACGACGCAGTCCAGCCCGAAGCGGGCGCAGACCGTAGCCGTCGCTACCCCGTGCTGGCCCGCCCCGGTCTCGGCGACGATCCGCCGCTTTCCGAGCCGCTGCGCGAGCACCGCCTGGCCGAGGGCGTTGTTCAGCTTGTGCGCGCCGGTGTGGAGGAGATCCTCGCGTTTCAGGTACAGGCGCTTGCCCGGCGCGAACCGCTCCGCGAGCGTCAGCGGCGTCGGTCGCCCGCCGTAGTCGCGGCCGAGGCGGTCGAGCTCTGCCGCGAATCCGGGGTCGCCCCGTGCTTCCTGCCAGCCGGCCTCGAGCCCGTCGAGCGCCGGGATCAGCGTCTCGGGGACGTACCTCCCTCCGTACTCGCCGTAGCTCAATGCCGGCCGTCTCTTTCCGCCGTGGCCGGGGTCAGACCCCGGCCATGTTCGGTTCGGACCCCCACCGCATGGTTGCATCGTTCGACGAACGAGCCACCGGCCGTTCGGGACGCGTCCGGGGTCAGACCCCTGACATGTCCGATCCGGCTCATCGCGCCGCTGCCACGAACGCGCGCACCCGCGCATGATCCTTCACGCCGGGGCTCGACTCGAGGCTCGAGCTCGCGTCGACCGCCCAGGGCGAGAGCGCCTCGATCGCCGCGCGCACGTTCTCGGGGCCGAGACCGCCTGCGAGAACGACCCGCCCGGGCGTCGAGCGTGCGCGCTCGAGGTGGAAAGGGTCGTCGGCCTCCCAGGGCAGATCGACGACCGAGGCGACCTGCTCGCCCTCGCGAAGCAGCACGGCGTCGCGGCCGCGCACGCGGCCGTCCTCCCGCTCGTAGAGCTGAACGAGATCGGCCTCGACGTCGCCCGGCTCGCCGACGAACACCGCAATCGACAGCGCCGTGTCCGGAACCGGCAACACGTCCTCGGCTGCGCGCGGGCTCGCCGGCTCGAAGATGAAGCCGCACAGGTCGGCGCCGGCGTTGGCGGCGACCGCGACGTCCTCCTCTCGGGTCAGCCCGCAGACCTTGACGAGCGGGCGCGAGACCAGCTCGCGGAGCCGACCGGCGGGGTCGGGTGCCCGCATCAGCGCCGTGCCGACGAGCACAGCGTCGGCGCCGGCGAGCTCGGCCGCGGCGCCCTGCGCGCGCGAGTGGATCGCGCTCTCCGCGATCACGACGCGGTCGCGCGGAGCCTGTGCGACGAGCGCGAGCTGGGCGCTCCGGTCGATTGCGAACGACGACAGGTCGCGGGCGTTGATTCCGATCGGGTCGGCGGCCAGCTCGACCGCACGCAGGAGCTCGGCGCGGTCGTGTGCCTCGACGAGCGCATCGAGACCGATCCGCGCCGCGTGCTGGAGCAGCCGTGCCGCCTCACGGTCGTCCAGGTCGCGCAGGATCAGGAGCGCCGCGTCCGCGCCGGCCTCCTTCAGCTCGTCGAGCTCGGCGTCGTCGCGGAAGAAGCCCTTCGCGAGGAGCGGCACGCCTGCTGCCGAGCGCGCCGCCCGCAGGTCGTCGAGCGTTCCGGCGAAGCGCTCGTCGACGAGCACCGAGACCGCCGCCGCGCCAGCCGCCTCGAAGGCCGCAGCGAGCGCTCCGGGGTCGGCGTCGGGCCGCAGGTCGCCCGCTGACGGGGAGCGCCGCTTGATCTCGGCGACCGCGGCGAGACCGGGCCGGGCGAGCGCGTCGCGGAACCTACCCATCGTGCGAGAAGGCGATCAGGGCGTCGAGGCGCTCGACCGCTGCCCCCGAGTCGAGTGCCGAGCGGGCGAGCTCGAGCCCGTCCCGGAGGTCGTCCGCGTGCCCTCCGGCGGCGATCGCACCGGCTGCGTTGAGGAGGACGGCGTCCCGACGCCCGCCCCGATCCTCGCCGGAGAAGATCGCGCGCAGCGCGGCGGCGTTCTCTGCCGGGGTGCCTCCGCGCAGCTCCTCGGGCGCGCAGCGCCGGACGCCGAGCTCGAGCGGGTCGACCTCGCGCTCGTGCACGTCGCCGTCGACGACCTCACACACGAGGTTGGGTCCGGCCGGCGAGAGCTCGTCGACGCCGAACGCACCGTGGACGACGAAGGCCCGGCGGGCTCCGAGGCGGGCGAGCACCTCGGCGATCGTGCGCACGAGCGACGGGTCGTAGACGCCGACGATCTGCGCCCGTGCGCCCGCCGGGTTCGTCAGCGGGCCGAGCACGTTGAAGACCGTTCTCGTCGCGAGCTCGCGGCGCACGGGTGCAGCGTGACGGAAGCCGGGGTGGTGCGTGGGTGCGAACAGAAAGCCGAACCCGAGCTCGTCGATCGAGCGACCGATCCGCTCGGCCGGCGCCTCGAGCGCGAAGCCGAGCGCCTCGAGCACGTCCGCGGAGCCGCAGGCCGAGGAGACGGCTCTGTTGCCGTGCTTGGCGACGGCCGCCCCGGCCGCCGAGGCGAGGAGCGCGGCCGCGGTCTAGATGTTGATCGTCGCCTGTCCGTCGCCGCCGGTTCCGGCGGTGTCGACCAGATCGTCCCGTCGCGGCCGGACCGGAAGGACGTGGCTGCGGATCGCCTCCGCGAACCCCGCGATCTCGTCCGGCGTCTCGCCCTTGATCCGCAGGGCGACGAGGAACCCGCCGATCTGCCCCGGCGTCGCCTCGCCGGTCATGATCGAGCCCATCGCCTCGCGAGCGTCCCGGCGCGAGAGCTCGCGCCCCTCGAGCAGCTCCGCGAGGGCTCGCTGGATCACCGGCCGGTCAGAAAGTTGCGGCACAAGAGCGGTCCGTCGGGCGTCAGCACCGACTCGGGGTGGAACTGGACCCCGTCGACGGGCAGCGTGCGGTGGCGCACCGCCATCACCTCGCCGTCCCCCGTCGTCGCCGAGATCTCCAGCTCCTGCGGGACGCGCGTAGCGGCGAGCGAGTGGTAGCGGGCGGCTTCGAACCCCTGCGGCAAGCCGGCGAAGATCCCCGAGCCGTCGTGCGAGATCGCGCCGGCCTTGCCGTGCACGAGCCGCTGCGCCGATCCGATCTCGCCGCCGAAGGCCTCGACGATCGCCTGGTGCCCGAGGCAGACCCCGAGCGTCGGCGTGGTCGGTGCGAGCCGGCGGACGATCTCGACCGTTGCTCCCGACTCGCCCGGCCTGCCCGGCCCCGGCGAGACGACCAGGTGTGAGGGCGCCAGCCGCGCGGCGGCGCCGGCATCGATCTCGTCGTTCCGCCACACGACCACCTCGGCGCCCAGCTCCTGGAACAGGTGGACCAGGTTGTAGGTGAACGAGTCGTAGTTGTCGACGAGGAGGATCACCGCGCTGTCTCCGCCAGCGTAATCGCCGTTTCGAGCGCCGCGAGCTTGCGCAGGCACTCGTCGTGCTCGTCGTGCGGGTCGGAGTCGGCGACGATTCCCGCTCCTGCCTGCAGGTGGGCAACTCCCTCGTGGAGGACGATCGTCCGGATCGCGATGCACGTGTCGAGGTCGCCGCCGGGGAGGGCGTAGCCGACCGCCCCGGCGTACGGCCCGCGCCGGTATCCCTCGAGCTCGCTGATCAGCTGCATCGCCCGCACCTTCGGCGCCCCCGAGACGGTGCCGGCGGGGAAGCACGCGCGCAGGAGGTCGAACGGGCCGACGTCGTCCTGCAGGTCGCCGACGACCTCGGAGACGAGGTGGGCGACGTGCGAGAAGCGCTCGGGCTCCATGTACCGCTCGACGTGAACCGTGCCGGGACGGCATACGCGCGAGAGGTCGTTGCGCCCGAGGTCGACGAGCATCACGTGCTCCGCCCGATCCTTCTCGGATGCGAGCAGCCGTTCTGCGTAGCCCGGCCCCGCATGGGTCGTCCCCGCGATCGGGTTCAGGCTCGCCCGCCGCCCCTCGGCCTTGACGAGCGTCTCCGGCGACGAGCCGATGAGGGCGAGATCGCCGAGCTCGAGCAGGAAGAGGTAGGGGGAGGGGTTGACCCGCCGCAACGACCGGTACAGCTCCAGCGCGCTCGCGGAGGTCGGTCGCTCGGCGCGCTGGGAGAGGACGATCTGAAAGGCGTCGCCGGCGCGGATGTGCCCCTTGGCCGCTACCACCGCACGCTCGTACTCGAAGCGGCCAGGCTGGCGGCGGGTCGGCCCCCGGCTGCCGCCGGAGCGGGGAAGCTCGCCATGGGGCGCGTCCAGCCGCGTACGCAGCTCCTCGGGGTCGCCGCATAGCACCTGCGCGAGTCCCGAGGCGTGATCGAAGCGGAGCAGCGTGTCGGCGACGACGAACCGGCTCTGCGGCAGCGACGGCCCGCGGGCGGGCAGCGACACCGTCGGCTCGAGCACGGCCGCGTGGTCGTAGGCGAGGTAGCCGACGACGGGAGCGTCCATCGCCTCCGCCTCCTCGAGGTCGACCACGCGCGCGCCGCAACCGACGAAGGAGTAGCGGCCGAGCCGGCCGCGCTCCACCGACTCGAGCAGGAAGGCCGCGTCACCCGCGTCGCGGATGCGGGCGTAGGCGCCGAGCGGCGTGATCAGGTCGGTGGGGATGACGGTCGTGTAGTTCATGCGCACGAAAAAGACCCTCCGGCTGGAAGGTCTACGAACGGGACGGATGGATCGTCGGTCAGGCCAGGCTACCGCTCCGCTCGTGGCGCCGGAACCAGGCCCAGGTGCGGGACGCGGAGCTCATCTCGTCGAAGTCTACCGGCGGACCGGCGCCGTCGACCCGCTCGTGGGTGACGCTAGATTGCAGGCGTGCCACGTTCCGTCATCGTCTCGGCCGTTCGCACGCCGTTCGGCAAGCTCGGCGGCGGGCTCGCAGGCCACGCCGCGACCGAGCTCGGCGCGATCGCGATCAGGGCGGCGCTCGACCGGATCGACGTCGGCGACGACGAGGTCGAGTACGTGACGATGGGCCAGGTGCTCCAGGGCGGCGCCGGGCAGGCGCCCGCGCGGCAGGCGGCGGTGGGCGCCGGGTTGCCGATCGACGTGCCTGCGGACACGGTCAACAAGGTGTGCGCCTCGAGCATCCGCGCGGTCGAGATCGCCGACGCGATGATCCGGTCGGGCGATCACAGCGTGATCGTCGCGGGCGGGATGGAGTCGATGTCGAGCGCCCCCTACGCGCTGCCGAAGGCGCGGTTCGGCTACAAGCTCGGCGACGGCGCCCTGATCGACCTGATGGTGCACGACGGACTCACGTCGAGCTTCGACGGCCGGCACATGGTCGAGCAGGCGTCGTTCGTCTCGCGCGAGCTCGGAATCGCCCGCGAGGAGCAGGACGAGTGGGCGCTGCGCTCCCACCGGCGGGCCGTGGCGGCGATCGACGAGGGAAGGTTCGCGGACGAGATCGTCCCCGTCGGCGAGGTCGCGGTCGACGAGGGCCCCCGCCGAGAAACCTCGCTCGAGAAGCTCGCCCGGCTGCCGCCCGTGTTCGACCCGGAGGGGACGACGACCGCGGGCAACGCCCCGGCGGTCAACGACGGCGCCGGGGCGCTGGTCGTAACGAGCGACGAGTTCGCGCGGGAGCGCGACCTCGAGGTGCTCGCGACGATCGTCGCGCAGGGCTACGTCGCCGACGAGTTCGCGTACCTGGCGCGGACGCCCGCCGGGGCGGGCAAGGTCGCGCTCGACCGGGCGGGGAAGTCGATCGGCGACGTGAAGCGCGTCGAGGTGAACGAGGCCTTCTGCTCGGTCGCACTCAACTCCGTGCGCATGCTCGACGCCGACCCCGAGCAGGTGAACGTGAACGGCGGCGCGGTCGCGCTCGGCCACCCGATCGGCGCTTCCGGGGCGCGCATCCTGACGACGTTGATCTACGAGCTCCGCCGGCAGGGCGGCGGGCTCGGGCTCGCTGCGATCTGCTCGGGCGGAGGGCAGGGGGATGCGCTGCTGATCGAGGTCTAGATGATTGATCGGAACTTCACCGATCAATCATCTAGCAGGTGATGTGACTCGACATGGCGGCGGCGAACGCTGCCGTAGCGCTTGTGCGTTGCCCCTGAGATCTCGAATTCCGGCTTCAGCCAGACGATTGGTCGATGATCGATCAATCGTCTAGGGTCGCTCGCGTTCGCGGATCACCTCGAGCGTCTGGCGGAGAGCGGGGAGGGCCGCTTCGTCCTTCGGGCGAGCAGATGCTTCCTTCATCCGAATCACGTCGATCAGCGATGCCACCAGCACCGGTGTTCCCGTTCCCAGATCGAGCTCGATCGCGTTCCGGCGCAGGTCGTCGAAGCCGCGCGTTCCTGCAGGCGTGTAGACGAGGTCGAGGACGCCGGCGCGGGTAACGAGCGTCCACGCGTCGTTGCCGGCGAGGTACCGTGGCTCGATCGGGAACTCGAGCCCGCTGCCGTCCGGGGCTCGGAGCTTGGCGTCGAGCACGCGGAGCGCAGCAGCGAGCCGCTCGTAGTTGTCTGGCTCGCGCGACGGCGTCACGTCGAGGCCACGCGTGGGTATTGGCGAACCCTGGGCGACGGCGGCCATCACCCCGACGACGACGAAGACGACCTCGTGCTTCTGAAGGGTGCGAAGAATCCGCAGCGGATCGAAGAGGGGCTCAGCCACGTCGCGCAACCTCGAGCGCGGCCTCCCACGGTCTGAGTGCGTTGACCCAGGCCGCGGCACGGGTGACACGCTCGGCGGGCGTCAGCCGCAAGTTCTCCGCAATGTCCGGCACGTACGAGTCGTCGTAGTTCGCCATCCGGAACCAGAGCTCGAGGCCGCAGGCCCGGATCAGCTCGCGCAACGTCTCCAGGCTCGGCCTAACGTCGCCCCGCTCCCAGCGGGCGATCTGCGACTGCGACCGCTTCACTCGCCGGCCCAGCTCGGCCTGGGTCAGTCGGCCCGGAGGCGTGCCTCTTTGAGCAGATCTGCACTGATCATCAGTACGAAAACGATATCGAGTGTGGGAGCGTTACGCTCTCCCCCATGGCCTTCGAGCACGTTCTCGTCGTCGGCGCCGGTCAGATGGGCGGCGGGATCGCGCAGGTCGTCGCCTCCTCCGGCCGTCGGGTCTCCCTGTACGACGCCGCGCCCGGCGCGGTCGAGCGCGGGCTCGAGGTGATGGGGACCAGCCTGGCGAAGCTGGCCGCGAAGGGTGGCGCGGACCCCGAGGACGTGCTCGGTCGCGTGAGCGCGGTCGACGATCTCGTCTCGGCGGACCTGATGGTGGAGGCGGTCGTCGAGGATACCGCCGTCAAGACCGAGATCTTCCGGCGGGCGGACGGCGTGCTGCCGGCCGAGGCGATCCTCGCCTCGAACACCTCGTCGATCCCGATCTCGACGCTCGCCGACGCCACCGGCCGGCCCGACCGCGTGATCGGGATGCATTTCTTCAACCCGGTGCCGGTGATGTCGCTCGTCGAGGTCGTGCGGGGAGCGGCGACCTCCGACCAGACGGCCGCGGCGGTCGTCGAGCTCGCGCGCGACCTGGGGAAGACGCCCGCCGAGGCGAACGATTTCCCCGGGTTCGTCTCGAACCGGATCCTGATGCCGTTCGTCAACGAGGCGGTGCGGGCGCTCGCGGACGGGGTGGCGGAGCCGGAGGCGATCGACACGATCGCCAGGCTCGGCTTCAACCACCCGATCGGCCCGCTCGCGCTCGCCGACCTGATCGGTCTCGACACGTGCGTGGCGATCATGGAGGTGCTGCACGCCGGCCTCGGCGACGAGCGCTACGCGCCGGCGCCCCTTCTCCGAGAGCACGTCGCGGCCGGCCGGCTCGGGCGCAAGAGCGGCGAGGGCTTCTACACGTACTGACGCTTCGCCGCGGCCCTGCGGGCTGCGTTGCTCCGCTTCACGGGGGGGAACAGCCTCCCGGCGAGCGAGGATCGGCATCGGACGGTCATGCGCCCGTTAAGGTTCGCGGCCGATGGATTTCTCGCTCACTGCCGAGCAGCGCGAGGTCCAGGCGCTCGCGCGCGAGGTCGCCGAGGCCGAGATCGAGCCGAACGCATCCGCGTGGGACCGGGCGCACGCGTTCCCCCGCGAGCTGCTCGGGAAGCTCGGCGAGCTCGGGCTGATGGGCGTCTGCGTGCCCGAGGAGCTCGGCGGGGCGGGCGCCGACTTCCTCTCGTACATCCTCGTGCTCGAGGAGCTCTCGCGGGCCGACGCGGGCGTCGGGGTGACGGTCGCCGTGCACACGAGCGCGGTCACGCTGCCGATCCTCGCGTTCGGCAGCGACGAGCAGAAGGAGCAGTTCGTCCCGGCGCTCGCCCGCGGCGAGAAGATCGGCGCCTTCGCGCTGACCGAGCCGGAGGCGGGCTCGGACGCCGGGTCGCTCCGCACCTCGGCGACGAGGGACGGCGACGGATGGGTGATCTCGGGGACGAAGCAGTGGATCACGAACGGCGACTTCGCCGGGACCGTCCTCCTCTTCGCCCGCACCGACCAGGGCACGCCGGGCGCGCGCGGCGTCTCCGCCTTCCTGCTCGACGGCGAGCACGTCGCCGTCACCCGCGTCGAGGAGAAGCTCGGGTTGAACTCGTCCGCGACCGTGGACATCGCGATCGACGGCGCCAGGGTCGGCGACGACCGGCTCCTGCACGAGGAGGGCAAGGGCTTCGCGGTCGCGATGAGGACGCTCGACGGGGGCCGGATCGGGATCGCCGCCCAGGCGGTTGGGATCGCGCAGGCGGCCTACGACGTCGCCCGGGCCTACGCGCTCGAGCGCAGGCAGTTCGGCAGGGCGATCGCCGAGTTCCAGGCGATCCAGCACAAGCTCGCGGACATGTCGCTCGAGATCGACGCCGCCCGCCTGCTCGTCTACCGCGCCGCCTGGTGCAAGGAACAGGGTCTGCCGCACACCGAGGAGGGTGCCAAGGCCAAGCTGTTCGCCTCGGAGATGGCCCGGCGCAAGACGGCCGAGGCGATCCAGATCCTCGGCGGCTACGGCTACACGAAGGAGTTCCCGGTCGAGCGGTACTACCGCGACGCGAAGATCACGGAGATCTACGAGGGCACGAGCGAGATCCAGCGGCTGGTGATCGCCCGCTCGATCCTCGGCCTGCGCGAGCAGGCGCTCGCCTCCGGGTAATGGCGCGCAAGCGCGACGAGCCGGTTCGCCTGACGCGGATCTACACGCGCGCGGGGGACGCCGGCGAGACGAGCCTCGGCGACGGCTCGCGCGTCGCGAAGACGGACGCTCGGGTGGTCGCGTACGGAGCCGTCGACGAGCTGAACTCGCAGCTCGGCGTCGTGCTCGCCGGCGATCTGCCGGCCGAGCTCCGCGAGCCGCTCGCCCGGATCCAGAACGAGCTGTTCGATCTCGGTGCCGACCTCTCCGTGCCGTATGCGGCGGGCGACGGGAAGCTGCGCGTGGAGCAGGCCTCGATCGACGACCTCGAGCAGCTCTGCGACCGGTTCAACGATCGCCTCGAGCCGCTGAAGAGCTTCGTCCTCCCGGGCGGGAGCGAGGCCGCCGCCCTCCTCCACCTGGCGCGCACCGTCTGCCGGCGAGCGGAGATCGCGGCGCTCGGGATCGGCTCCGCGAATCCGCTTGCGATCGCGTACCTGAACCGGCTGTCGGACCTGCTCTTCATCCTCGCCCGCTGCGCCAACTCGGGTCGCGGGGAGCCGCTCTGGAAGCCCGGCGGCTCGCGGTAGGCGCAGCCGCCGGGATCGCGAGAATGGCCCGATGGAGCCCGCGCCGCCTCCGCAGACCGCGCGAGCCCTCCTTGCGCCGGGGCTCTTCGTCGGGGTCGCGGTCGTGGTCGCGAACGGGCTCAACGCCGCCTTCCAGATCGCCCTGGCGCGCATTCTCGACCCGGCCGAATACTCGCTGCTCGTCGCACTCGTCGTCGTCACCCTGATCGCGGCCGTCCCGCCGCTCGCCTTTCAGGCGGTGGTTGCCCGCGAGGTCGCGGTCGCGCTCGAAGAGGGCCGCCGGGGTGACGCCGGAGCGTCCCTGCGCGACACCGTCCGGGGTCTCGTCCCCTGGGCGATCGGCGTCCTCGCACTGGGCGCCGCCGGCGCCGCTGCGCTCGCCGCCGGGGGCCGTGGCGACGCCGGCGCGACGGTCGCGACTGCCGCGACGATCTCCGCCGCACTCGTCATTCCCGCGGTGTGGGGAGCGCTCCAGGGCGCGCGCCTCTTCGTCGTCCTCGGGCTCGCCCATCTGACCTTCGCCGGGACCAGGCTCGCGGTGGGCGTGGGCATCGGCCTGGGCGGAGGCTCGGCGGCCGCGGTGATGGGAGGTGTCGCGGCGGCGACGGCGTTCACGCTGGCGATCACGCTCCTTCCCCTGCGCGAGCTCTGGCGCTCGGCCGCCCGGACGGGCGCCCGCCGGCTCGCGACGCTCCCGAACGCCGCGGCGGCGACCGGCCTGACCCTGCTCACCGCTCTGGCCAGCGTGGACGTGCTCGTCGCGAAGCTCGCCTTCGCGTCGAAGGTCGCGGGCTCCTACGGGGTCGCGTCGGTCGGCGCCCGGACGCTCCTCCTCGTCCCGATCGGCGTCACCACCGTGCTCTTCCCGCGCGTCGCCGTGCTCCGCGATCCGGCCCGCGAGCGACGCCACCTGCTCGCCGGGCTGGGGGTCGTCGGGCTCCTCGGTGGGATCGTCACTGCGCTCCTCTGGGTGTTCGCCGGCGAGCTCGTCACCCGCATCTTCGGCGCCGACTACTCGGCCGCCGGGGCATGGCTCGGGCCGCTCTCTCTGGCGATGGCGCTGTACGCGCTCGCCACCGTCTACCTCTACCACTTCCTCTCGCTCGCCCGGGCGCGGTTCGCGCTCGTCCTGCTCGGCGTCTTCTCCGCGCAGCTGATCGCCTTCGCGCTCCTCCACGGGCGCCCGGCCGAGCTGGTCGGCGTCCAGATCGCCGCCGCCGCGGTCACCCTCGCCGCCTCCGAGACCTGGTATCTCCTGCGGCACTGAGCGGCGCGCGCCCGCGGGCGGAACGGGCGGTTGCGCACACATCCGGCACAATGGAGTCCGACGTGGCCACGACCGAGGACAAGCGCGCCGAAGACGCCCTCCCGCTCGAGCGCGACGAGCTCTTCACGACCATCTCAGGGCTGCCCGTCGAGCCCCTCTACTCCCCCGAGAACGTCGCGATCGACTACGACCGCGAGCTCGGCAACCCCGGGTCGCCGCCGTTCACACGCGGCATCTACCCGACGATGTACCGCGGCCGGCTGTGGACGATGCGGCAGTTCGCGGGCTTCGGTACGGCCGCGGAGACGAACGAGCGGTTCAGATACCTGCTCGAGCACGGGCAGACCGGGCTCTCGACCGCCTTCGACATGCCGACCCTGATGGGCTACGACTCGGACCACGCGCGCGCGCTCGGTGAGGTCGGCCGCGAGGGGGTGGCGATCGACTCGCTCGACGACATGGAGACGCTGTTCGACGGGATCCCGCTCGCCGAGGTCTCGACGTCGATGACGATCAACTCCCCGGCGGCGATGCTGCTCGCGTTCTACGTCTGCGTCGGCGATGCGCAGGGCGTCCCGCGCGACCGGCTCCGGGGGACGGTCCAGACCGACATCCTCAAGGAGTACATCGCGCAGAAGGAGTTCATCTTTCCGCCGGAGCCGTCGATGCGGCTCGTCGTCGACATGGTCGAGTTCTGCGCGCGCGAGCTGCCGCGCATGCACCCGATCTCGATCTCCGGCTACCACATTCGCGAGGCCGGCTCGACCGCGGGCCAGGAGCTCGCGTTCACGCTCGCCGACGGCTTCGCCTACGTGGACGCGGCGATCGAGCGCGGGCTGGACGTCGATCAGTTCGCGCCGCGGCTCTCGTTCTTCTTCAACGCGCACATCGACTTCTTCGAGGAGATCGCCAAGTACCGCGCCGCCCGCCGGATCTGGGCGCGCGAGCTGAGGGAGCGCTACGGCGCGCGCGACCCCCGCTCGTGGCTGATGCGCTTCCACGCCCAGACCGCGGGCGTCTCGCTGACCGCCCAGCAGCCCCATGTGAACATCGTCCGCACGGCGCTCGAGGCGCTCGCAGCCGTGCTCGGTGGCACGCAGTCGCTGCACACGAACTCGTTCGACGAGGCGCTCGCCCTCCCGACCGAGGACGCGGTCCGGCTCGCGCTCCGCACCCAGCAGGTGATCGCGCACGAGAGCGGGGTGACGAGCACGATCGATCCGCTCGGCGGAAGCTACTTCGTCGAGGAGCTGACGAACCGGCTCGAGGCCGAGGCGTACGACTACTTCGCGCGCATCGAGAAGCTCGGCGGCGTGATTCCCGCGATCAAGGAGAACTTCTTCCAGCGCGAGATCGCCGAGGCCTCGTTCCGGTACCAGTCCGAGGTCGAGGCCGACCGGCGCGTGATCGTCGGCGTCAACCGCTACGAGCTCGACGAGGACGAGCTGGTCGAGATCCTGCGGATCGATCCGGCGCTCGAGGAGCAGCAGGTCGAGCGCGTGCAGGCTCTGCGGGCGAGGCGCGACTCGGCCGCGGTCGAAGCCGTCCTCGTCCGGCTCAAGCAGGAGGCCGCCGTCGAGAATCGCAACCTGATGGAGCCGATCGTCGACGCGGCGAAGGCGTACGTGACGATGGGCGAGATGTGCGACACGCTGCGCGAGGTGTGGGGCGTCTGGCGCGAGACGCCGGTGTTCTAGACCTCGAGCTCGAGCCCGTCGTACGCGAGCTCGAGCTCCGGATCGAGCTCGAGCTCTCGCGGGTGATGCGTGATCAGGAGCCGCTTCGCCCCTGACCGGCGGAAGGCGGCGACTGCCTCCTCGGCGGAGAGGTGGCCCCGCGGCTCGCCGTCCAGGTCGCCGTGTGCGAGCGTCGCCTCGCAGAGGAAGAGGTCCGCGTCCCGGGCGAGCTCCACGAGGCGGTCGCTCGGGGCGGCGTCACCGGAGTAGGCGAGGGTACGGCGCTCGTTGCTGACGCGAAGGCCGTACGTCTCGAGCTGGTAGTGCGGCAGCCGGATCGCCGTCAGGGTCAGCCCGCCCGCCGTGAAGGGCACGCCGTCCTCGTACTCGCGGACGACGAATGTCCGCTCGAACATGTCGGGGAAGCCGAGCCGCCCGCCCAGGCTCGCGAGGTGCCCGCGGCCGCCCGGCAGGAGCCACAGCTCCGGCTGCGGCGCCTCGCGGCCGAGCCCGTACATCGCGCCCCACACCCACGGGACGAGGTCGCCCCAGTGGTCGAGATGGAAGTGGGTGATGACGACTGCGTCGACCTTCGGCCATCCCTCCGACTCGCGCAGGCGCGGGAGGACGCCGGGACCGCAGTCGAGCAGGACGCGCCCCGGTCCCTCGACGAGGTAGCCGGAGTGCGCTCCCCCCGGGTTCGGCCAGGCCGGAGAGCAGCCCACGACGTTCAGCTTCATCGCCGTATACTGCCGCCCCGGATGCCGCGGATGATCCGAGTGGTGATCGCGAAGCCCGGTCTGGACGGTCACGACCGCGGCGCGAAGATCATCGCCAGGGCTCTCCGGGACGCCGGTATGGAGGTGATCTACACGGGCCTCCACCAGACGGCAGAGCAGATCGTCGAGACCGCGATCCAGGAGGACGCCGACGCGGTCGGGATCTCGATCCTCTCCGGCGCGCACATGACGCTCGTCCCGCGGATCCTCGACGGGCTGCGCGAGAATGGGGCGGAGGACGTCCTCGTGCTCGTCGGCGGGACGATCCCGGAGGCCGACGCGGCCGAGTTGAAGGAGAGCGGCGTCGCAGCCGTCTTCACCCCGGGCGCGCCGACGAGCGCGATCGTCGACTACCTCCGGCAGGCAGTTCCCGCCGGAGCCTAGGGGCCGGGCGGTGGCGATTCGGGTCTCGAACGAGGGAGGCATCGCCCTCGTCACCATCGACCGTCCCGACGCGCTCAACGCGCTTGACCGGGAGACGCTCTCCGAGCTGCGCGACCGGCTGCGCGAGCTGGCCGCCGACACCGCGGCGCGGGTGGTCGTGCTGACGGGGGCGGGCGACCGGGCCTTCGCCGCCGGCGCCGACATCAAGGAGATGACGGAGATGACCGTCCTCGAAGGCCACGCGTGGGGCTCGCTCGGCCACGAGTGCGGACGGCTCCTCGAGACGATGCCGAAGCCGACGCTCGCCGCGGTGAACGGGTTCGCCCTCGGCGGCGGCTGCGAGCTCGCGCTCGCCTGCGACATCCGCTACGCGTCGGAGCGGGCGACCTTCGGCCAGCCCGAGGTCTCACTCGCGATCATCCCGGGTTGGGGCGGCACGCAGCGGCTCGCCCGTGCCGTCGGGCCCGCCCTCGCGAAGGACCTGATCCTGACCGGGCGGACGATCGACGCCGCCGAGGCGCTGCGGATCGGCCTGGTCAGCGCCGTCTACCCGGCGGCCGAGCTGCTCGAAGCGGTGCTCGAGACGGCTGCCTCGCTCGCTGCGAAGAGCCCGCTCGCGCTCTCCGCCGCCAAGGACGCCGCCAACCGGGCGCTCCAGGGCGACCTCGGCGCCGGCCTCAGCTACGAGGCGATCCTCTTCGCCGCCCTCTTCGCCTCGGACGACCAGAAGGAGGGCATGCGCGCGTTCTCCGAGAAGCGGGAGCCGCGGTTCAAGGGCCGGTAAAGGAGGAGCCGCTACGAGGCCGAGCGCCTGCGGCCGACGTCTGCTTCGTCCACCTGTTCTCTGGCTGGGGTGGAGGCTTGGCGTGCCAGATCGCCTGCGTCGGCGTCGACCTCCTCGAGAAAACGGAGGTTCGCCTCTGTATGGAGGACGGCAGCCTCGATCAGCAGGCGCAGAAGCGGATCGTCGATGTGGCGCTCGCGCAGCTCTGCCAGGCCGCCGAGCTCGCCGAGGTAAGCCTCCCGCTGCGTTCGGACGAGCGCGCGCACCCGCTCGACGCCGAACCGCGATCCGATGAACAGCTTCAGGAAGAACTCATCCCGGTAGCCGGTCGTGCGGACGATCGGCCGCTCGAGCCAGCGCTCGAGCTCGGCTCGCCCCGCCTTCGTCAGGCGGTAGACGGTCTTGTCGGGTCGGCGCTTCTGCGGGACGACCGTGCCGCTGACGAGCCCATCGCGCGACAGCCGGTCGAGGACCTGGTAGAGCCGGCCGATGTTGAGCTCGCCCCACTGCGGCCCGATCGCCTCCTCGAAGCTGGCCCTCAGCTCGTATCCGTAGCTGG